>JBGQHN010000040.1:0-20295 GCA_041497975.1 Planctomycetia bacterium | reverse complement strand
CCTCGCTGAAGGTTACCGTGGCTGTCGCTTGAATCGCTACGTTCGAAGCGCCGTTGGCCGGACTCAGTACGGTCACCGTCGGCGGGGTGGTATCGGCCGGAGGATTGTTCGCGGCGGTGACGTTGACCATGATGACGTCGACCGCGGGATCCAGATCGATCCCGCCATTGGCCGTGCCACCGTTGTCCCGCACCTGGAAGGTGAAGTTGGCGTAATTAACCCCCGAGCCGTTGGCTGCCGGAGCGAACATCAACTTCCCGGCGGCGATGTCAACCGCCGAGATGAATTGCCCGGCTGAGACAGCCTGGTTGTTATTGGTCAACGCGCCAACCGACGGCAAGCTCGCGAGTTTGACCGACAACAGCGAGTTGGCCGGCGAGTCGGCCGGATCGCCAAATCCAAAATCCGCGACCGCAAACGTGTAGGCAGCGTTTTCGAGCGTGGTCACGGTCTTGTTGGTGCCGGTCGGCGGGTCGTTGACGCTGGTCACGTTGATCATCAACATATCGGGCGACGACGCGAGAGCGATGCCACCGGCAGCCGTGCCGCCGTTGTCTTGTACTTGGAACGTGAAGTTGGCGTAGTTGACGCCTCGGGCATTGACGGCCGGGGTGAACTTGAGTTTTCCGGCCATGATATCGGCCACCGCGATGAACTGCCCGGCTGAGACCACCAGGCCGTTGTTGGTCAGCGTGCCCGCGGTTGGCAAGGTTGTGATCTTGACCGCCGAGAGTGCGTCGGCGGGCGAGTCGGCCGTATCGCTGAAGCTGAAGTCGGCGGCGGCGAAAATGTACGCGGCGTCTTCCAGAGTGGTGACGGTCTTGTTGGCGCCGACCGGCGGATCGTTGACGGCCGTGACGCTGACGCGGATCACGTTTGGCGAGGGATCGAGATCGCTCCCGCCGCCGGCCGTGCCGCCATCGTCTTGCACCTGGAAGGTGAAGCTGGCGTAGTTCGACCCGTTGGCATTGGCGGCCGGCGTGAACTTGAGCCTGCCGGCCGCGATATCGGCCGCGGAGACAAACTGTCCGGCCGCGACCGCCAGGCCGTTGTTCGTGAGAGTGCCCGCGGTCGGCAAGGTCGTGATCTCGACGGCCAATAGCGAGTCAGCGCCGGCCGACGACAGCGGCTGCCATGTCATCAGCGGATCGCCGACCACGGTGTTGACAAAGGAGAGCTGCGGCGTCGCGCTCCAGGCTGCTTCGGCGAAAGTGTAGCCGGCCAAGAGCATTTGGAACATCTGGTCTTCGTGGGTCACGTTGTTGGGCGACGTCTGAGGTTCTTCGACATGTCCCACCGCCGCGGTGCCGCCTATTTGGAGCCATTGGCCGACTTGTCCCTGGTTGATATGCGGGTTCGATGCCGGCTTGAAGCTGTAGGCGTTGAAACTTTCCCAACTGGCGAAGACCGCGCCGTCGGCTAGCGTGACGTTAAGTCCGCTCTGCAGGTAGTTGGCCGGCGTCGACGCCTGGTGCACGCCATGACTGTCGTATCCGACGACCGGGCCGGGTGCCGTCCCGACAAATGCGCTCGTGTTATCGTAGACGACGGGCATCCCCATCGGCGTCAGGACGTTATTGACCAGGTCGTCCATCGAAAAGCCGTAGTTCTTGGACGGATCATCGTCCACCAGGAAGAAAATTGGACCGCCGGGGCTGTTTTGCGGCCCGATAAACGCTTGTTGCGCGCGATCGATGCTGGCCAGGACGTCGCCGACCGTGTAACCGTCCAGCCGCGATGTCAGACGCGTGCCGTACGTTGCGTGGCTAAAGGGAGCATCGGACAGGAAGTAGGTATTCCACGCAAAGTGACCGCTGTTGAAGTAGGTCTGATCGCCGATCATTTGCCACATGCTCACCGAATCCACTCGCGTCAGCTCGCTTTCCAGGCTCGAATACTGGCGCCAGGCGAAAACCGTGCGCGTCGTGCCGGAAGAATCGACGTACGTCGAAAACGCCGGAAGCGCCGGCTCGGTAACATTGATCCGCAGCGGCAGGCCTTTGGTCGTGACGATGACTTCGATCGCCGGCGTGAGGGCCGCGACCACCTGCGGCCGGATCGTGCTGAGATAGTCGTCGGCCGTAATCTCTTCGTTGTTTGGATCGACGCCGTTGAGCCCCAGTAGCTGAACGCCAGGATGAACTTGCGCGTAGTAGTTGGCGATCTGGGTCCCTTCGGCGCTGGCTGTGTTGTACAACACCAACACGTTGGCGGCCGTGAGGTTGCTGACGGCGGGCGCGGGGCTCGACAGATCGTCCGGATCACTGAAGCCGAAATCGTTGATGGCAAACGTGTAGGCCGAGTCCTCGAGCGTCGCAACGTCCTTGTCGGCGCCCGAGGGCGCATGATGGATCGGCGCCGACCCACTCGTCGCCAGCGGCTGGGCCACGATCGAGCCGGCAGACGGGCTAAATGGCACGGCGACCTGAGCTGAAGCCGCCGCGTCGCGGGCTTGAGCGCTCGCCAAAAAAAGCGCGCTTGAGAACGTCGGCGCAACCGTCAACAGCTCGCGACTCTCGAGCGGCTCAAGGGCCAGGCGAGTGCCGGCCAATCGTTTCTTTGCAGCCACGGTGCGTTCTGCCATCGAGGAAGGTGAACTCCCCGTGGCGCTCCAGGATTGTCTGCTCGATGCGTGAGCTGGTGAAGTGAACCTGTTCCGCTCGGCTGCGAGGATGATCAGCCGAGAAAAGCGAATGCCCAATCAAAATTTAGGCTTATTCGAGGGTATGTCAACCAGCGGTCGGCGTTCTGCGGGTTTGTGTCTTGCAGTGGCGTGCCGGTCGCAGTGCGTATATCGTCGACATCGGCGCCAGCGGCCGGCTATAATCGGGCCGATTCATTCGCCTTTTTACAAGCCCCTGCAGTATGAGGTCGCCATGCACCCCGTGTTTCGCGTCCTGGTTGGTTCGCTGGCCGCATTTGCGTCAATGTGCGCGCTATCCTCCAAAGCGCAGGAGTCGGCCGGCAGGTTTTCGCCGCCCGAGGACGTCGCGATGCGCACGGCGACGATCACCAGCGAAGGCACGCGGATGGCGGCTGAGGTTTATGCGCCGAAGTCGCCCGCGGCCGAAAAACTGCCGACGATCGTAATGGCGCACGGTTGGGGCGGCGTGGCGGCCAACTTGCGGCCCGACGCCGTGGCCTTCGCCCGTGCCGGCTACCTGGTGGTGACATTCGACTATCGCGGCTGGGGAGCCAGCGACTCGCGCGTCGTGTTGACAAAGCCGCAGGGTCCGCGCAGCGCCGACCTGCGTTTTACGGCCGAGGTGCTCGAAGTCCGCGAGGTGGTCGATCCGATCGATCAGACCACCGATCTGGCCAATGCGGTGAGTTGGGTCTACGGCGAGCCGCAATGCGATCGCCATCGAATCGGTTTGTGGGGCAGCAGCTACTCGGGGGGCCACGTGGTCTACGTCGCCGCCCGCGACCCGCGCGTCAAGGCGACGATCAGCCAGGTGCCGGCGCTCGACTCGCGTCCGATGGTCTTGGCCGGTGAAGAGCAGGAGAAAACTTTTTCCGAGGCGGCTCGGCGAACCCACGGCGACCTGGGTTATCCGCCGCCGGGAGCGCGCGTGATCGGCAACTTGCGCGGAGGGCCGCTGCGCGAGAAACTGATGCAATATGCGCCCGTCGAAGACGTCGGCCGCGCGTCGGGTTGCGCGATGTTGTTTGTGCTGGCCGAGAACGAAGAGTTGTTCGACAACCGTGACCACGGTATCAAAGCGCACGAGCGCGCCACCGGCCCCAAGAAACTCGTCATCGTGCCCAAGATCAAGCACTACGGCATCTATCTCGAAGCTCGCAAGCAGGCGCAGCAACTGGCCATCGACTGGTTCAACGAGCATCTGAAGGGCGAAGGCAAATAGCCGCGCCGCGCCGCGTGCAGCCAAGGACGGCGCGGGCACGCGTATTAAAAGCTCGCCAGCGCCGTGGGCGCGTCGCTGTGGATCTCGAACAGCTTGTCGAGCCGCGTGATCTTGAAGACGTCGAGCGGATTCTTGGCGATGGCGCACAGCTTGAGCTTGATCTTGTCGGCCTTGCAACGCTTGTGCAATTGGATCAGCTTGCCGAGCATGGCCGACGACATGAACTCGACCGCCTCAAAATCCAACAGCAGCTTGCGATTGCTGGCGGCCTCAAGTTCCGCCTGATCAAACTCTCGCGCGATTTGGTCGATGACCGCCTGGTCGAGGATCGAGGCCTGTCGGAAGGTGATGACGAGCACTTCGCCGGCATCCTTCAAATCCAGATAGGTGTACTTAAAGGATTTGCCCATGGTGCGTGCCTGCCAAGCGCTTTGGAAACGGTGTGAGTCTAAGGTCCGACGCGCCAGTCCGCAACTCAACCGGGTGGTGGCTGCCACGGCGACGAGACGCGCCCTTTATCCGTGCCGGAATCGGACCCGTGGACTGGCGGGCCAAGGGGGCGGCAGGCCCCGCCGGGACGCCGAAAAGCTCAACGTGACACGCCCCTTCGGGGTGGTTACAATACGGGTCGGCGGAACAGAGTTCTCACCTGCCGGCGCGCGCCTATTGCCCGGATCCGCCGAGGGACGACATTCTCGAGGTGGCCCATGCTATGCCCGGCGGGTTCGCAGAAGCTCTGCTTGCACCGGCGCGGTGGCCGCCGTGCGGTTTCGCGGTTGACGCTGTTGGGCGCGCTGGCGGCCGCCGGCGGAAGCCTGGCACTCTTGGTGTGGGCGGCCCGAGCATTATCGGGCGGACCGGCCGCGGACGAAATGATCACCCAACGGGCCGTGCAGGGGCCCTTTGTGCACGACGTCGTCGAGCGCGGTGAGTTGGAGAGTTCGGCCAACGTCTCGGTGCGCTGCGAGGTTCAATCGCGCACTGCCGGCAGCAACGGCGTCAAGATCTTGGAAATCGTGCCCGAGGGGACGCTGGTCAAGCCAGGCGACTTTCTGGTGAAGTTCGACGACGCGGCGCTACAGGCCGAACGTACGACGCAACAGATCAACGTCAGTTCGGCCGAAGCCGCGGCGACCCAATCTGAAAACGATCTGGAGGCCGCCATCATCGCCAAGAAAGAATATGAGTTCGGCGAATTCGAAACCGAGCGAGAAAAGCTCAACGCCGAAATCCTGGTGGCCAACGAAAACGCCAGTCGCGCGCGCGAGGCCGTCGAATTCACCGAAAGGCTAGTGCGGCGCGGATACATCGCTCCCCGGCAACTGCGGATCGACAAGTTCGACTTGGCCAAGGCTCAATCCGACTTGAAAGTCGCCAACACGAAGTTGAGAGCATTGAATGAATTCACGCGGCTCAAGAAGCTCACGGAACTGGAAGCCAAGGTCAAGACGTCGGACGCCAAACTGAAATCAGACGAGGCCAAGCTGGCGCTTGAGAAGCAAAAACTGGCGGTGCTCACCACGCAAATCGAACACTGTGTCGTCAAGGCGCCGGTGGCGGGCCAGGTCATTTACGACCACGAGCAGGACAATTGGCGCGGGGCCGAATTCCAGATCAAGCAAGGCACCGTGATCCACGAGCAACGCGTGGTCATCCGGCTGCCGGATCCCAAGCAGATGCAGGTCGTGGCCAAGGTGGCCGAGTCGCGGATCGATCTGATCAAACGCGGCATGTCGGCCACGATCGAAATCGAAGGGCTGCCCGGGGCGGCCCTGACCGGCAAGGTGACCAAGGTCAATGAATATCCGGCGTCGGAGAACTGGTTCAATGCCAACGTGAAGGAATACGCCACCACCGTCGCCGTCGACAATCCGCCGCCTGGCCTGCGCCCGGGCATGACGGCCAAAGTCGCGGTTCGCGTCGAATCCATTCCCGATGTCTTGCAAGTGCCTATTCAGGCGGTCGTCGAGCGCGGGGGCAAGCACTACTGCCTGTTGGCGCGGTCGGGCGCGGGACTGGACGCCCGCGAAGTGTTGATCGGCTCGACGAACGAGAAGTTTCTCGTGATCAAGGACGGGCTGTCGCGCGACGACGCGGTGCTGTTGAACCCGCGCGTGCACCTGGCCCAGTTTCACTTGCCGGAGTCCGAGGCGACGGGGGATCAAAAGCCGCAGTTGGCTTCGAAGCAGTCCGACCCGGCCGCTCCCCGCGTACCTCCTCCCGCGCCGGCCATTACGCGGGGGCCCGGGTCATGACCGCGGCCCGTTTTCGCGCGTGGCGGATGGGCGTGCGAAGTCTGCGGTTGCACCCGTTGCGGTCGCTCTTGACGATCCTGGGCATTCTCGTCGGCGTGGCCAGCGTGATCTGGCTGCTGGCGATCGGCCAGGGAATCAGCAGCTCGGTGCAAGCGCAGATCGAAGGGCTGGGCGCCGACAACATCATCGTGCGCTCGATCAAGCCGCGGCGCGACAACGCGGACAGCCAGTCCCCGCGCGGCGTCGTCGCCTATGGCTTGACGCGGCGCGACTTCGAACGGCTGCAGGAAACCGTGCCCACGATCGACCACGCGCTGCCCGTGCGCGAGTTGCGTCGCGAGTTTCGCCGCGGCACGTATTTGGTGGACGGCCGCCTGGTGGGTTGCACGCCCGAGTACGCGATCGTGACGCATTTGCAGGCCGAACGGGGCCGTTTCCTCGAGGATGCCGATTTGCAGTTCAAGCGCAACGTTTGCGTGTTGGCCGCCAGCGTGGCCGAGCGGCTGTTTCCCATCGAGGACGCCGTCGGCCGTTCGGTGCGCGTCGAAAATCTCTATTACGTCGTGATTGGAATCGTCAAAGAGCGCGCCCCGTCGGCGGGCATCGGCGGCTCGCTCGAAGCGCAGGACTTCTCGAACGACGTATACATTCCCTTGAGCGATCTGTGGGCGCGCATCGGCGATACGGTCATCACGCAACGCAGCGGCTCGTTCGAGGGTGAGACGCTGGAGCTTAACCAGATCACGCTGCGGATCAAGTCCGTGCGCAGCGTGCTGGCCACCGCCGAGATCGTCAAAAACACCCTGGCGGAATTTCACCGCGACTCCGACTACGGAGTCACCGTGCCGCTCGAACTGCTCGAACAGGCCAAAACGACGCGGCTGATGTTCATGATCTTCATGGGCATCATCGCCGCCATCTCGCTGGTCGTGGGCGGCATCGGCATCATGAACATCATGCTGGCCACGGTGACCGAGCGAACCCGCGAGATCGGCATTCGCAGGGCCTTGGGAGCCAAGCGCAAGGACATCGCGCAGCAGTTTCTGGTCGAAACCGTTGTGCTCTCGATCGTCGGCGGATTGGCGGGAGTTCTCGCAGGGCTGACGTGCGGGCCCATGATCGAAATCGTGCGTGCGCTTCTGCAAGGCGCTTTTCCCACCGCCATGGACAACCTGCCGGAGGTGATTCGGGACGTCGAGCCGCAAATCGTCGGCTGGTCGATTCCCTTGGCCTTCGGCATCTCGGTGGCAGTCGGCGTGATTTTCGGGCTGTATCCGGCCGTCAGGGCCGCCGCCATGGATCCGATCGAGGCCTTGCGCGAGCTGTAAAGCGCGCGTGCGCGACGTGCGCAACAAACAAGCCGCTCGTCCAGACTCGTTCACATGAAAGTCGCGCCGTCATGTGAGGCGTGTCTGGCCGAGCGGCTGTGTTCGTTTTTGCGCTGCAAAGTGCGCGCGCCATCTCAGACCATGTCTTTGAGGTTCTTCAAAGCACGCACCTTGACCTTAACGCTCGCCGGCTTGGCCGGTTGGTCCATCAACTCGCCAGGCTTGAAGGGGTTGGGTACGCCCTTGCGCGCCGGCCGAGCCGGGACTTTCTTCTTCTCGATCTTCACCAGGCCAGGCACTGCGAACACGCCCGGTCCCTTGCTTGAAAGACTCTTCTTGATCTCGTTGGCTAGAGCCTCGAGCACGGCAGTTACCTGCTTCTTCGAGAGGCTCGTCGCCTCGGCAATGTTGTTAGTGACTTCCGATTTCGACGGTGACTTCTTCGCTGCGGTTGCGGCTTTCGCCATAGTCCTTGACCCTCCCTGTGGGTTTATTGGGGTTTAAAACAAGTCTCTCCGCATTAAGCGACGCGATGATTAAAGTCGTTAACACCAAAAATGCAAGCCACAAAACACGCAGTTGCTCGGAAAATTGCGAAAAACAGGCTCCAGATCGCCAGAATCCACCGTGACCGGTCCCTGACCCGTCGGCCCCCCAGAGATATTCTGGAGAGGGGCCTTTGCTCGGGAATTCTGAATAGGGACCGCCTCAACCACGCCAGCGACTACATTTCGACGGGCGGCCGAAGCATCAGAAACTCGCCGCGCGCAATTTAAATGACGAAGACGACCCGGTTCGTCCGCAAGGGTGCTTTGGGCGTCTGCACGGCGTCGGCTGCCGCAGCGAATTGCCAAACGTCCACCTGCCCCATGCCGCGCTTCGGGTGTTGCGAACGACGCTCGTGGGGGGCGCTTGCCGGCGCAAACCGCAAGCCGGTGTGGCGGCCCGCCTGAGCGGCTTACTGGGTCCCGCGTTTAAACTGCTGGGCGGTCTATACTTGTGAATGACAGCGACGGACATTAAGATGCATATTATGGAATCGGGGTCCGTGGACCGGCTAAAGCCTCCACGGCGGCCTGCCGCGCTGTCATTGGCGTCCTAAAGCGAACAATGAAGTACGATGGCTGTCGCTCCCACACGCGCTGGGAAGACGCCGGTTAAGCAACTTGCATCGGCAAGTCGGGTCGGACGGACCGGCCGCGGCTGGCCACACTTCAGATACAGTGGCGGAAGGACTCGCAGACCGAAGCGCGTGGCCGCGTGAACGCAAAGGTCAGGGAGACACCCATGGAGCGACCGAGAATGTGCAGTCGGTGGGGGGCCGCTGTCGGGTGGATGATATTCGGCGCGTGCCCGCTTGTGGCTTTTGCCCAGGCACCGCGGCCGGCCATCGTTGGAAGGCCGCCGGCCGTCGCTCAAGTACAAGTCCGGCCGGGAGTTCGGGGGCCTGTCCGTCGAGTTGCCGATGCCCGAGCCGACGACGAAGCGGCTTGGGACGGCGTGTTTCTGCCCCCGGACCGAACGGCAAAGCGGCGTTTGGAAACGGCCCAGCAAATGCTCGAGGATCGCCGCTTTGGCGAAGCCGTACGACTGCTTGGGTCGCTCATGGAAAACACCGAGGATTTCTTTTTCAAGCCCAACCCGGACCAGCCCGTCTATCGCAGCCTGAAGGCCGAAGCGGGCGGCCTGATCGCCGCTCTGCCCGCCGAGGGTCGGGAATCCTATGAATTACAGTTCGGGGCCCAGGCCCGTGGGATGCTCAAGCAGGCAACGGCCTCGGGCAACCTTGTGGACGTGGCCGAGGTTTCCCGGAAATTCTTCCATACCCAGGCCGGTCAAGAAGCGACATTCTTGCTGGCCCGCCATCACCTGGACCAAAACCGACCGTTGGCGGCCGCCCTGGCGCTCGAGCGGCTTCGCGGCACTCCGACCAGCCAGCGGCTGGAACCGGTCCTCTCGGTGACGTTGGCTACCTGTTGGCTGCGCGCGGGCAAGCCCGAGCGCGCGAAGGAAACACTCGTCCGCCTCAAGCGAGCTGGGGGGGCGGGCAAGCTCCTCGTGGCGGGCAAGAGCGTCAAGCTCTTCGGCCCAGATTCCCAAGCGCTGGCGTGGCTGGAGGAGACGTTGGGTCCCCAGCCTCAGTCGCGCGCGGCCGAGCCCGATCAATGGACGCTATATCGAGGCGACGAGAGCCGCAACGCGGCAAGTTCCGGCGGGCGGCCGCTGATGAGCGTTCGTTGGCGGCAACGCACCAGCGATGATCGGGCCGTGGAAAAGTTCGTTGTCAAAACGCGTGGCGATTATCTGAGCCAGGAAATCGTGGCCCTGCCGAGCATGCACCCTTTGGCCGTGGGCGACGACGTCTTGATGCGTACCGCGTTTGCGATTGAGGCCGTCGACTTCGACACCGGAAAACTGGTCTGGAAGTACGCCGCGACGGACGATTCTTTCGAGCAGTTCTCTAAAGCCGGCAGCAGCCAGCAGCTTACCGCCGGTACCCAACAACTGTTCGCAGGGCTCGATCAGCGGCTATGGGACGACGCCATTTACGGCACATTGAGTAGCGACGGCGGACAAGTCTATTTTGTCGAGGGCTTGGGATTGGCGGGCGTCAGCTCGAACCTGGTGATGACCGTCTTACCCAACGGCCAGCGTCGCTACGGCGTTAATTCGCGTGGCACGAACCGGCTGGCCGCGCGGGAACTGCGCACTCAAGGCAAGTTGAAGTGGGAAGTTGGTGGAGTTACAGGCGAGGACGAACCGAAGTTGGCCGGCGCGTTTTTCCTGGGACCGCCGCTGCCGCTGTTGGGCCATTTGTACGTGCTCGCCGAAATGCGGGGCCAGGAAATCCGGCTGTTGTCGCTGGCCCCCGCGACCGGAGCGCTCGAATGGTCGCAACAATTGGCCGTTGTCGAGCAGTCCGTCACCAGCGACGGCTTGCGCCGCAATGCCGGCGCGATGCCCAGCTTCGCCGATGGCGTGCTGGTTTGTCCGACGTCGGCCGGCGCCGTGGTCGGCATCGATCTGACCACGCGATCGCTATTGTGGGGATACCAATATCCTCGCGCGACTCAGTACTCGGCGGAGCGCTTCGTCAACGGTCGTCTGCCCGCCTATTTGGGAAGCGAGCGCCGGGGTAACGAACGCTGGAGCGATGCAACTGTTACCGTCTCCGGCGGCCGGGTGCTGGTGACTCCGGTGGAGACCGATCAGCTGTACTGCTTGAACCTGGCCGACGGCAAGGAACTGTGGAAGCAGAACCGGGGTTCGAACTTGTATGTGGGATGCGTGCACCGCGACCGTGTCGTGCTGATCGGCCGCAATTCTGTTTCCGCGATCCGGCTGGCCGACGGCGAAAGGGCCTGGCCAGGGGATATGGAATTGCCCGCTGGCAGCTTACCCAGCGGCCGAGGGTTTTACAGTGGAAACTTCTACTACCTGCCGCTGACCAGCGCCGAAGTGGCAAAGATCGATCTCGACTCTGGCACGATCGAAGAACGTGCCCGCTCGCGCAGCGGCACGATTCCCGGCAACCTGGTGTGTTACCAGGGCAGCATCATTTCGCAGAGCGCGGATTACGTCGACGCATACTTTCAGCTCGACGTTCTGAAGCAGCAGATTGACGTCGCGCTCGAAAAGCAACCGGACGATCCCAAGGCGCTGGCCGGATTGGCCGAAGTAAAGCTCGACGAACGAAAGCTCTCCGAGGCCGTCGAACTCTTCCGGCGTTCGTATCGCCTGAAGGCCGATGAAGCCACCCGAGAGAAATGGGTCGAGAGTCTGCTCGAGGCCTTGCGTGCTGATTTCGCGGGCAACCGCGGCAGCCTCGACGAATTGGCGGCGCTGGTCGAACGGCCTGAACACCACGTGGAGTTTCTGCGGTTGAAGGCCGTGGGCCTGCAATCGGCGGGTGAGATCGAGCCGGCTTTCGAGACCTACATGAAATTGCTTGACTTGCCGGAGCCCTCCACGCTCGACGCGATCGACGAACGGCTGTCGGTGCGGCGCGACCGCTGGGTCCGCGCGCAGTTGGAAACCTTGCGCGCCGCGTCCACGAGCGACCAACGACAGCCGATCGACGAAGTCGTGAAGAAACGCCTGCAGGCGGCCCTCGAGGCGAATTCGGAGGATGCGCTGCGGGCCTTCCTGGAGATTTTTGGTGCACACCCCGCGGCCGAAGCCGCACGCGACGCGCTGGTCACGCGCTTGACGAGCGACGACATTCTGGAACGCAATCTCCTGTTGCGGCCGCTCGAGCGATCCGGCGACGATACTCGGGCCGGCGGCGCCGTGGCGCGACTGGCGAAGATGCTGCGCGAGGCAGGCCGCCCGGATCTGGCCGCCATTTACTATCGCCAATTGGCCGGACGCTTTGCCAACGTCAAGTGCCAGGACGACAAGACGGGTGCGCAGCTTGTCGCCGAGCTCGCGGCCGACGACTCGGCGCGCAAAGGGCTCGCGGCCGAAAAAGCCTGGCCGCTGGGAAGCGTGACGGCTCACGACGATAAGCCGCCGGCGCGCACGGCTGCAGTGGCGCATAGGATGCAACGGACCATCGACCTGGAGATCGTCGGTCCACGCAACCCACTCTTCGACGAAGTGACCGTCGCGTACGACGCGCAGCAAAACCTCGTGGCCGAGGATGGGCTGGGAGAAAATCGCTTCCGAATTCCGCTGTTCGAGCAGGGCGGCCGCCGCCTGACGACCATCAATCGCAATGCCTACAACGCGCCGGCGCTGACTTATGCCAGCGTCAACGGCGGGTTGCTGGTGCTCTCGTTGAGCAGCCAGGTCGTAGCCGTCGATACGTTGCGCGCCGGCGACAGCACGTCCAACCGCGTGCTATGGACCCAAGAGTTGAACGATCAGATCGCCGGCTTTCCGACGAACCAGAACATTCTTTCGCGCCCCGTGACCCTGTCCTGGGGCGGAGTGCGCTACGTGCCGGAGGATCCCTACGGCCGGCGCTTCGGCAGCATCGGCCCGGTGAACGACGACGGCGTCTACTTCCAGAGATTGCATGACGTGCACTGCGTCGAACCGTTGACTGGAAAGACCGTGTGGACGCGGAAAAACGTCGCGTTGGGCAACGATCTCTTCGGCGACGAAGAACTGTTGTTTGTCGCTCCGCCGGGCGACGGCGAGACGATGGTGCTGCGCGCCGCCACGGGCGAATCGTTGGGCGTGCGGCGCGTGACCTCGTTCGACCGCCGGGTGGTGACGATCGGCCGCCGCGTGGTGAGTTGGGAATCGCAAAACGTGCTGCAAATGCGCGACGCCTGGCTGGACCAGACGCTGTGGTCGCACTCCTTTGCGCCGGGTTCCAAAGCGGCACTGGTTTCGCAGGAATGCGTGGGCGTCTTTCAACCGAACGGAGAGTTCTCGCTCATCACTTTGCCCGACGGAAAAGTGCTGGTGAAAGAACAGCTCACCGCCGAGAGTTCCTTGTTGGGCATTTCCCTGTTGCGAGCCAGCGATAGTTATCTGCTGGTTGTAAACACCGCCACCCGGCACGAGCCGAACGTCGCCGTGCAGCCGATTCCCGCGGCGCCCAACAGCCTGGTGTCAGGCCGGATCTACGCGTTCAATCGGACCACGGGCAAGATGATGTGGCCCGCCCCGGTCGCCGTTTCGCAACAAGGTCTGCTGATGACCCAGCCCAGCGCCCTGCCTGTCCTGGTGCTGGCCAGCCAGGTGCATCGGGCCGGACCGGGCAACTCGCGCGATCCCAAGATCTCGGTGCTCTGCATCGACAAGCGCACGGGGCGCGTCGTGTATCAGAACGATCAGCTTCCGGGCTCGACGATCGCCGCCTTCGACGTGGTGGGCGATCCCGTGGCGCACACCGTCACGATCCTGCTGCCGTCGCGGCTCATCACGCTTACGTTCAGCGACGAAGCGGTCGCTCCTCAAGCCGCGGACAAGCCAACTACGTCGAAAGCTAACGCCGATCGTCTGCCGCGGGGGAAGGATCCTGCGCGCGAGGAGAATTCCATCGAAGTGAGCCTGAGCGATGCGTTGTCGCCCTAACCGTAAAGATCCTGCCATGCTCTATTCCAGATCGACCGCACTGCTGATCGCGATGGTCATTGGCCTGGCCGTGGCGATGCCGCGCGGCGCGCGTGCCGAAACGAGCGATCCCAAGATTCAAAAGCTCGTCGCGCGCGGACTCGATTGGATTGCCAGCACTCAGTCACGATTGGGACATTGGAGCGCCAACGACAATCGATACCCCACGGCCATGACGGCGCTGGCCGGAGTGGCCTTGCTGTCAGAAGGCTCCACCACCACGCAAGGAAAGTATTCCAAGAACATTCGCATGGCCGTCGACTATCTGCTCTCGCGCAGCCGCTCCAACGGGCTGATCGGAGATCCGGGCCGCGACGACCGCTATACCTACGGACATGGCTATTCGATGCTCTTTTTGTCCCAAGTGCTGGGCGAGGAGGAAGACGACAGCCGCCGCAAGGAACTGATCGACGTGTTGTCGCGCGCCGTGGTTTTCACCGGGCAGGCGCAGACCGCGGCCGGTGGTTGGGGATATGTCAGCGCCAAGGATGGTAATGATTTTGACGAAGGCTCGACCACGATCACGCAGGTCCAGGGATTGCGCGGGTGCCGCAACGCCGGGATACCGGTGCCCAAGGAAATCATCGACAAAGCCGTGGCCTACATCCGCAAATGCACCCTGCCCGACGGCGGCGTACAATACAGTTCCAAAGGGGGCGGCGGGCGTCCGGCCATTTCGGCGGCCGCCATTGCCTGCCTGTTCAATGCCGGCGATTACGACAGCCAATACGTGCCCAAGTTGCAGGATTACTGCCGCCGCAACCTGGCCGACATCTCGAATCAAGGCTTCGGTCACTGGCATTATGCCCACTACTACTATGCCCAGGTGCGCTATCGCGAGGGGGGCAAGGAGTGGGAAAGCTACCGCGACAAGGTCTTCAGCAAACTGGCCAGCGAGGCTACCGAGAACGGCAAGTACGTCGTCTGGAACCAAGGATATATCGGCTCAATTTACACCACCGCCATCAACCTGACGATTCTACAACTGGAAAACGGCGCCCTGCCGATTTATCAACGCTGAGGTTCGCCGCTCGCCGGTGCGCTGTGCCGTCCGGCGAAATGTGGACCTGTGGGCAATGTGGATCGCGACGTTTTGGCGCTTTGGAAAACTACGACACACCGCGACACTGAGGAACCGCTTCGATGACAGATCACGCCCTGGGCTCCCACGAGTCGGCCGCCATTCACCGCTTGGGAGATGCCCGCGAAAGAATCCTTTCTCAATTGGCCCAGGTCATCGTCGGCCAGGACCAGGTGATCGAAGAGCTGTTGATCTCGCTGTTTAGTCGCGGGCACTGCTTGTTGGAGGGCGTGCCTGGGCTGGCCAAGACTTTGATGATCAGCACGTTGGCCAGAGCCTTGAACCTTTCCTTCAGCCGCATTCAATTCACGCCCGACTTGATGCCGGCGGACATCACGGGCACCGAGATCATCGAAGAGAACCGCGCCACCGGCGGCCGCGAGTTTCGCTTTCTGGAAGGGCCGCTGTTCTCGAACGTGATTCTGGCGGACGAAGTCAACCGCACGCCGCCCAAGACCCAGGCGGCCCTGCTCGAAGCGATGCAAGAGCGCCAGGTCACGGTGGGCCGCGTGCGACACAAGCTGTCCGACCCGTTCTTTGTGCTGGCCACGCAAAACCCGATCGAACAGGAAGGGACGTATCCGCTGCCCGAAGCGCAGCAAGACCGCTTCATGTTCAAGGTTTTCGTCAATTACCCGAATTTCTCCGAGGAATTCGAGATCGCGCGGCGCACGACCACCACCATAAGCGATCACATCGTGCCGGTGCTGACGGCCGAGGAGATATTGGACCTGCAGCGCATCGTGCGCGAGGTGCCGATCACGGATCACGTCATTCGTTACGCCCTGACCTTGATCCGGCAGACGCGCGTGGGCGAGTTTGGCGCTCCGGACTTCGTCGAGGACCAGGTCAGTTGGGGCGCCGGTCCGCGGGCCGTGCAGTTTCTGATCCTGGGCGCCAAGGCGCGGGCCTTGTTGCACGGCCGCACCCACGTTTCGACCGAAGACATCCAGGCGCTGGTCAAGCCCGTGCTGCGGCACCGGCTAGTGGTCAATTTCGCGGCCGAAAGCGACGGCGTCACGCCCGACTTGATCGTGGACCGTTTGCTGGCAATAACTCCGACCAAAGAAGATGAATTGACGAGCGATGCCCGCTTCCAAAAGATTTTTGCATCCTGAAGCGATCGGTCGCATTGCGCGGCTTGACCTGCGCGCTCGCCACATCGTCGAAGGGTTTTTATCCGGCATCCACCGAAGTCCCTACTTCGGCCAGTCGGTCGAGTTCCTGCAGCATCGCGAGTACACGCCCGGCGACGACCTGCGGCACATCGATTGGAAAGTCTGGGCCAAGCAAGACCGTTTCTACGTCAAGCAGTTCGAGGAAGACACGAATCTGCGCGCGACGCTCCTGGTCGACGTGTCGGGCAGCATGCGGTACGGCTCGGGCCCGCTGGACAAGTACGAATACGGCTGCACGATCGCGGCTTGCCTGGCCTACTTGCTCTTGCGGCAGCAGGACGCGGTCGGCGTGATCGCGTTCGACGAGGCGATTCGCGTCAAGGTGCCGCAGCGCTCCAAGCGAAGCCATCTCAGCTCGATCGTGCAGGCCTTGGCGGCGAGCCAGCCTCGAGAAAAAACCGAGATGTACTCCATCCTTCGCGGCGCGGCCGAAACCTACCCGCGGCGCGGCCTGATGATCCTGGTATCGGACTTGCTGGTCGATCGCCCGGGATTGTTCAAGGGGCTCAAGCTGCTGCGGCAGCACGGCCACGACGTGATCGTGTTCCACGTGATGGATGACGAGGAATTGGATTTTTCGTTCAGCGGACCGACGCGGTTCGAAGGCCTGGAATTGGCGGAGCATCTGGCCTGCAACCCGCGCGCGCTGCGCGAAGGGTACTTGGAAGCCTTGGCAGCTTACCTTGCCGAACTGCGCCGCGGATGCGCGCAGGACGGCGTGGATTATGTTCTGTTGCGCGCGAGCCAGCCGTTGGATGCGGCCTTGGCCGAGTTTTTGAGCTTCCGGCAAGGGCCTCAACGAAAGTAAAACCGGCGCCGGGCGCCTAGGAGACGCCACGCCCGAGGCGCTGCCGCAAAGGACGATTTTTTCGATGCCCAGTTTCGTTCACGAATCCTTGCTCTGGTGGGGGCTGCCGCTCGTCGGCTTGCCGATTCTGATCCACCTGATCAACCTGATGCGGCACCGCCGCGTCAAGTGGGCGGCCATGGAGTTCTTGTTGGCCAGCCAGAAGCGGCACCAAAGATCGGTCCTGTTCAAACAATGGCTGCTCCTGCTGTTGCGCATGCTGGCCATTGCGGCCGTCGTGTTCATGGTGGCGCAACCGCTGCTGCGCAACCGGTGGGGCGCCCTGCTCGGCGACAACAAGACGCATCACATCATGCTGCTCGACGACAGCTTTTCCATGTCCGATCATTGGGCCGACACCAGCGGCTTCGACGAGGCCAAGCAAGTCGTGGCGCGGCTGGCGGCCCAGGCCGGGCATCAGGACACGCCTCAGATCGTCACGCTGTTGCGGTTCTCGCGGGCGCGCGAAATGGGGCGCGGCACGCAGACCGATTTGTTGCAAGAGCCAATCGACGTCGATTTTCACGAGAACCTCGAAAAGGTTCTCGGTCCGCTGAGAATCTCGCAGACCGCCGCCGAGCCGGCCGATGCGCTGGCCGCCGTCGACCGCTTGCCGCCCAAGGGGCCGGACGAGAATCGGGTGGTGTACGTCGTATCCGATTTTCGCGCCAAAGAGTGGCAAGAGCCGGCCGCACTTGTCGAGACCTTGAAAAAGTTCGACCAGGCAGACGTTCAAATCCGTTTGATCGATTGCGTTGACGCGGTTCATCCGAATCTGGCGATCGCAGCCCTGCGGCCGGGAACCGGCACCCGCGCGGCGGGCGTGCCGCTGTTGGTGGAAGTGTCCGTGCGCAATTTCGGTCCCGGAAAAAGAGAGCGAGTCTCGGTGTCCCTCGAAGAAGATGGCCAGCCTCGGCCGGCGATCGTGATCGAGGAAATCCCCGCGGGCAAGACCGTCAGCCGGCGCTTCCCCGTGCTCTTCACCACGGCTGGCCAGCACGAAATCACCGCCCGCCTGGAAACCGATGCAGTCGAAATCGACAACGCGCGGTCGCTCGTGATTGACGTGCCCAAGGCGGTCGAAGTGCTCGTGATCGACGGCGACCCCAAGGCCCAGGACGCCTACTTTCTGACCACGGCGCTGGCGCCGGGCGGAAAAATCACCAGCGGCCTCAAGCCCCTCGTCGAGTCGCCGCGCTACTTGCGAGATCACCCGCTCGAGCGGTTCGAGACCATCTATCTGCTGAACATCGCCCGACTCGATCCGGCGGAAATCTCCGCGCTCGAGGCCTTCGTCGCTTCCGGCGGCGGACTGGGCTTCTTTCTAGGCGAGCTGGCGCGGGCCGATTTTTTCAACGAACAACTGTACCGCGGCGGCGAGGGGTTGTTTCCTTTGCCGCTATCGGGTCCGGCCGAGTTGGCCGTCGATCGCCTGGAAAAGGCGCCCGATCTGGAAGTCGGGGATCACCCGATCTTTTCCGTGTTCGCCGGCGAACGGAACAGCTTTCTGAACCTGGTCACGGTGAACCGCTATTTCGCCGCCGAGAAAAACTG
Organism: Planctomycetia bacterium; assembly: GCA_041497975.1. Lineage (GTDB taxonomy): Bacteria > Planctomycetota > Planctomycetia > Pirellulales > PALSA-1355 > PALSA-1355. Next base: position 2,117 of record JBGQHN010000040.1, on the reverse strand, counting down.
GAGCCCGTCGCCCGAGTCGGGCACCCAGGTCATTGCCCGCTTGCGCAACAAGGCGCCGCTGGCGGTCGAGCACCGTTATGGCGACGGCCGCGTGGTGGCGATTTTGACCAAGGCTTCGCCGTTGGAAACTTCATTGGGAAGTTGGAACAACTGGGGTCGTGACAACCCAAGTTACGTCGTGGCGATGCTCGAAATGCAGTCTTACCTCGCGGCGCCGCGGCATCCCGACACCAGTCGCCTGGTGGGCACGCCGCTGGAAGTGAAGCTCGACGTGGCCAAGTACCTGCCGCAAGTGCGGTTCGTCGTTCCCCGCCAGACCTCCGGCGAGACGCTGGCGATCGACGCCACGGCCTCGGCCGACGGACACAGCGCGGTGCTGAACGAGACCGGCACAAGCGGCATCTACCAGGCCCAATTGACGCTCACCGGCGGCCAGCAGCGCGTGGAGCGTTTCGCCTACAACGTGATGAGCGAGGAGGGCGATCTCAAGCGTCTCGAACCGATGCAATTGGCCGGCCGGTTGGAAACGGTTCGCTACGAATTTCACCGCTCGGGCGACATCAATTACAACCCGCAACAACTGGCCGGCTTCAATCTGAGCGAAAGCTTGCTCTACGCGCTGATCGCCGTGCTGCTGATCGAGTCCGTGCTGGCGTATGCGTGCAGCTACCATCCGCGGGCCACGGAGGGGACGCGTTGATGGCAAGCGGCCTCTTATTTGCCGACGCGACCATGCGCACGAGCTTTGAGCTCTCGCGGTTGCAATCGTACACCGAGCGCTGGCATTACCTGGTGCTGGTGGTTGTCTGCGCCGCGATCGTGGCCTTCGCGGTTTGGATGTATCGACGCGACAGCGTCGAGCTGCGCCCGGGGCTCGGCGGGTTGCTCTTGGCCTTGCGGCTTGCGGCGCTGGGTGGAGCGCTGACCTTCTATTTGCACTTGGAAAAACGCACCGAGCGCAAAGTAGTGCACAACTCGCGCGTCCTGCTGTTGGTCGACACCAGCTTGAGCATGGGCTTGCACGACCCGACGGCTTCGGCGGTGCCGGCGCGGCCCAACCGCCTCGAACAGGTCGCGGAGGTGCTGGCCGACGGCCAACTGGTCAACAAGCTGCGAGAGACGCACGACGTATTGCTGGCCCGCTTCGACACCGATTTGAATCCGATCGCCTCGCTCGGCAAGCTGGAAGCGCAAGCCGCGCCCGGCACAAAAAGCAAATCCGCCGCCTCGCCGACCGCGGCCTCTCCAAATTCGGCCGTCGCGAACGAAGGCCGCTCAGCCGGCTGGACGAGCGCGCTGTCGCCGCAAGGCACCGAGACCCGCTTGGGCCAGTTGCTGCGACAATTGATAGCCGATGAGCGCGCCACGCCGGTTTCCGGGGTGGTGGTGTTCAGCGACGGCGGCCAGAACTCGGGCATCGATCCCTCGGCCGCGATCGCCGCGGCGCGCGACGCCAAGATCCCGATTTTCACCGTCGGAATCGGTTCCGACCGGCGTCCGGCCAACGTCCGAGTCAGCGACCTGGTCGCTCCGGATCGGGCTTTTCCGGACGACAGCTTCAACATCACGGGCTATCTGCAATCCGAAGGACTCGCCGATCGCACGGTCGCGGTGGATCTTGTGTCGCGCGCCGCCGGCGAAGCGGGAAAAAACGAACAGCTTAAGCTCGAAGCCAGCGAGCGAGTGACTCTCGGCGGGCGTGGCGAGGTCGTGCCGGTGAAGTTCGAGATCACTTCCAGCCAGACCGGCCGACGCGTGTATCGGTTGCGCGTCAAGGCCCCGCCCGAAGACAGCAATCCGGCCGACGATCAGCAGGAAGCCGAGGTTGAAATTGTCGATCGCAAGACGAAGGTTTTGCTGATAGCCAGCGGTCCGGCGCGGGAATACATCTTTCTGAGCAACCAATTGCAGCGCGCGACGACGGCCGGCGGCGAGCGTAGCGACAAGGATGTTGTCGTCGACGTGTGGCTGCAGTCCGCCGCCGAGGGCGTTTCGCAAGATGCCCACGCGATCCTCAGCGAATTTCCCGTCACCCCGCAAGAGTTGTTCGAGTACGACTGCATCGTGGCCTTCGACCCCGATTGGAAGCTGCTGGATGCCGCCGAGGTCGACCTGCT
>JBGQHN010000039.1:0-20477 GCA_041497975.1 Planctomycetia bacterium | reverse complement strand
GACAAAAACGAGAATGGCCAGATCGACAAAGAGGAAGAGTCCGTCAAGTCGAGCGAGGAGATTTCGGGAACCTTCGACTTGAAATGGAAAACCAAGGACCTCGAGCCGGGCGTTTACCAGTTGCTCGTCTGGGCCACCGATCAAGCGGGCCTGAAGAGCTACGGCGACGATCGCGAGCCACTTGTCGTCAGGGTCAACGTCAAGCAAAGGCCCGAGAAGAAACCGGACGCGCCCAACGCCAAGATGGCAACGACAGGGAGCATCAAGGGTCAGGTCCTGTACGTCAAGCAGCCGGTCGCCAATGCCAAGGTGTCGATCGTCGAGGGCACGGGACTGGCCCGGGTTGTCAAGAAGTCGGCCACGACCGACGGCGACGGGCGGTTCGAGTTGAAGGACTTACAGCCGGGCGACTACACCTTGCAAGCGGAAGGGAGAGCCAAGAACAAACAACGTAAATCCCGCGATACGGCGGCGACCGTGCCCACCCCTCCCGTCACCGTCACGGTGACGGTCCCGTTGGAGTGAAAAGGCAGGCAAGCTCCGCAGAGTCTGCCGAGTCGCTCGATTGTATTGGCGCGGCTACCCTGAGCCGTCCGACTTCTTAATGATCGTGGGACTTGTAGTGCCGCGCGAGTGCGCGATTTTTTGCTTGGGCAGTTTAGGAATCGTTGGTTGTCTGTTCCCGGGCGGTTTCGAACTTGACCTGCTAGTCCACCCCATGTGAGGACCCTGTTATGAAGATCGATCCAATTCGCTGCGTGCTGCTGGCGGCGCTAGTGGCGATCGCCGTTTTCGGGCCGGCCACGGCCGCGGACCCGCCTGGCGACAAAGCCGCGGTCGTGAGCATCAAAGGTCAAGTGGTATACGGCAAGGAGCCGGTGGCCAAAGTTACGATTTCGATCGAAGGAGCTCCCAACCAGGTCACAACGAGCGACGCCAAGGGCGAGTTCGTCTTTAATGACCTGGCGCCGGGCGAGTACAAGCTCACGGCGCAAGGCACCGCGAAAAACAACATCCGCAAAGGGAGCGCGACGGTAAAAGTCGTTGAGTCAGCGAAGGATCCGGAGCCGATCACCATCAAACTCAACTAGTCAAATTGGGGACAATGCTTAGGAAATCACGTCGTGAGAGATTGGGCTCACAGGCTTTCCATCTTTTTTCGATAGTTAGGATTGTGCTGCTGTGACATCGTTCGGCTAACTGTCTGGGCTGGCAATGGTTGCCTTTGAAGCTAGCCACGGGAGCGCGAGTACAAACCTGCCCAATACCTCCGGTCGATCAAGGATGGTTCGATGAAACGCATAACAGTCGTGTCGCCCCTTGCTGCGCTGGGACTGGTTGCCGCCATGTGCGGTCCAGCCGACGCTTTGCCGCCTCCCCCGTCGGCGCCCTTAACGCTCTGGAATTTCCTGGGCATTCCACAGGGATTCAACAAGATCCGCGACGCCAGTTTCAATCGGCGTGGCAATTTTCCGGGTCTGGAGCGGAAGCCACCGCTCAAGGCGCTGGCCGATCCCTCGAATCTGCAATCTCCGGTTTCGGCCATTAAGAAGGCCGCCGAGATTAAGAGCGAAGAGGACATGGCGCCCCAGAAGATCAAAGCGATCAAGTACCTGGCCACGGTCGGCTGCGGCTGCTACGGCGGCGTGAAGGAAGCCATGATGGAGGCGCTGGAAGATTGCACGGAAGAAGTTCGCTATCAAACGGTGCTGGCCATCGAGGACGCCTCCACGTTGCACTGCGAAACCTGCAACCGCGACTGCTGCTGCGACGAAGAGCTGACCAAGAAGCTGGCGGAAATCGCCTACGAAAAGAACGACAAGGGTTGCTGGCTGGAGCCGTCGGAGCGGGTTCGCGAAGCAGCCAAAAGCGCTATGTCCGCATGCTGCCCGGGCCAAGGCCCGATCGGCGAGGATGTTCCGTCGGTCACGCCCGAGCCGGGTATCGTGCCAGAGGGCAATGTGCCCACGCCGCCCCAAGTCACTCCGGAAGGTGATCGCAGCGCGCGAAACGGTCGGACCGCCTCGCCCCGCGTGGTATCGGCTCGGCGCACTAAGACCGATCAGCCCGCGGGCGACGTGACCGTCTCGGATTCCATGGAGACCGAAGAAGTCGTGACCATCGATTTCGGCAATTCGTCGCAAGGTGGCCGCATTACGTCGGCGCGTCGCGGCGCCACGTCGACGACGGCCGCCCCCACGGCAAAGCCGGCCTCGACGAAACGAACCAAGCCGAACGGCGATAAGTCTTCGGCCCCCAGTTCGCGTCGCGCCGCGGTCGAACGTGGCCTCGACTCGCCGACCAGCGGCAACCGGACGGCGAATCTGAAGCAGCCGACCAACGTCACCGAAAAGCTGCAGACGCCGGCCGAGAAAAACGCTTCGACACCGGCCGAAGTCGGTCGTACCGCGAAGGTGGCCTACACGTCGCAGGTTCCCGCCAGAACGACGTCGTTGGCCCCCAAGTCGGGACCGCCCGCGCCCGCCCAAACCGTCGACGCGAACTGTGGGCGCCTCGTCCGCGGAACGGTATCCCGCGTGAAAAAGGACGCTGGAATCGTCGAAGTTCAACTCGATGACCCGCGAGAAATCTTGCGGGCCGGTGATCGTCTGCGGGTCACCCACGAGTACCTGCTCGAGGACTCGTCCATTGGCTATCTCGAGGTTGTCTCGCGCGGAGCGGGTCGCATCACGGCTCGGCCGGTTGGCGAGTTGAAGCTGGACAAGGTCAACCGCGGCGATGAAGTCACGTTCGACCGGGCTCGCACGTCGGCGCCCACCGCCGCGTTGCCAGCGCCGGCCCAATCGATGGCGACTCGGTAAACCGGGCGATTCGCCTTTACCGGCCGACGCCAGGACCAGCCGACAAGGGACTGTTAGCAGGTCCGGGGACATTCGCTCTGTCAGGCTGGCCGCCTCGTGCGGCCGCCTGGCTATCGAGCGTCGACTGCCAGCCAAGCTTCGACTCACGAGGCTATTCCACTCGCCGGGCGCCTGTTGGGCGGCCCCACTCGCGCCTGCCAGGCGCGATTTTCGAAACGCGTACCAGATTCAGCCGTATTTGCACTCCCATCACGCCGGCTTGCTCCGTAGCCGCGCTGCGGCAAGGCGTAGGCGAGGCGGGCGAGAGCTTGCAATTGCGTATCTCGTCTGTTGAAATGCAGGCGGGCGGCCCCGTTGCCGAACATGCGCAAATGAATCGTTGAGGGCGATCGATGGCTCCGCGAGATGCAAACATTCCGTCTGGCGAGCCCTCCCGTTCTCCCCGGTCGCCAGCGGCGTGCGCCGGCTGGAGAAAAAGCTCGACGGCGCCCCCCCGGCGCCAGGAGCCTTCCGCCGCATCGCGATCCTGGTGGAACGCTCGCCGCCGCGAGCCGGATCGAAACGTCGGCTTCCGCGCTAAGCTGCTGATTTCGACGCTGATGTTGGCAATTCTCGTAGCCGCGTTCATCTATATCCTCAGCCGCCGGCGCATCAAGACTCCATTGCTCGCGTTGACAACGCAGCATGCCTCCACACTGCTGCCGCCCAATAGCTGGGCCGCGGAGGATTCGTCACGCTTCAACGAACAGCTCGAAAACGGCCACATTGAGGTCACGACAACGGAATGGAACAGCAACGACCGCTCCGGCAAGAATCCTCGCGACTTGGCGCTCCGCCTGCTGCGCGAACGCCTGGCAAACGTCGCCAAGTTGCCCGGCGGTCCGGATAAGAATGCCGTCATCATCTACATCAGCACGCATGGAGTCGTGAACAAAAACAATGAACCTTGCCTGCTGGTGACCGGCTCGGATCCATTGGATTCCGAGACCTGGCTGAGCGTGGCTGCCTTGCTCTCAGAGCTGAAAACGGCGTGGACCAGCGGCGGCCGTCCCAGCGGCGAGTCGGTCATGAAAGTGCTGGTCCTCGACTGCAACCGCATGGATATGAACTGGAGTTGCGGGCTGCTGCACAACAGTTTCGCCGATCGACTCGAGGCGCTCATCAGAGAACAACCGGACACAAACCTGGCGGTGATCAACTCCACTCAGCCGGCCGGGTCCGGCAAGGGATGCGAAATCGGCTGGGCCGCTCCGGAGCTGGGCGCCTCGGTCTTTGGATACTACGTTGCCCAAGGACTCGACGGCGATGCCGACAAGTATGGCAACGGCGATGCCCGAGTGTCGCTCAAGGAATTGGCGAACTATCTGGGCGATCAGGTCCAGCTCTGGGTCAAGCTCAACCGCGATGCTCAGCAACGGCCCAAGTTGATGCAACCGCAGGGCGCCAAGGACAGCGGCGACATCTTGTTGACCGACTGCGATGCCAACGGTCCGACGCCGGACGACCGCAAAAAAGAAGAGAGCCGACGACGGCAGGCCCTGGGCCGCTGGAATCGCACGGACGATTGGAACGAAGTGGCTCGATGGTGGACGAAGCACGATGAATTGAAACAGCAGGAAGTGTGTCGCTGGGAGCCGGTCAAATGGGCCCGCTTCGAGCGCGACCTGTTGCGCGCCGAACAGCTCCTGCTTGCCGGGCAGGCGCACGCTGACGAGGCCGCCGACCTGCTGCGTGCCAAACTGCCGGAGCAAGCCCTCGACTTTGAGCGATCCGTCGCGAATATCACTGCCTATAGCCTGCCCTTGTGCGAAAAGTTTTCGAGCCCGCCGAAAGTTGTCGAATCTGCCACCGTCAAGACGGCCGATGGCTCGCCGCCCGCGGGCAACGACCGTGGCCGCTCGGCGTGGAACAATTTGGCCGCAAAGGAGGCCATCAAGCTGGACGACGTCGGCCTGGCGCTTCGTTCCACTCAACCCGCGCCTGGCGATCGGGCCCCAGTGGTGGAAATCCAATTCTTGCGGATGCTGAATGCTTATCTGGATGACAAATCGTCTGTGCAAGGCGACAAGATGGGTCAGCTATTGTCGACCGCCATCAAATCTCGCCAAGAGGCCGAGGACGCAGCCGCGCCTGACGACGTGCGAGCCCACTATTGGATCGCGGCGGAAGTCGATCAGGCCGACGAGCTTCGCCGCGCGGCGGAAGACCGCATGTTCGTCAGTCCCGCGTCAGCGGCAAGCGCGCCGCAAGACTGGCAAAGCGCCAGCCGCGGCTACGAATCGGCCCGCGGGCGCGGCGAAAACGTGGCCGACGCGTTCGGCCGGCGCGATTTGACCTGGGCCGAAATTCTCTACCTGGCACAGTGGCTCTGGTCGCCGCGCAGCGCGGTCGATGAGCCCGGCCGAAATAACCTCCGCCGAGCGATTGCCAGCCTGCACGAATTGTCGCTGGCGCTCGATCGAGCGCTCGAGTCCCGGTCCGAGGAATTTCAAGATTCGAAAAACACCTTGGCAGGACTGCTGAAGGATCTAGAGGCGACTTTTGAACAGTCGTCCGACGTCTTGGACGCGACAAAAGCCGGCGTCATCTCGACCACGCCCGGCACTTTCCGAGACATCGACGATCACCTGGCGTTGCCGCTGGTCAAAGCCGCATCGCGAAAGAGCTTGCGCGACAAATACTTGAGACGGCTTGTCGACTATCAACCACCGACCGACGACAGGTTGCCGAGCGCACAGGCCGCGGCGGCGCCCGCTTCCGGCGCGCAAGACCATCAGGGCCAGCTCGACCTGGCCGCGCATCCGCTGGTTGAATTGCTCTCGATTTTCCTGGCCGACGACAAGGCGGACGAGAAAGAGAATCTGATCCCCCCAAACGACGCGACCCCAGAGTCGGTGAGCGGTTGGATGGCCGTCCAGGGAGACGTGATCCGCAAGTGGCTTTCGCAAGTGGACGGCCAATCGAAAGAGACGATCCGGTCGACCGATGAAAAGCTTGGCCAGCTCAAAGGGAAGTCCGAAAAAGACGCCGCGGAAATCGACCCGGCCCAGTTCGCCTCCATCCGCAAGGTGTACAGCCGGGCCGAACAGTCGATCCGCGCCGCGGCGCCCATCTATCCGTCCACCAGCGATGCTCCGCGCAAGTTGCGCGATCTCGATCTGAATCAATTCCTGCTTTGGCAATGCCGCCGCGCGCTGGATGATTTTTGGGGCCCGGCCGATCCCAACCAGGGCGAGAGCGAAGATTACTTCCGCATCGTCGGCGACGACTACCTGAGGCAGGCCAGGGAGCGATTCTCCACCAACGCCGCGCAGCTCGTGGCCCATGAAACGCTGCTCAATACGCGCACGCAGGCGGCCAAAGAGCTGGTCACCGCCGAGGCCAACAGCGTGTCGCTGAGCAAGGACGCAAAAGACCCCGTGCCGTTGGAAAACCTGCGGACCGTGCAGGCCGCCGGGGGGCTGCCGCCCGGGCTGGCGGCACTCTATCTCTGCGACACCGACACCCGCGACGCCGAAGCCCTGCGACTCGTCGAGGCAGGCGGCGCCGTCAAGCGCAATCGCATCGGCGTTCCGATCCCCGCCAAAAACCGAGAGGGGCGCGTCGAGGGAAAGTTCAGCTTCGAGCCGCCGAGCGAGCCGGCCGACAAGTCGCCCATGTCGAAGTTGTACGCGACGGTTCTCTATCGGGGCCATCGCAAGATCGACGAGATTCCCGTCTCGAGCGGCGTGCGGATCGAATATGTCCCCGACAAGAAAGACCCGCCCAGCGTCGCCGTCTTCGGCGAAAAAACGGGAACGACGTCCGTGATGTTCATCTTCGATTGCTCGGGCAGCATGTCGCACACCAGTCGTAACATCACCCGCCTCGATGCAGCCCGAGGCGTTATGGAACGCTTCCTTGGAGAGCTCGAAGCCGAAAACCAAAAGGGGAACCAATACAACGTCGGATTTCGCATCTACGGGCATCGCTTGAAATACGAGTCCGTGCCTGACCCGAAGCAGCCGGGCAGGCGCAAGCCCGTGCCGGACCCTCTCAACCCCGGAAAAGTCAAGATCGGTCGCTCGCGATATACCGACAAGTACGTTTCTCTCCTCGACAAGGAATCGCCGGACACCGATGTGGAACTCATTCAGTCGATTCGCCTCTTGCGCAGGGATCAGTTGAGGGAACTCACCGAGCGTCTCGACGCATTGGAGCCGTGGGGGCAGACGCCCTTATATTTGGCCATTTGGAAATCGGCGACCGAGGATTTCCGGCGCATCGACCAAGAGAAACGAATCGTCGTGATTACCGACGGGCTGAATGAACTTGGCGATGAGAGGACGCCAAACCAAAAGTTCGTGGCGGACCTGCGCAAGGTGCTCGTAACGGACAAACCGGACATCAAGCTCGACATTATCGGCTACGGCTCCGAGTTTGCCCCGGAAGGCGTGACCACCTTGAGAACGCTCGCACAAGAAACGCACGGCGACTTTTACGAAGCGACGGACGCCGACCGGTTGCGAACTGTCCTGCGAGAATCGCTGCAGAAAGCAAGGTTCGTCGTCGCGCGTCGCGGACAGCGTCCGGAACAGGAACCCAAGAAGCTTAACGAGGCCTGGCAGATCAATCCGACACCATCTTCCAAAGCTGCGTACGACGTGGCGGTAGTCACCGGAAAGGTGGAAACCCAACCCAAGGCGACTGTCTGGCTGGAGGGCGATGAAAAACTCGCCTTGTATTTGGAAAAGTCCCGGCTTGTCCACAAGCGATACAAGCCCGACGAGACATGCTCCCAGGCCGTGATGCTGCGAGCGCCCACGTCCGACGGAGTTAAAAAGCTATGGGTCGCCGCGCACCTGCCGGATGTAGACCTGGCGAAACACGACGCCAGGTTTCTGATTTCCGTGCAAAACGACGTTGAAAGCCAGTTCAGCCCTCGGCCGCGCGAAGTGTGGATCGAGATCACGCCGCTCGAAGAGGACAAGCCGGCCGAGGAAGTCTATCGTTTCTCGGATTTGAACTTCGTCCCGGGGATGGCGGTGCCGGTGGTGACTTGCGTGGCGCCCGATTTTCCGATCGAGACCTGCCGCCGGGCGCGCATCGATTTCTGGTTCAAGCTCGAGCCGACCACGTCGAACGCCACCCAGGTAAAGACGGTTCGAGAGCTGCAAAACAACTACGAATTCAAGCCGGCGGGTATCGAGTTGCGTGCCGAATTGCCCGGCGTCGAAGGCGACGACGAGACGGCGCGTCTGGTCATCGTCGAATCGGCGTCCAATGCCGGCATGCCGTCGAAAATTGCTCAAGTGAAAGTCGAGATGGATTCCAGCTCAACGGGCCAGCCGCGGCCCGAGCGAGTCGTGCACGACTACGAGGCCCGCCGGCACACCTTCTATTTCGCGCGTGCCCAGAAGGATCGCCTGGCCGATTGCGGCATCCGCCTGACGTCGGTCGAGCAATTCAAGCAAGAGGCCAACAGAGAAAAGACTCATTGCGAACTGGTGCGGACCATGCGCCGCCCCCGATAGCAACCCCGCCGTCGAAAAAACGCTCAAGTCTCGCCCGTCGGAAAAACCGATACCATTGATATCGATTCGCCAGGCCGGCAAGTCGCTAGCTTGATGGTGCTTGCTCGGTCTCGAACTTCCTTCATCGGTATCGAGGATCCATCTCCCATGAGAGTTTGCTTGCCCTGCTGCGTGCTGCTGGCGTTGGCTTTGAGCGTGTGTGCCCCGGCAACCGCCGAATCTCCCAACAAGGGCTCTATCGCCTTCATACTCGACTGCTCGCGGAGCATGAGCGAGACGGCGACCGCCGACCCGGCGGCCGTCAGGCAGGTCAGCAACACGGAGACTCCGACGCGGATGGAAGCCGCTGACGCCATGCTGCGCGGCATGCTTCGCGAACTGGCCGCCGGTGCCGACTGCCAGGTGGCCTTGTGGCTGTACGGCCATCGAATCGTTTGGGAGCCGGACGTCAAGCATCCGGATCTCTTGTCGCAAGACGACTACCTGGAAGCCACGGTCGGCTATGGGGCGCTCAATGGACTCTTGCCGGGCGACGACGTCGAGCTGGCGCAGCCCTTCAAGCAGTTTACGTCACAAGAGAACCAGCAACTGCTGATGCGGCTGAATGTTGTGAAACCGTGGGGCGAAAAGCCGCTGTATCTGGCCATCACCCGCGCGGCGGATGCCCTGGCCGATCAGCCCGCCACGGGCCCCAAAACGATCATCGTCTTGACCGACGGCTACAACGAACAGTGGCTGGCGCGACACAAGACAAGTTACGATCGGGTTGCGTTGTCCTTGCGACAAAACATCGTGCCGATTCATTTCATTCATTTTGGCCCCACGCCAGAAGACGACGATCCGGCCGAAGGAGAGCTGCGCGAGCTGGCCGAGCAGGGCGGCGGCAGCCTGGTGCACGCCACGGCAACGAGCCAGTTCACCGCGGCGCAGATCGTAAGCAACAGCCGCAGAGTAGCCGCGCCGACTGAGACGACGGCCGACAACGACGAACACCCGGGCACCGTGCCCAACTCGCCGCCGCCTCGGCCCGCGGACCGGACGATTTCCGGCAGCGTGGTGTACTACGGCAAGCCGGTCAGCTCGGCCACGGTCACGCTCGAAGGCACCGATATCCCGCCGGCCAAAGTCGATCGTCAGGGACGATTTCTGATCCGCAAGGTACCGGCCGGACGGCAATACCACATCGTCGTCAGGGCTGTCGCGCGGAACCATGCCCGCGAGAAGACGTTGGACTTGAACGTCGAGGCGGACGCGCCGGAGCATCCGTTTTTGACGATCGACGTGAAGTAAAACGCTCCGCCTCGTGTCGCCCCAACGTCGCGCGCTGCGCGCCACTTAGCGCACTCGTGCTGCGGGTTCGCATGGCCCGGTGAGCCATCTAAAAAACACTTCCGCGGCGCGGGCAATCTTGTGTTCCACCGCTTCAAGGTGGTATCCTTGTAGGGCTTTAGGAAAATTCGGCCAGCGAAAGCGTTTGCCCATGTCCAACCTTCCAGTTCATTGGCACGAGGGGATGTTCCTTCGGCCACAGCACTTCCAGGCCGCGGATCGGTACTGGACCGACACGCTGGAACAATCGGAACATTGGGACCACGAATACAATTACGGCTTGCGCGCGGTCGAAATCAGTGCCGACGCGATCGCCAATTACCAGGTGCAATTGACGCTGTGCCAGGCCCGCATGCGCGACGGCACGCTGGTTTCGCTGGCGCCCGGCGGCGAGCCGGATCGGGTCGACCTGAAGGAGGCCTTGGAAGGACTGCACACGGCGATGATCAAAGTCGATCTGAAGGAGGCGTTTGATCGGGAAACGACCGTTCGCGTCTTTCTGGCCGTGCCCAAGCTCAAGCTGGGCAGCAGCAACGTGGGCTCGCCGGACGAATCGGCGTCCGGCAAGCATCGCTTTCTGCCTGAAAAGCGCGCCATCGCCGACGAAAGCCAAGGCGGCAACGATCAGGAAATTCAACTGCGACAACTGAGCGTGCGATTGCTGCTATCGACCCAGGATCGCAGCGGTTACGAATGCTTGCCGATCGCGCAGATCAAGCGGGCGGGCGACGGCGAGGCGTTGCCCAAGCTGGACAACCAATACTTCCCGCCGCTGCTGGCGATCGATGCCTGGCCGCCGCTGGGGCGCGACATCGTGCGGGCCATCTGGGACAAGATCGGCCAGCATATCGAGATCAAGACGCAGCAGGTGCTCAATCGGGGCATCATGTTCGCCGGCCAGGATCCGCGCGACGTGGAGCGTCTGTTCATGTTGAGCGAGTTGAACACGGCTTCCGCGGCGCTGGGCGTATTGGCATTTGCCCGTGGCGTGCATCCCTTCGTGGCGTACACGGAACTGTGCCGGATCGTGGGGCAGCTTTCGATTTTTGGCAAGACGCGCCGCACGCCGGATCTGCCGCGTTACGACCACGACGATTTGGCGCGGATTTTTTACTACATCAAGCAGCAAATCGACCTGCTGTTGGATGCGATTCCGGAGTACGAATTCGAGCAGCGTCCGTTCATCGGCGAAGGGCTGGGCATGCAGGTGCGGCTCGAATCGCGGTGGTTCGGGGCCGACTGGGACTGGTACGTGGGGGTTTCCCGCGGTAGCCTTTCGGAAGCGGACATGCGCACCTTGCTCGGCGAGCTGGCCTGGAAGCTGGGGAGCAGCCGCCAGGTCGACATTTTGTTCAGCCAGCGGCGTGAAGGCCTGGATTTGACGCCGCTCGAACAGGCGCCGCGCGCGCTGCCCAGCAATCGTGATTGGACGTACTTCGTCGTTAACCGCCAAAACGCCGCCTGGAAAGACGTCTTCGCGACGCAAACGTTGGCCATGCGCTTGCAGGAGCATTTGATCCTCAATCGCGACAAGCTGCAGGGAGAGCGCGTGCTGATCGTGACCGCGCGAGGCAAACCGGCGGAGCTGCAATTCTCTTTGTTCGCCGTGCCCCACCGACAATGACACCCAAATTCTCCGAAGCCGTCGACCCGGTCTTTCTGCACGTGCTGCGGTTGTTGGAGCGCATCAATCGCGGCGAGGCGACCTCGGCCAAGGAAGAGCGCCAGCACATCCGCGATTTGATCACCCAAGCGGAAGGCCATTTGGGACAAGCCCCGGACTGGCAACTGGCCAAGTACGCCCTGGTCGCTTGGATCGACGAAGTCTTGATCGAAGCGGCTTGGAATGGTGGAACCTGGTGGCGGGAAAACGCCCTGGAGCAGGAGATCTTCAGCGGCATGCGGGCCTACCACCAGTTCTACGTGAGAGCCAAAGACGCCACCGCGTTGCCGCGGCGCGACGCGCTGGAAGTTTTCTACGTCTGCGTCGTGCTTGGCTTCCGCGGCTTGTACCGCGACCCGGTGGAAGCCATCGCCGAGGCCGAGGCCCTGGGCATGCCCGCCGACCTGGAAACATGGGCCCGCCAGACGTCGACGGCGATCAAGCTCGGCCAAGGCCTGCCTCGCATCGAGGAAAAGGGGCTGTTGCCCAACGGCGCGCCGGCCCTGGAAAGCAAGGCGTTCTTCGTCTCTTATTTGCTGATCGGGGTCATCCTGATCGGCGTCAACCTGCTCGTCTACCTGGCCTTCATTTACAAACCTTCGACTTGAAACATGCCGGCAAGTTCGTCTCCTTGGCATCGACCGCCTCGGCGGCAACCGAAAATGGATTGCTCAACAGCACTGTCGCGTTGACTCGCGTCCCACTCGCCAAGGCCCCCAGCGGACCAGAAACCTGATGCATTACATCCGCCAATTCTTCGAGGCGCTGTTGTACCCGCTGCGGGCCTTGCTCATGTCGCCGGGCAAGGTTTCGTCAGGGGCGCGGCGGCTGGCGGCGATCTCGCTGCCGGCGCGAATCGCGATCCTGGTCGCCGTGCTGATGGTTTTCGCCGTCCCGGCCGCGCTGTATATGTACAAGCAGACACAGCAACACGACACCGATTGGCTGCAGCCGACCTTATGGGTCACGGTCATTGGCCTGATCGTTATCGTTCCGCTGCTGCTGTACTACGTGTTGCGGCTCTGGCTCGAAGGCGAGATTTCGCGCTTTCCAGACATCGACTATGCCTGGAAGGCCGGCCTGGCCGAGCTGCGCACGCACGGGCTGGATCTGGAGTACACTCCGCTGTTTTTGGTGTTGGGATCGTCCGGAGAACTGCTGGAAAAAGTACTGTTCACCGCCGCCCAGCTTCCGTTCCGCGTGCGCGAAATTCCCATCGGGGCCGCCGCGCTGCACTGGTTCGCCGAACCCAACGGCATCTATCTGGTGTGCACCGACGTGGGCTGCCTGAGCAAACTGGCGGCCGTCGCCAAGCGCGCGGCCGAGGAAGCCAGGGCCCGGCAGGGCAGAACCTATTCGTCGCCCGCGCCCGGGGACAATCGCAGGACGATGACCCCCGAAGAGATTCGCGGCACGATGGTCGTGGGCGAAAGCCAGGCGCCCGCCGCCGAGTCGGCCAAGGGCGTGGTCGCCTCGCAGGTTTTTCCAGCGGCCGGCGCGGCACAACCCAAACCGATCACCGGCACGTTCGTGATCCAGCAGGACCACGATGATCCGATCGCGCGCGAGGTCGAGCACAAGCCCGTCTCGCTCCCGCAGGACGTTCAACGCGAGCAAGAACTGCGATTGGAGTATCTCTGCCGGCTGATCGTCAAAGCCCGCCAGCCGTTGGCGCCGCTCAACGGCGTGTTGGCGCTGTTGCCTTACAGCATCGTGCAGACGGGCCGCCGCGAAGGAACGGAATTGCAGCGGGCCGTCAAACGCGACTTAAACACGCTGGTGCGCGCGCTCAAGCTGCGCTGCCCGGTCACGGCGCTGGTGATCGGTATGGAAGAAGAGAGCGGCTTTCGTGAAATGGTGCGGCGATTGCCTCGCGAGGCGGCCATCAACCAGCGCTATGGAAAAGGATTCTCCGTCGGCAATCCGCCGATTCCAGAACAGCTCGAGGCCGTCGCCGCGCATGCCTGCGGATTGTTCGAAGCCACGACCTACCAGCTGTTTCGCGAGAAGGGATCGCTCGGCAAAACCGGCAACATGAAGCTCTACGCCCTGCTATGCAAGATCCGCCGCACGGTGCGGGCGCCGTTGACGAATATCCTGATGAATGGCTTCGCCCACGACCCCGACGACAAGAGCGACGCGGACAACGTGGCGCCGTTTTTCAACGGCTGCTATTTCGCCGCCGTCGGCGAATCCGAGGACCGGCAGGCGTTCGTCAAGGGCGTCGTCGAAATGCTGCCCCGCGATCAAGAGGAACTGGAGTGGACCGAGGCGGCCCTGCAAGACGAGGATCGCTATCAAAAGTGGTCGCAGATCGTAATCTGGCTCGACGCACTCCTGCTGATCGCTCTGGTGGGAATGGTAATCTGGGCCTTCATGTTCAAGTAAATGCCCCTCAAACGCGGCTGGGGCCGTTCCGATTTTCGCGGCCCGAGACGTTCTAGCACGGGCGGCTGGCCGCCCCCGGTTTTGAGCGGCGGGCGCGCATTTTGCGACGGAAGGCGGCGCCCCAAGGGCCCGATTCGCCCTCGTGTGGCCGCGAACAAAACCAGTGGCATTGGCCTCTGCGTACAATGGAAACAGACCGCCGGTTGCCGGCATCGCTGTTAGTGGCGGTTGCCGGCAAGACTGCCGCGCCATCATCAAGCTCATCATTTCGCCAACGTTCGACAGGTCTGCCGACCCATGCAACGCACCGATCGCACGCCGCCGTCCGCGGACGAGGCTGCCGCCCAAACGCCGGCGCGCTGCCAGGTGGCGGACCACGAAATGACGATCTTCGTTGAGTCGCCTCCGCTCATCGCGTCGATGGTCGAGGACATCAAGGCGGCCAAGACGCGCGTTTGGATGGAGAGCTATATCTTTGCCGACGACGAGGCCGGTCGAGCCGTGGCCGACGCGCTGTCCGAGCGCGCCCAGGCCGGCCTCGACGTGCGGCTGATGGTCGACGGCTGGGGAAGTTTTGGCACGTCGCGCGCGTTGTTCAACCGCATGCGGTCCGCGGGCGTCCAGGTGCATATCTTCCATGCCCTGGGGCAAGCCCTGCGGGGACCGAAACTGCTGCGGGTGCTCAATCAGCGCAATCATCGCAAGTTATTGGTGATTGACGAGCGGATCGCCTATTTCGGCGGCATGAACATCGTCGATCTCAGCGGCATCCATTCCAAAGCCGACGCCCGAAAGCGCCACTTGCCGGCTTCGGCAGGTTGGCGCGACGTGCATGTGCGGATGGTCGGCCCACGCCAGCGTGAAATCGCCGAGTTGTGCGACCGGCTGTGGAAACGAGTGCATCACCAGCGCGCGCCGCAGGCGCCGCGTTGGCCGGTGGAGGAGCTGTTGCACGCCGAGGGCGACGCGATCTTCTTTTTCGATTCGCGACCCACGCTCAAAAACCGCCGTCCCCAACGCGCGCTCGTGCCCTTGATCCAGCAGGCCCGCCGCGAAATCACGCTGGCCATGGCCTATTTCATTCCGCTGGGCCGCGTGCTCCGCGAACTCATCAAGGCCCGCCGGCGCGGAGTGCGCGTGCGGGTGATCGTTCCCGGACAGAGCGACGTAAAGATCGTGCAGTGGGCCACGCGGCACTTCTACGAATATCTGCTCAAGCGGGGGATCCGTATCTACGAGCGCCGCGACCGCATGCTGCACAGCAAGGCCCTGGTGATCGACCCTCGCTGGTCGGTGATCGGGTCGTGCAATCTCGACGCCCGCAGCCTGCGGTTGAATTTGGAATTCTTCGCGGTCATTCACTCAGCGGCGATGGCCGCCGCGCTCGATAAGATTTTTCTCGAAGAAATGCGGGCCAGCGTGCGCGTGACGGCAGCCTACTGCCGCGGCCGCTCCTGTTGGCAGCGGAGGCTGGATCGTGCGGCCTGGGCCCTGCGCCGTTGGCTGTAGCGATCGGCTCAGTCGCTGACCAGTTCGAATGCCTGTTGCACTTCTTCGGGAATGCGCCGGAGCGTGCCGGTTTCAAAATCGACGAAGGCCCACTGCGTGGCCGCCGAGGCCAGCAACGTCTCGTCGTCCGAGCGCACGATCTTGTAGCGCCGCGTGGAGGCGACCTTGCCCATGTCGGCCACCCAGGTTCGCACGACGACATTCTGGCCCGCGTAGGCCGGCTGCAGGTATTTGATCTCGTGCGACCGCACCACCCAGCCCGTGCCCAGGCGTTCATAGCGCTCCGCCGGCCAGCCTTGCGCGGCCGAATGCGCCAGCGCCGCCGCTTGCATCCAGGCCAGGTACGCCAGGTTGTTGGCGTGCCCGAGTCGATCGATCTCCTGGGGCGCGACAACGAGCAAATGTTCGTACACGGCGGTCATGGATGCCTAAGGAAAAAGAGGTCGCCAGCGTCGAGCCGGCATGGCTCGCTCAGGGCGCTTTCGGGTTGGGACTCAGCACGTAGGCCAGCAAGTCGCGAAGCTCCGCGGGACTCTTCACCAACCCACTGGGCATCGGCGAGATGGGCTGTAGCGTACGCTCTTCGATTTGCGATTTGGCCACTAAGTGGCGAACCGCCGTGGGCAACAGCAGCACGACTTGCCGCTCGTCTTCCTCGATCACCAGTCCGGCCACGCTTTTACCGTCATCGGTCGCGATGGTCGTAGTTCCGAAAAGGGGCGCCACCTGCTTGTTGGGCAGCAGAATCGATTCCACCACGTGCGAGACCGTAAACCGCCCCGCCGCGCCTGCCAACGACGGCGCGCCGCCGCCTTTTTGCTGCGGGAGCACGGCGTGGCATTTGGCGCAACCGAGCGCATCGGCCCCAAACAACCGTCGGCCCCGCTCCGCGTCGCCCGATTTCGCGGCGCTCGTCCAATCCACGTTCAAGAACTCCGCCGGCACGCTCGTGGCCGCGCTGGTGCTTGTGCTTCGCAGTCGCTCGGCAAGCGCGGCCAAGCCCAGTTTCTCGGGCAACGTGGCCTCGGCGCGACCGGCACACAACACCGTGACTCGCACCGCCCGCGGGTCTTCAGCGTGAGCGACTCGCAACAAGACGTCGTTGCTGCCGGGCTCGAGCGCGAGCACCGCCGGAAAGGGACCCTCGACCAAGCGCGAGTTATGCCACAGCTTGACGTTGTCCGCGCCGGTGCATTGGAGCACGGCACTTTGGGCCTGCAGACTTTGCAAGCGAAAATACAGATAGCTCGACGCCTTGAGCGTGGTCGGCCGCGCGGCGACGATCGAAAAGCCCTCCGGGGCCGTGACCGGCTGCCACTCGACGTGTGCCGATCCCGCCGCGACGGGCGCCGAGAGGTCGATCGCGCCTTGTTCGGGCGGATGGGCCGCGTCGAAGCCGGCCGCCCCATCGTCGAAGGGGCCGACCATCCAGGCTTGCTTGATGGTCGTGGGCGGCGCGGAGCTCAATCGAGCCAGGGTCATCGACCGTCGCGATTCGGCCACCAGGCGATTGGCGCGCGCGTCGTCGAGCAGCGAAAGAAAATAGCCGGCCTGCAAGCGCACACGATCGTCCCGGTCGCCAAGCTTGTCGAGCAGTTCTTCGTAGAGCCGCTTCTCGTCATCGTTGGGCCCAAGGGTTCGCCAGCGCTGGGCGATAGTAAAACTTCCCACGCGGCCCAGTTCTTTCAGATTCACCGTCGCATCGGCATAAGTGATCACAAACTGCGCGTTGCCCGACTCATAGCGCAGCGGAAGCGCGGGCGGAATCTCGGCGAGCGGGGGTGGAACCGTCAAGCGAAATCCCACAGCCAGCACGCCGGCCAACCGCTCGGATGCGTCGGCCGCGCCTAATAGCCGATCGAGCTGGTCGGTCGTCGCCCGCTGGGCCAGCAAAAACGCGCTTGCCTGGCGCAAATACGTGTCCTGGCTCCGCGCCGGACCGGCAAAAAGCCCTTCCGGCAGCGGCTCCCGTCGATCGAACAACGCGACCACGGCGGCATGTTGCACCTGTGGATTGGAGTCGGCAAGCGCGGCGCTGAACACGTCGGCCGAGGCATTCAGATCGCGAAACTCACCAAGAACGCGCACCGCCTGGACCCGTACGTTTGGATCCTGGTGCTTCACCAGCGGCAAGAGCGCAGCGCGGGCCTCGGGCCGACCGCTGGCGGCGGCCAGCCAGGGCAGGTGCATCATCGCCGGGTCGCGGGCGTCGGCCGCGTGGAGCCGCGAGATCGCCTCCCCCAGCAGTGTTCCCCCGCGCCGCAAAATCTCCTCGTGAGCCTGCTGCCGCCGCCACGTCGACGGTTGGGACAACTCGTCCCACAACCTCTCCGGCGGGGCCGACGGCGCGTCGTACGGCTCGAACGGATACGTGGCGGGGTCATCGGCCCGAGTGATCATGATCAGCTCGCCGGGATATTTGGGCGACCATTCGTTGCCGGCCATGTACGACAATGCGACGAACAGCCGACCGCCACGGCCCACGGCCACGCCGACGGGCCGCGCCGTCTCGGCGCCGGTCAACAGCGGCAGTTCGCTGGCCTGGAAACTTGCGCCTCGCGGCGCCAAGGCAAAGGCGTCGAGCTTGCGCTGCCCCCAACGCGCGACCAACACGCTGTCGCGGTACTTCGGCCCCAACCACGGATCGTCGTAATACGCCTGGCCGACCGGCGCCTCGCGACCCATGAGGGTATTGACGATTTCCAACAGGTCAGATCGCTCGGGCGACATGCCGGCGATCCAACCCCGCGGCCAGAAGAAATGCGCCCGGGGCGCGACGTGCAGCAGCCGCGCGGGTGAGTAGCGATCGGCGATCGATTCGTGATCGTTGTCGTTGGAAAAAAGATTCCAGCGGCGATCGAAGGCGATGCCCACCGCGCCACGCGTGCCGCCGGCCACGACGCGAAAGTGGCTGCCATCGCTGCGGCAGCGAAAGAACCCGCCCATGCCGGTATACGGCACTTTCGTGTCGTCCGGCGGCGAATGAATCGTCCAATGTCCCCAGTGATCGGGCCGGGCCTGAAAATCTCCGTAATTCAACAGCGGGTCGCCGGAAGAGAAATACAGATCGCCCTCGGGTCCCCAGGCCAGGCCGTGCCAGGTGACATGCAAGTCGACCGGTGTTCCCCACAGCAAGCGCCGCGGCCGTAGATTTTCTCGATCGACGCGTCCCCTGGGGATCTGGTACAGCGCCGCGTTGGTCATCACATACAGATCGTCGCCGCGCACGAGAATGTCGGTAAGCCAAGTGTCGGACGGAAATCGATAGAGCAACTGCCTGGGCTTGTAGCCGCCCTGTGCGTCGGGTTCATAGACAAACAGGGCCTCGCGGCCGCCCACGAACAGCCGCCCCATCGTGTCCAATCGCAACGAGAGAAATGATTCGTCGGGCGACGTATCGATCGAGACCAGCTTCAGATTCGGATCGGCGACGTATCGCGCCCAGAGCGGCCCCGCTTGTTCCGACGCCGCGGCCGTAACCGCCGGGTTCTTGCTGGCCGCGGCGTCTTCAACCGCGGCGTTTTCGACCCGGTCGAAATGCCACAGCCCGATCGTGCTGTCGTCGGCCGAGAACGGACTCGACGGCGCGGCGTCGATCGGTCGCAGCACGTTGGAAATTCGCACTTCGTCGACGAAGCCGTCGCAGCCGATGTTGTGCGGCGGATACCCGCCAAAGTAGAGCGCGGCCGTCGGTCCACCCGAACGCTGGCGGGCAATCGTGCTTTGTTTCACTAACGTGCCATCGACGTACAAACTGGCCCGCTGTTCGTCGAACGCCGCGGCGACGTAGTGCCACTGGCCGTCGGTGATATCGACGCCCGAGCGGATTTCGGCCGGCTGGCAACCTGGCAGATACAGGCTCAGCTCGCCGGTCGCCGCGTAGCTGTAGATTTCCCAGTGTTCGGCGGATTCTTTCGAGTTGTTGGCCACGAGGACGTTGAAGCCGGTTTTGCTGTTGAGTTTGCACCAGCATTCCACGGTCAAGGGCCGCTTGTCGTAGACGTCCTTGCGCGCGGCCCAAGCGGTGCCCGGCCGCGGATCGAGCGCGGCGCCAAAGCGGCCCTGGGGAATGAGCTTGGGCGCGGCCGTGGCCGAGGGCCTGGCCGCTGGAACGATGGCCCGCTGAGGATGTCCGGCGGCCCACGCCGCCGCGCGGCGGATCAGGGCCGCTTCGCCCGGCGAGCGAATCGATTCGGCGGCGTGCCCCAATACGGTTTGAAACACGCGCCCTTTGCCATAGGAATAGACAAACGCCATCGGCTCATCCCGGTGCGTGATCGTCGAGTGGGCCGTGGCCAGCACTTCGATCGGCAAATCGCCTTGCTGATTGCAATACAGCTCGTCGATCGTCTCGAAAGAATTCATCCCGCTGGTGATCGGGTGATCGCCGACGACGTCCACCGTGAACCGTCCGTACGGATCGTGGCTGCTGCGGCCCAGCGCATGGTCCCACACCCGGCGACAGATCTTGCGATACTCGGGCCAATCGGAGGGCGGCGTTTCGGGCAGCGAAGCGTGAAACGCTCCGTTGGAAAAATGAATGATGATCAACCCGCCGCCAGCCGAGAGATAATTCTGAAAGCCCGCCTGGGCCGCGTCGCTGAGGCCGTCGCGCTGCCAGTTGCAATAGTTCCACAACACCACGTCATAGCCAAACAAATTCTTGGTGCCCAAGAACTCGGGATCGGTGACGACCGAAATTTGGAATCTCCGGTCTTGCGCCAGCGCGTCTTGCAGCGCAGCGGTCGTTTCGCGCCAGGCGTGGACCGGATGTTGATGCCCGGTGACGATCACCGCTTGGATCGGCTTGTCGCCGGGAGCGATAGTCGCCTCGGGAGCGGGCGGGGACGCCGATTGGACTCCGCCAGCGGGCACCTCGACATGCGCGGTCCACAGGATCGCGTTGAGGACCATACGGCGAAATTCTTCCACGCCCCAATTCTCGAAAAAATGGCCGCCGGTAAAGCCGAATCCTCGTCCGCCGCCGTCGCGCTCGACGGCCCAAGCCACGACCTGGTCGCTGGCTTCGCCCCCAATGCGCGTCGAGAGGATCGGCACCAATCGCGGGTCGTTGGGTCGAAAGCGGATGTTGAAGTAGTATTCCTCGCGCAGGCGGAATGGCGCCAATCCGCGACAAATCGGATGCGCGGGCGTGGCCGGACGGGGCAAGGTCGCGGCGGTCTGGATGTTGGACTTCGAGTTGTGGGTCGCGTGGCGCGACTCGTGGTCTTAGTAGCCGCCGAGCCATTCGAG
>JBGQHN010000038.1:0-20546 GCA_041497975.1 Planctomycetia bacterium | reverse complement strand
GCGGATTGGTCGCAGGCCGGGATCGGTTACACTGTTCCGCGTTGATCGCGTGCATTTCACTGGGTTGCGGATTGGTCGCAGGCCGGGATTGGTTACACTGCCGCCCCACTCGCGCGGTACGATATAATCGAGCAGCGTTGCATGCTGCCGTATTGGATTAATTCCGCGCGACGAGGGCGATCGGATGAGCGAAGCGGCGATTCGGCTTCACATTGAACCGTTGGCAGAAGGCGGCTACGTGGCGACCAGCCCGGACGTGCCGGGATTGGTGGCCGAGGGTCGCAGTCTGGTCGAAGTGGCGGAGATCGCCCGGGATGTCGCGCGCAAGATCGTCGAGTCGTGCCGCGAGCATGGCGATCCGTTGCCCCCTGCGCTGACTAGCTTCGACGACTCGCAGCCCTTTGACCTGACCATTCCCATAGGCGTCGGATAATGGGTCGTCTAGCGGGCTTCAAGCCGAGTCTTTTCGCAACAAGACGAAAAATTCGCAAGCAACGCCCCACGGGGCGTGCAGCCGTCATGCCAAAAGCAGGGCGGCTTTTTTTTGCGCGCCTTGGCTGCGCTATCTGCCGCCCGGTCTCTGTTTGGTTTCAAGCAGCTCGACCCGTCCGACCAAGAACTCCTCCAGCGCGCGTACGCCCGAAGGGTCCTCGTAGATCGCGTGATTGGCCGCCAGAATCTGCGAGCGGACATGCCGGCGCCAGGCTTCGTCCGTTCCCAGACGAACGGCACGCGCGACGTAATCCTCGGCGCTATGGGCCACGCAGCACTCGATGCCCATCGCGCGGTACAGGGCATACGTTATGCGGCTGCGCAGAAACTCGCCCGGCAGCGTGACGATGGGCGTGCCCACGGCAAAACTCTGGTAGCTGGTGTCGCCGCCGCTAAAGTGCAATGGGTCGAGAAGCACGTCGACCGCCGCCAGCAGCCGGGAGAAATCGGGCGGCGGTTGCTGGGGCACGAATTGAATCCGGCCGGCCACGTCCCCGATCGATCGCGCGAATCGCGCCCGCAATAGCGCGCTCCAATTGGGCGACAATCCCTCCAAGAGCACGAGAGTTCCCAACGGATCGCGACGCAGGATTTGAGCAAAAACGGCGTCGTCGTCCGGATGCAGTTTGAACGGGGCTTGCAGGCAGGCGTACACGTGAGCCTGGTCCGACCAACCAAAATCGCGACGCGTCTTGGTCGACGTCGACGGCTCGGGCCGGAAGTAAACCACGGCCAGCCGCGGCAGCCGCACCAGCGCCTCGGTATAGTGCGACTCGGCGCCCGGCGTTTCCAAGTCGTCGCTCGAGATGAAGGTGTCGATCGTGGGAATGCCGGTGGTCAACGGGTGTCCCCAGGTGACGCACTGCAGCGGCGCCAGTCGGGCATGCGCCAGATAGTACGACATTCCGTCGAGACCGATGTCGGTATAGAACAGCACGTCCAGCTCGTGTTCGGCGATTTGGGCCTGCGCCGCCTGGAGCTCAAACACGAGCGTCACGCAATGGTTGGCGCTGGCCGCGATTTGCTGGGCTATCGCGTCGACGCATCCGGGGCCACGAAACACGACGACTTGGAACTTATCGCGGTCCAGGTGGTCGATGAGACCCGCGTTGAGTTTTCCGATGGTGTGGTTGCGAAAGTGCATGGACGCGAACCCGATCTTGATGCGCCGCGCGTCGCCCGGCTGGCGTGGCCTGGCGCAGTGCGGCGCCACATAGCTTAGCTGGGGCGTCGCCCGTCGCAGTATGCCTGCGATTTGCGACTGAAAGGCGCGTTCGTTGCATCCGTGATAGGCCAAAGCGAATGCCGGGGGACCGATCTCGCCCAGCGGGTCTTTGACCGTCAAGGGCTCGCGCGCCAGTGCCTCGAGATCGTGCTGCAACTGACTGCGCCGCTGGGCGATCTGCTCGTGGGATTCGAGGATGATCGGCAGCGCCAGGGCGCAACGGATGCGGGTCGCGTCATCATTCTCCAGCCGTAACGCTTCGCCGTACGCGGCGATGGCCTCGGTGATGTTGCCCTGCGCTGCGCAGGCGTCGGCCAGGTGCCGGTGGGCGGCCACATAGTTGGGATTGATTCGCACCGCTTGTCGAAGCGAGTCGACGGCGGCGTCGACGTGATCGTACGCCCGCCAGGCCATGCCCAGATTGTAATAGGCCACCGCACTTTGCGGATTCAGCTCCAAAGCGCGCCCGTAACAGCGCACGGCCTCGGGCACGTTTCCTTCATTTTTCGCGAGTATGCCCAGGTTGATCCAAGGGTCCGCAAAGTCCCCTCGAAGTTCGAGTGCTCGCTGGAAGCTCGCGCGAGCCTTGTCGATTTGGCCCAGGGACTTTTGTGCCACTCCCAGATTCAGGTGCACGTCGGCGTCGTCCGGGGCCAGTCGCAACACGTTGGTGTAGCATTGCACGGCCCGATCGAAGCGGCCCAATTGCTGCAAGGCGTTGCCGAGATTGAATTGCGCCTGCCACAGGCCGGGGTCCAACCGGATCGCCTCCTCGAAACAGGGCACGGCCTCGTCGACCAGCCCCGAACCCCGCAACATGACACCCAGCTCGCTATGAAAAATCGCCCGGGAGGGATCGTCGGCGATGGCGCGGCGCAGTTGGTCGATGGCCGAGGCGCGATCGCCCCGCTGGTACAGCAGCCACGCCAGGTCGCGCCGCACGTCTGCCTGGTCGGGAGAGTGTGTCAGGATCTTGCGGTATTGTTGTTCGGCTTCCTGCCATCTGCCCGCTCGATGGTGCGCTGCAGCCGATGCACGCAATTCGCCGAACTCAACCATGTTGGCCTACCTGCCTGCTGAAAAATTGGGACAGGCACCTCGCGGACATGGTTTTTCACGTGTTTCGGGCGAACGGTCTCGGAGCGAGTCCCATTTTTCAACGGCCTGCTACCGCGGACAAGTCCGCCGATTCCGCCGCCTAATTGTGGGCGCTGCGGGCGCCAGCGCGCCGCGGTCAGGCGAAGTCCTGGTACGTCGGTTTGATGATCATTTCGTAAACGTGTGCCCGCGGGGGCAGGCAGCAGACCATCAGCACGGCGTCGGCGACGTCGGACGGCTGCAAAATCTTGGAAAGTTGTTCCTGGCTCACCGCCACCGGCCGCCGCCGCAACAGGGGCGTATCGACCTCGCCCGGACAGATGCTCGTAACACGAATGCCGTGTTTGCCTTCTTCGAGCGCCACGGCCGTGCCCAGCGCGGTCAGCGCAAACTTGGACGCCGAATAAGCCACTCCGCCCAGCAAGCTCGCGCGGTGGCCTGATATGGAATTGATATTGACGATCAGACCGTCGCCCCGCTTGCGCATGCCCGGCAGCACCGCTCGGATGCAGTTGTACGTGCCCGTGGCGTTAATCGCCATGACTTCGTCCCAGGCTTCCGGTGACATGTCGGCCATGGAGCGCTGGGGTGTATTGATGCCGGCGGCGTTAACGAGGATGTCGATCTTTCCCAAGGTATTTTCGGCCCAGCCGAACAGTTCGGCAACGCTGGGGCGATTGGCCACGTCGACGCCATGCGCGATGATGGCTGGTTTTCCGCTCCATGCCGAGGCGGCCTCGCGCAGCTTGTCCTCGCGGCGGCCGGCGATCGCCACGCGGCAGCCCTCGCGGGCCAAAGCCACGGCGATCGCCTGTCCGATGCCCGTTGCGCCGCCGGTGACAACGACCGTTTTTCCTGCCAATCGCATGATCTTCGATTCCTTGCCTTGCGTGGATTGATCGACGAGCTTACGCGCCACTGTAACTTCCCTGGCGTGCGTGGCAAGTGCCAGCGAGCTTGCGGCGTTGGAGGCGGCGGCGAATAATAACCGGATGCCCAAGCCAACGCGCCAACTCGATTCGCGCATCGAGGTAGCCACGCCTGAGAACATCGCGTTTCATTACGTGCTGGCCGGCCCCTTTCGTCGCTTGCCGGCGTTTGCGATCGACTTAGTCTTGCGCGGCGTTGTGCTGTTTCTCATTTTGCTGGCTTGCACGTCGCTGTTCGCGATCGGCGCGGGAGGCGTTGGGATCAGCGTGATCCTCGTTTCGTGGTTCGCGTTGGCCTGGTTCTACGGCGGGTTCTTCGAGACCGTGTGGAATGGCCAGACGCCCGGCAAACGGCTGCTTGGTTTGCGGGTGCTCACGGACCGGGGCCAACCAATCAATGCATTGCAGGCCGTGTTGCGCAACGTGTTGCGCGAGGTGGACGCGATGCCAATCGTGGGGTTCGGAATTCCGCTGTACGTGCTCGGATTTGTCGTGATGGCGCTCAACGACCGGTATCAGCGTCTGGGTGACTTGGCCTGTGGCACGATCGTGGTGGTGGAAAAGCGCAGCCGGCTGCGCGGCCTGACGCCGATGGACGACGCCGAAGTGATGGCTTTCGCGCCCTTGCTTCCGGCTAATTTTGCTCCCAGCCGGGCGATGGCGCACGCTCTTTCGGTATACGTGGCTCGGCGAAGGCTGTTTTCCGCCGCCCGACGCTACGAAATCGCCAGCACGGTGGCCGGACCGCTCGCCGAGCGGCTCAGTCTTCCTGCCGACACAAACCCCGACTTGCTCTTGTGCGCGCTCTACTACCGGAAGTTCATCGCGGAGGGTCCCCGCGAGCGCGTGCCGGCCGCGACGGCGCTGGTGCTCGAGGAGGCGGTCGGCCGATGAAGGTTGCCCAGCTCCTGGAACGTCGGCGAGAGCAATGGCGCGATCTGGAGATGCTGTGTCACGAGCTCGAACGGCGCAGCCCGCGGCGCGTGGGGGCAGCGCGGATTTCGCGATTCGCGGCGTTATATCGGGCGGCCTGCGCCGACCTGGCGCTGGCCGACGCGTATCAGATCCCCGCCGACACCGTGGGCTATTTGCACGAGCTGGTCGGGCGGGCCCACAACCAGCTCTATCGCAGCCAGACCTTCCGCTTTGCCGACTGGGGCCGCGAGATGTTCGTGGAATTGCCGCGGCGCCTGTTGGGCGATTGGACGCTGTGGTTGGCCTGTGCGCTGTTTTGGGGCGTTTTTGGACTCTCGCTGTGGCTGGCATACTCGTCGCGGCCGTTTGCCGAAGCGGTGATCGGCGAAGTGACGATGGCCGCCATGGAAGAGAGCTATTCGGCGCCGCTGAAGGGTCGCGATGCCAACACCGATAGTTTCATGACCGGGTTCTACGTGCTTAACAACGCCGGCATTGGACTGCGCTGCTTTGCCGCCGGCCTGTTGCTGGGCGTGGGCGGGCTGTTTGTCACGATTTCAAACGCGGTTCAGCTCGGCGCCGTGTTCGGCCACATGCTGACGGTGCCCCAGCGGGCGAATTTTCTGGAATTCGTCACGGCGCACGGGCCGTTCGAGCTGTCGGCCATTGTGTTTTCATCCGCGGCCGGCATGCGTCTCGGCTTTTCGTTGATATCGACCGGAGGGCTCGCGCGGATGGCCTCGCTGCGGCGCGCCGCCGTGCTGGCCACGCCCACGATGGGGGCGGCGGTCGTGTTGTTCTGCCTGGCGGCGCTCATCGAAGGATTTGTCTCGCCGTCCGCCATACCCTACGCGGTCAAAGCCTTGGTGGCACTGGCCAGCGGGGGCTTGTTGTTGTTCTATGTCGTTGGCCTGGGAATCGCCGGTCGGAGGTAAGCGTGCAACTGGATCAGTCCCGAATCGCGATCTGCGAGCGTTCCTGGCTCGACAATCTGGACTTGGCGCTGGCGGTCGTTCGGCGGCACGCCGCGCCGCTGGCCCTGTGCGCCATCGTAGGAATCGTGCCCCTGGCCCTGTTGAATCACATGCTGGTGTTTTGGGACGCTGCGGACGCGTTTCTGGAAGAAGAGTGGGGCGTCGCGTACTATTGGGCAACGATTCTGGTCATGATCGAAGCGCCCTTGGCAACCGCGCCCTTGACGTTGTACTTGGGCCAGGCCCTGTTCGTCGACAGGCCGAAGCCGTCTCAAATCTCGCGAGATTTTTTCGCCTCGCTGCCCCAGCTTGTGGTGCTGCAGGTGTTGCTGCGCGCGCTATTGATCGTGCCCGTCCTGACGTGGATTATTCCCTACGTGCTATGGCCCTATCTGAACGAAGTGATCCTGCTCGAGCGCAACCCGCTTTTCAGCGGACGAGGCCAAATCTCGACGCTTTCTCGCAATGGACTACTGCACCGCGGCAACAGCGGCGAATTTTTCGCTCGCGGCATCGGCGCGCTGCTGCTGGCTCCGTTGTTGATTCTGGCCTTGTTCGAGACCCAAGACGTTTTGTTGAAGTGGCTGTTGGGGTTTGAAGCAGGGCCGACCGTCCACGCGCTTGCATTTCAAGCCGTGTTGTGGTTGCTGACAGTTTACTTCACCGTGGCCCGCTTCTTGAGTTATCTCGACCAGCGGATCCGCAACGAAGGTTGGGAAGTCGAACTGCTCTTGCGGGCCGAGCGCGAACGGCTGGCGAGGCAAATCGCATGAGCCACACCAGCCCAGAACCGGTTTCAAAACCAAATCAGTGTGCGACTGCTTGCTTGTCAAGCAGTGCAACGTCCAGCAAAACACTGCTAGGCGAGCTAGCAGTGGCACACGATCGGCTTTACCAGGTGGTTTTGAAACCGGTTCTAGAGATCGCGCGAGTCCTCGTGGGCGTTTGTTCGCTGATCGTGGGAGTTGCGCTGGCGGGTCCCGCGGCCAGCGCGCCGGCCGACAACGCGGAGCCGTCGGTCACCGCCGGCCAAAAAGCCTTCCAGAGCGGCGCGCGATTTCCCTGGTACGACCGCGCGAGCGATTCGTTGCGGCCGCTCAAGTTGCCTCCCCCTCGACAACCGGCGCGATGGAGTTTCGGCGGCGCATTCTTGCGACCCTTGGTGTGGGGCATGTTGGCCGTTGCACTGGTGGCGATCGTGGCCCTGGCGATTTACGCCGCGCGAAAGTACCGCGGGACTACGAAGCGCGCCGCGGGCGGGCCGGACGAGAAATTGCCCGGTCGCGCGGCCAGCGAAGCGCTGCCATTTCTGGAGGGCCGCTCGCGCGGCGACCTGTTGGGCGAAGCACGGCGGCTTTATCAGCAAGGCAACTACAGCGAAGCGATCATTTACTTGTTCAGCCACGAATTGGTCGAGCTCGACAGGTTTGCAATCGTGCGGCTCGCCCAAGGCAAGACAAATCGCCAGTACCTCCGCGAGGCGGCCCAGGTTCCATCGCTGACAAAACCCTTGGAGCTGACGATGACCGCCTTCGAAGACGTGTTTTTCGGCCGGCGCGTGCTGGACCGGTCCGGATTCGAGGCCTGCTACAGCCAATTGCCCGAGTTCGAACGATTGGCAGCGAGGGCGGCGCCGTGAGCCATCCGCCGCGAAGCAGGAACGGTTCATCGACGAATCGCGGCGCAAGCGCTGTTGGGGCCGTGCTGTTTGCCATTTGCCTGCTAGCGGTCGGCGGATGTGGCGAGCCGGAGCTGGAGAACTATTATGGGCGGCGACAACTTCCCCTGGTCGGCGCCAGCGTGAACGGCACCGACGTGCTGGCCGCGATGTTTGCCGAAGCCGGTCATACAGTCGCCGTCCGCCGCGCGCTCATCACATCGGGCATGGAGTCGGTGGATACGATCGTATGGTTTCCCGACGACTTCGCCGCGCCGTCGAGTGAAGTCTGCCAATGGTTCGACGAGTGGCTTGTGGGGCGCAGCGGCCGAAAGCTCGTCTACGTGGGCCGGGATTTCGATGCGGCCCCGCTCTACTGGAAAAAGGCGACGCCCCTGGTCGCCCCGAGCGAACAAGCCGAATATCGCAAGCGCGAGCAGGAAGCCGTCGCTACTGCACGACCGTGGAGCCGGCCGAAGGCGGAAGAATTGGATTGCGAGTGGTTCAAGATCGCTGCAATAGAGCTCAAGCAGCCGCACGAGCTGGCCGGACCGTGGAGCCAAGGGGTGGAGGCGCCCAAGACGGAAATTGAGCTGACGTCGCTCATCGTGCCGCATGGCGAGGAAGAGCCGCTATTGACCAGTGGCGGCGAGGTAATCGTCGCCCGACAGCGGCAACCGCATTGGCACGAGAGCCAACTGCTGACGGTCGCCAATGGCTCGTTCCTGCTCAACCTGCCACTGATCAACCACGAGCATCGCAAATTGGCTGGCAAATTGATCGAGGGCCTGGGGCCCGCGGGCCGCGTAGTGTTTTTGGAAAGCGGCCGCGGCGGGCCGCCCGTTGATCCGCCCGCCACGGACAGTTCGCTGTGGCGCGTCTTCGGCGCTTGGCCACTGAACGCCATCCTCTTGCATTTCGCCGTGCTGGGGATCATCTTTTGTTTTGCACGATGGCCGATCTTTGGGCGCCCCCAGACGCCGCCCGCGGAAACCACGGCCGACTTCGGCAAGCACGTGGACGCGGTTGGCCAGCTATTGCGCCGCACGAAGGATCGCAACTACGCGCTGGCCAGACTGCCCGCGACCGAGGAGCCTCGGGCAGGTGACGTTTTGGCATCGCGCAACACCCCGAGGCACATAGTCGCAGATGACCAATCCACCAGGTGAAATTCCGCCGCTTGCTCCACCCGTGGCCGGCCCGCCACAAATCGGCGGCGGTCCAGCGGCCGGCATTGCGCGGACCCGCACGCTATTCGACCGCATCACCGCCGAAATCGCCAAGATCTACGTCGGGCAGGACGAGCTCGTGTTGGCCACCCTCGTGGCCCTGTTTTCCAGCGGGCACGTGCTGATCGAAAGCGTGCCCGGTTTGGGAAAAACGCTGTTCGTGCGAACGCTGGGCCGCGTGTTGGGCTGCCAGTGCGGGCGGATTCAATTCACCGCGGACCTGATGCCCTCGGACATCACCGGCGCGCCGATCTTCGACATGAAGCAGCAGGAATTTCGCTTTCGCCCCGGCCCGGTGTTCACGCAGTTCTTGCTGGCGGACGAAATCAACCGTTCGCCCGCCAAAACGCACGCGGCGCTGTTGGAGATCATGCAGGAATACCGCGTCACGGTCGAGCGCACCAGCCATAAGCTGAAGCGGCCGTTCCTGGTGCTGGCCACGCAGAACCCCATCGAATCGGAAGGGACCTACAATCTGCCCGAAGCCCAGCTCGACCGCTTCATGTTCAAGATCGTGGCCAACTATCCATCGGCGGATGAGGAGATCGAAATTCTCAAGCAACACGGCCGGCAGGGCGATCTCGACCAGCGGCTGGCCGAAACACTGAGCACCGTCACCTCGCCGGAAGAAATTGTCGAAATCACCGATCTATGTGGGCGGGTGCACGTCGAGGACAAATTGTTCCAGTACATCAATTCGCTGGTGCGATTGACCCGGGCCTGGCCGCAGTTTCACTTGGGGGCGTCGCCCCGGGCCGGCATTGCTTTGGTGCAGGGCGCGCGCACCCTGGCGGCCTTTCGCGGCCGCGGTTACGCCGTGCCCGACGACGTCGTCGACATCGCGCTGCCCGCCCTGCGACATCGCGTCATTCTCACCGCCGAGGCGGAAGTCGAAGGCCAGGGCACCGACGACTTGCTGCGCGAACTGCTGCGATCGGTCGAGGTGCCACGACTTTGACCCCGTTTGCCTTGTTGATCCTGATTCCGATCGCTTTGGCCGGCTTGGGCTGGGCGAAGCAGATCTATCCCCAGCGTACCACCGTGCTGTGGGCCGTCTTTCCGGCCCTGTTGTCGCTGGGTTTAGTCGCGGGCCGGCAATTCACCGTCTGGGTGCTGGTGTTTGACGCGCTGTTGGCCGCGGTACTGCTGGCCGACCTGGCCACGTTGCCCTCGCGCCGCTGGCTCTTCGCCGGGCGCGAGATGGGCCGCATCGCATCCCTTCTGAAGCCCCATCCGGTCAAGCTGACCATCGGCAATCGCGCGTCGCGGGCGCTAGACGTTTGGGTCCGCGACGACGTGCCTGACGAGTGCGAGGCGTCGCCCCGGCAATTCGACCTGCGTTTGCCGCCGCAAAGTCGATCGACGGTCGACTACCAGATACGCGCCGGTCGTCGTGGAGCCTTCCGCCTGGAGACCGTCTATGTGCGCGTCACCAGCCGGTTGAAACTGTGGCAACGGTACTTGAATTTTCCGGCGGCAAACGACCTGCACGTCTATCCGGACATGCGCCAAATGCGCGAGTACGCCCTGCTTGCCCGCACCGATCGCTTGAGCTTGATGGGGATGCGGCGGGCACGGCGGATTGGTCAGGACAACGAATTCGAACGGCTGCGCGACTACACGCTTGACGACAACTACAAACACATCGACTGGCGCAGCACGGCCCGCCGCGGCAAATTGACGGTCAAGGATTTTCAGGCCAATCAGAGCCAGCGCGTGCTTTTTCTGATTGATTGCGGTCGGATGATGGCTCTCTCGGCCGAGGGAATCAGCCTGCTGGACCACGCGCTCAACGCGGCGCTGATGCTCAGTTACGTAGCGCTTGTCAAAGGCGATTCCGTGGGGCTGTTGTGCTTTGCCGACGAGATCGAGCGCTACGTGCCGCCTCGCGGCGGCATGAACCAGATGAACCGCCTGCTGCACGCCTCGTTCGATCGCTCGGCGCGACCGGTCGAATCGCGTTACGACGAGGCGTTCGTCTACCTCAATTCACGCTGCCGAAAACGGTCGCTTGTCATTCTGGTGACGAACGTCATCGACGAAGTGAACTCGAACCAGGTCGGGCAGTATTTGACAAGCCTCGTCGGGCGACACCTGCCCTTGGCCGTGCTGCTGCGCGACCATGCGGTCTTCGATGCCGCCTATGCGCCGCCCGAGAACGACGCAGGACTCTACCGGGCGGCGGCGGCCCACGAAATCGTGGCATGGCGCCGCGGCGTTTTGGCCGACCTGGAAAGCCAAGGCGTGTTGTCGCTGGACGTATTTCCGGAGCAAATGACCGCGCCATTGGTCAATCGCTACTTAGAGATCAAAGCCCGGCACCTGTTGTGAATCCGTGCGCCAGCGTCTACCGCGTCTGATGACGAAATCGCTTGCCGTCCAGGCTCAGCGTGCCGGGGCCGCCGAACAAGATCCGCAGTTTGACGTTCGAAGCGGTGCGGCCACTGAAGCTTAAGCGGTGCCTGCCGGGGGCCAAGGCGACGGGCACGAACTTTTGTCGATAGTCGCCCTGTTGCCCGTCGTAGAGAGAGACGCCGTTGACGGCGAGTTTCAGATCACCGTAGTGCCATAGCTGAAACTGATAGACGTCTTCGGCCGCGATGTCGAAAAACGCTTGCGCCGTGAATTGCTGATTCTGGTCCAGTCCGGCGATCGCCGGCCAGGCCGAATCGCGTGTGTCCTGCACCGTCACGATCTTGCCGCTGGGCAATCTCATCGCCAGACCGGGTGCTACTTGCTGCGGCGGGTTCTTGATCGGCGGCAGAGACTGGGGCGGTTCCACCACGAGCGCCACCGGCTCGGTCGAGACCCGGTCGCGGGGCGCCCCGCCACTCAAGCCGACGGCTTGCAGCGACGTCGGCCCTAAGCCCAATCCGCGCGGGTTGACCAGCAGTTCTCCTTCTTCTCCGGAAATCATTCCCAAGGCGCGGCCGTTGTGCAAAACGTAGATCTGCTTCATGCCCGGCGCCTTGGCGCGCACGGTCAAGTTTTCGTCCCAGCGAACCTTTCCGGCGGGCGTCGTGGAAATCCGCGCGGTACGCTGGAAATTATCGACCGATACGGGAATGATCGCGAGACCTTGCGTTTCGATGGCCGAGGCGTCGATCGCCGCGACCCGCAACTCGTGGTATCCATCGTTGTCGGTCGCGGAATTCCACTCCAGCGTCTCACCGGGACCACAGGCATCGACGCGACGTCCGTCGACAAACAGGTCGAAGCGCTCGATTTGGCCCCCCATGGGCAATTTAGCGGTGGGTTTGATGGAGAGCGCGCCCGATATCTTGTCGCCAGATTTCACTTGGGCGACTTGCACTTCGGGAATATTGGCCCAAGGCCGGCACAGCGGATCGCCGACGATGAGCAACTGCGCCGGCGCAAACACCGATTGGTAGAACGCTTCGGCCAGGGTGGCGCCGCGCGCATAATGAACGTGAATGCTAGGCCAAGGAAATTTTTCGGCCAGGGCGAGGGGTTCGACGATCGTGCCGCTCGAGCCGGCCGCGCCGTGGCGCAAGAACTCGCTGAGCGGCGTTTGTGGGGAGCCTTCGGCCATGATGCCGCCGAAGCTGGTCAGGTTTTCGCAAATCGCACCAGGCAGGATCTTGCTTCCCGAGCGGGCCCAGGAAAAATCGGCCACTCCGGTCATCAATCCGGCCACGTCGTCGCGGCCCGTGGGCAGCGGTGTGGAAATCACTTGCGCGCGGACTCCCAGCGCTTTGAGGTCTTCGACGGCCTTGGCAAAACCGGATACGCGCGGCGTGGATCGCTTGTCGTCGGTCTTGCTGAAATAGATCGTGCCGGAGGGGTGCGTGCCGTCGGCCTTGGCGCTGCGCTGTAGATAGGCGACCGCTTCGCGGACCGAATTGCCGCGGCCGCTGGTCATGGCCAGCATGGTCGAAAGGACGTACGGTTGTCCGCCGGCTTCCTGCAGCGTTCCCTCCGTATCCCAGCCATACCAACTTCGAAAGCCGCGCGTGGGTTCGGTCGGGTTGCGATTCGTGAAGTCGCGCATGTAGTGGTTGATGCGGGCGTCCATGATGATCGGCAGCCGGGAATAGAGCAGGTGCCACAAATAGGTTGCCGAGTTGATGGAGCAGGCGGGCGTGGCATGTTCGGGAAACTTGACCCGGCCCGCGAAGTCTTCGGTGAGATCGATGGAGTAGGGAAAGTCGCTGGAGTAGATGACGTAATCGATTTGGTTGCGCACGCCGCGCTTTTCGGAGGCATCGAGCGTTGGCCCCAGGATTTTTTCGCGAAACGTTTCGACGTCGATGCTTTCGCAGCCGCCAGTCCAATCGATGTAGAACACGTTGGATGGCGGGATGCGGCGCAATTGGATGAAATGATTTGCGACCGTCAGCGACGCCCAGCTGGCGGAATTGACCGCCAGGAAGACGTTTTGCGGTCCTCCACCGGCCGGCGCGTCCGATGCGCCCGCCAGGAGCGCCACAAGCGCGGCCGCGCAACGAGAGGCAAGCAGTAGCTTTCGCGCCATGAATGAGGTCGCCTCGCGCTTGCGCCGCCCGTTTGGAAAAACCGTAAAATTGGATCATACGGCGCACGCGGCGCTTCGGCTAGCGTTTTGGCGCGTGCGCGCCGGTTCAATCGGGGGCGCAACGGCGGCGGTCGGCCGGTTAACCCCTACTTCTTGCCCAGCCGCCGCTGTTGCTGGAAAAATCGCGTCAGGAGTTCCCCGCCTTGCGCCCCGAGCACGCCGCAGACAATTTGCGGTCGATGATTGAGCCGTGGGTCGCTAAGAAGTTGATAGAGAGTGCGCACGGCCCCGCCCTTCGGATCGGGCGCGCCGTAGACGACCGTCGGAATCCGAGCCTGCAAAATCGCGCCGGCGCACATCGGGCAGGGCTCCAAGGTCACGTACAACGTGCACTGGTCCAACCGCCAGCTATTCAGGGCTCCTGCCGCTTGCGTGATGGCGATCATCTCGGCATGCGCCGTCGGGTCGCGCAGTTGCTCACGTTGATTGTGGGCCGAAGCGATGATCCGTTCGCCTTGTACGATCACCGCGCCGACGGGCACCTCGTCTTCGGCCAGGGCTCGTTGGGCCTCGGCCAGCGCGATCCGCATGTAGTGTTCGTGCACCGCTAATTCCTCACGTACTATAATCGTCGAGCGCGTCGTCACGGGGGCTGTCATCGCCTTGCGCCGCGCCACGGCCTATCCACGCAGCGACAGTGCTTGCATCAGCTTGTCGGTCTGGCGATATGCCTCTTCGACCCAGGCGACGATTTGCTCGTGGTCGGGCGAGTATTCCAATTCGACGGAAATGGCGCGGTCTCCCAGGTCCAAATCTTTTATTTCGCGCAAAAACGGCTCAAACGGCACGACGCCGCGCCCCGGCGGCAGGTCGCCGTGAACCTTGCCGTCGCAGTCCGAAAGATGCACGTGAGCGACGCGCCCCTTGAGACGGCGGATCTCTTCGGCCCCCACGCGCGACAGCACGAGATGCGAGATGTCGAGATTCGCTTTTACGTTCCCCAGGCCGACGTCGCTCAAAAAACGATCCATCGTTTCCACGTTATTGATGAGCGATAGCGCAAAGGGCTCCAACTCCAGCGCAATCTCAAGATCCAACTCCGCGGCCAGACTGCCCAACTGGCGCACGGCCTCGATGCCCAACTGCCATTGCTCGGCCGGTGGAATCACCTCGCGGTTCCAGATGTATT
Organism: Planctomycetia bacterium; assembly: GCA_041497975.1. GTDB lineage: Bacteria > Planctomycetota > Planctomycetia > Pirellulales > PALSA-1355 > PALSA-1355. The sequence continues at coordinate 6,343 of JBGQHN010000038.1, read as the reverse complement.
CGCCGATGACCAGCAAGACATTCTTGGCCTGATACTCATACGCCAGGTCCAAATAGGCCCGCACGCGGTCGATATGGAAGCGGCGGACCGCCGGATTGAAGTCAATGAGGCCGACCGCCACGCAAGGCAGCGAGACAATCGGCAGGCCGAGGCGATCACACTCGTCCTTGACCAGCCGCCGCTCTTTGACGCCCAGGTGTAGGGGATCGGAGAAGATGTCGATGCAGTCGAAGCCGATTTCTTTCGTCTTGCGCAGCCCGAAGGAGGTTGGCTGTCCGGCCTGGACCCACGCAGAATTGATCAGTCCTAATTTCATCGGCATTCAATTGGCCGGTGTGGCACGGTGCTGTTGCCACTGTTTGATTGCCGCGTCCGAAACCTTCACCAGCGGCGAATAGCGCGGATGGCGCGATTCCTTGTAGGGATTGTTGCGAGCGGCGTTATAGCAGCAGATCAACGACCAGCGAGGATCGTTCGAGCGGTTCTGATCCGAGCGGTGCAGCAGGTTGCAATGAAAGAACAACGCGTCGCCCGGCTCGGCCTCGATGTAGACGAGTTGCAGTCGCTCCATCGCGGCGGACACGATTTCCATGTCGGCGCCGGTTTGGTCGCCCGTCTTGCCGTGCTCGATGCGGCCCATCGCGTGCGAGCCGACCAACACTTGCAGGCAGCCGTTTTGCTTCGTGGCCCGATCGACCGCGATCAAGCAACTGGCTAAGAGCGGGTATAAACAGCCGTTGTGGTACCAATAGCCGTAGTCCTGATGCCATTCCCAGGCGCCGCCCACGCGCGGTTCTTTGAGCATCATCTTGGTGTGGTAATGATAGACCTCGCCGCCCAGCAACTGTTCCATGCGGTCCACGATCCGAGGTGAACGCGAGAACATGCCGTACAGGTCGTCGCCGGCGTGGTTCCACAACGTCAGCTTCGTAACCTGGCCCGTCGCATCTTTGCGGCCCGCGGCACCGGAGATCAAAGCCTGATCGGCCTTGGCAAACCGCAGCAGGATCTGCATTTCTTCGGCGTCAAAGAGCCCCGGCATAAACAGATAGCCCGTCTCGTGATATTGTGCCAGTTCCGCTGGCGTGAATACTTTAGGCGCAGTCATGATGTCTTGATCCACTCGGAGGAAGCTAACCAGTCGCGGCGAGGCACATTATTCGGCGCTGACGCGACTCGCCGATTCTTGTACCTTTATAACACTTGCTCGACCGATATTCAGGGGGGTGGCGGGGCGGTCGGGTTCAACGGTCGCGCCGAGGTTTCCCGACGCCGTCTTTTGCCTGGGACTCGATGGTAATGATTGAAAATCAGGATTCATCTCGATTGAAAAAGGCGGCCCTGATTCTGCTGATTGGCTATTGGCTGGCATTTTTCCTGGGCACCCATATTCCTGCCCCGCCGCACGCTTTGGTGCCACGAATTTCCGACAAGCTGCTGCACTTTACCGGCTACGCCGGACTGACATTCCTGGTGTGCCTGAATTGGTGGCTGCGCCGGGCGCTTGCCTGGCGGCAGTACATCGTCGTGCTGGTGCTGATAGCCGTGCTTGGCGCCCTGGACGAACTGACGCAAATTCCCGTCGGCCGCGACTGCGATATTCTTGATTGGGCCGCCGACGTCCTGGGCACCGCGGCCGGGTTGGCGATTTTCGGCGCCGCATCCGCGCTCAATTTCCTTCCCGCCTTGCCTCCGCGTCGCGCCTAAGAATCCCCTCCCGGGCAGAATTTAAAAATTGGGCGTCGGCGGGCGGTAGTCGGCCAGGTCGATCGAACGAAACCAGTCGATTGTGCGGGCCAGACCTTCGCGAAGCGGGACTTTTGGCTCCCAGTCCAAGTGCTTCTTGGCCAACGTGATGTCGGGACGCCGTCTGGTCGGGTCGTCGGCCGGCAGCGGCCGGTGGACCAGCTTGGATTTCGAGCCGGTCAATTCCAGCACCAGATCGGCCAACTGGCGAATCGTGAATTCGTCGGGATTGCCCAGGTTGACCGGCCCGATGAAATCGTCGCTGCCGTTCATCATGCGAATCATGCCTTCGACGAGATCGTCTCGATAGCAGAACGATCGCGTCTGCCGGCCTTCCCCGAAGATGGTAATGTCTTGGCCGGTGAGCGCCTGGATGATGAAATTCGAAACGACGCGTCCGTCGTAGGGGTGCATCCGCTGGCCGTACGTGTTGAAAATCCGCACGATGCGAATGTTGACGTTGTTTGAGCGGTGATAATCCATGAACAGCGTTTCGGCGACGCGCTTGCCCTCGTCGTAGCACGCGCGTGTGCCGATGGGGTTGACGCTGCCATGGTACGATTCCGTTTGCGGGTGCACCTCGGGGTCGCCGTAGACTTCGCTGGTCGAGGCCTGCAGCACCTTGGCGCGGCAGCGTTTGGCCATTCCCAGGACGTGAATCGCCCCCAGGACCGAGGTCTTGGTGGTCTTGATCGGATTGAATTGATAGTGCCCCGGCGAGGCGGGACAAGCCAGATTGTAGATTTCGTCGACTTCGAGCCAGATCGGCTGCGTAATGTCGTGGCGGATCAGCTCGAAGTTGGAATGTTCCAGCAGATGGGCGACGTTTGACTTTTGGCTGGTAAAGAAATTATCGAGGCAAATGACGTCGTGCCCCTGCTGGACCAACTGCTCGCACAAATGCGCACCCAGAAATCCCGCTCCCCCGGTCACCAATACGCGCTTGCAGGACACCATGAAATCTCCCGAGGACCTCGGCCAGGGAGACGCGCTTCGGCGACGTGCCCCCTCGTTCGAAATCGATTCCCCAACTTCAAGCTTTGCGGATCTTGGCGCGTCCCTCGCGCACGTTCTTCGTGGCGTTGCGCGTGTCGACCACTAGCGGCGAGTGCTTCACGATGAAGTCGTAATCGTACGCCGAATGGTCGGTCGCGATCAGCACGCAATCCTGGCTGGCCAGAAATCCGGCCTCCAAGGGCGTGCTTCGCATTTCCGGCACGTCGTGATGGCGCATCTTGGGCAGCCGGGGCACGTGCGGATCGTTGTAACTGACGACCGCGTGACCCTTGCGAAGCAAATCCATCAGCTCGAACGACGGGCTTTCGCGCGGATCGTCGACGTCTTTCTTGTAAGCCACGCCCAGGATGCAAATCTTGCTTCCCTTGAGCGGCTTGCCGGCGTCGTTGAGCGACTCCACCACGCGATGCACGACGTAGGCGGGCATGCCGGTGTTGATTTCGCCGGCCAGCTCGATGAACCGCGTGGGCATTCCATATTTGCGGGCGACCCAGCTCAAGTAAAAGGGGTCGATCGGAATGCAGTGCCCGCCCAAGCCCGGGCCGGGGTAAAACGCCTGGAACCCGAAGGGCTTGGTCTTGGCCGCGTCGATGACTTCCCACACGTCGATGCCAATGCGGTCGAAGAGCATTTTCAGCTCGTTGACCATCGCGATATTCACCGAGCGATAAGTGTTTTCCAGAATTTTGCAGGCCTCGGCCACTTCGCAACTGGAAACCGGCACGATGTTGACGACCGCCTTCGCGTACAGCGATTCGGCAAGTCGCGCGCTGGCCGGCTCGCTGCCGCCCACGACCTTGGGGATGCCGCTGGCCGAGAAATTGGGGTTGCCCGGATCTTCGCGCTCGGGGCTGTAGGCCACGAAGTACTCGCTGCCCAGCTTGAGCCCGCGCGCCGCCAGGATCGGCAACACCACGTCGCGCGTCGTGCCCGGATACGTCGTGCTTTCGAGCACCACCAGTTGTCCGGGGCGCAAGACGGCGGCGATCTGCCGGGCGGTGGCTTCTACATACACCAGGTCCGGATCGCGGCTGTCGCTCAGCGGCGTAGGCACGCAGATCAGCAGGGCGTCGGCCTCGGCCAGCCGCTTCATGTCGGCGGTCGGCGTGAACTTCTTGCTTTGGATGCAGTCGTTGATCCACTCGGATGGGATATGGCCGATGTAGCTTTTTCCGGCCAGCAGTTTGTCGATCTTGCCTTGATCGACGTCAAAACCCATGGTGCGGAAGCCGGCCGCCACGAACGCCCGGATCAGCGGCAGGCCCACGTATCCCAAACCCACGACGCCCACGACGGCCGTCTTGTCGCGAATCGCCTGCTCCAGTGCAATCGGCATCGTTGAGCATTCCTCGAGTCTTGCAAAGCGGCCGCGGGTGGGGCCGCGCAATGCTGCGCCTGTAATCTATCAACCATAACGCGCTGCGGTGGCATTTGCATGTCCCTCAAGCGGCGAATTCAGGTCCCGGTTGTAGGGAGTTCGGCAGTTGGGGCCATTTTGCGGGCCGGGATGGCCGGATATTCGCTGGCAATCCGGCGAAGGCGCCCATTCTCGCCTTTACACGCCGGGCGACGTTGCGGTACTCTCTCGCACCCCAAATTGCCCCCAATATCTGCGAGGTCCCCGCGATGCGAATTGCACGAAGATCGTTCTGCTTTCTGTGGGCTATCGTGTGCATGGGCACGTGGTCTGCCGCGTGCATTTGCACTGCCACGCTGGCCGATGATTTTCGCATTCAGACCGACGTCTATTCGGGCAAGAGCAAGCTGCCGGTAAGTCAAAACACGACGCTGTTTCGGGCCGGCTATGTGTACGATTACCTGACCAATCCGCAGCGGGCCACGGCGGTCGACCGCGTGGCGGTGTTCGACCAGTCGCACGGCCGGTTCCTTCTGTTGGAACCTGCGCGCAAGCTGAAGGCGGAAGTCAAGACCGACGACGTGCTCTTGTTTGCCAGCAAACTGCAAGCAGCCGTGTCGTCGCGCAGTTCGAATGCTTTTACCAAGTTCGCGGTCGACCCCGACTTCGAAATCGACTTCTCGCAAGACGGCGACTTGACGCTGTCGAGCCCCCACATGACCTACCGCTTGAAAACCATTCCGGCCGCGACGCCCGAGGCGGCCGCTCAGTATCGCGAGTTCTCCGACTGGTACGGCCGCTTCAATACGATGTCGCATCCGGGTTCGACGCCGCCGTTTGCCCGGATGGCCGTCAACGCGGAACTGGAAAAGCGTGGGCTGGTTCCCAGCGAGGTGCAGCTTACGATTCCGGCCCAATCGGGCGCCAAGGCCGCTTCGCTGCGCAGCGAACATCACGTGTCGTGGCGGTTGTTGCCGCGCGACGTCGAGAAAATCGAAGAGACGGCCGTCCAATTGACCACCTTCAAGCTGGTCGATTTCGACGAGTTCGAACGCACATCGCTCACGAAGAAATAGTGCCCGCAGGTCGGCCGGCCAGCCCTTGACGGGACTGCACGCCGGTGGCGAAGCAGCGAGCGAGCGGTTAGTATGAGGGCGTCCTCTCAAACCAGGAGACTGCCCTCATGTTTCGCTCAATCGCCGTGATGGTCGCCCTATCAATTCTGCGGTTGCCGTCCGGCGTCGCAGCCGACGTGACGTTGGAAAAAACGCCCCAGGGCGTGAGCGTAAAAGCCGACGGCAAGCCGTTTGCCGACTACCTGGTGAAGTCGGGCAGCAAGCCGATCGTGTGGCCCGTCATCGGGCCGACCGGCAAGCGAATGACGCGAAATTGGCCGCTGGAAAATGGCGTGCCCGGCGAAACCGACCGCGACCACGTGCATCAACGCTCGCTGTGGTTCACGCACGGCGACGTCAACGGCATCGACTTCTGGAGCGAGGGAAAGGGCCGGATCGAGCACCGCGAGTTCGTCAAGGTCGACTCCGGGCCACCAGCCGTCATTGTCACCCGCAACGATTGGCTCAGTCCCGACGGCAGCAAGCTGCAGTTGCAGGACGAGCGCACGCACACGTTCGGCGCCGACGCCGACCATCGTTGGATCGACTTTGAAGTCGTGCTGAGGGCCACCAACGGTCCGGTCGTCTTTGGCGATACGAAAGAAGGCTCATTCGGAGTCCGCGTGGCCTCGAGCATGCGCGTCGATTCGAAACAGGGCGGAAAAATCGTCAACAGCGAGGGCCAGGCCAATGCCGCCGCGTGGGGCAAACCGGCTGCGTGGGTCGACTACTACGGACCGGTCGAAGGCGAAACGCTGGGGATCGCCATCCTGAACCATCCCAAGAGCTTCCGATTTCCCACGCACTGGCACGTGCGCACCTATGGCTTGTTTGCCGCTAATCCGTTCGGACTGAGCGATTTTACGGCCGGGGCCAGCAAGGGCCAGTACACCCTGCCCGCCGGCGAAACCCTGACGCTGCGATATCGAGTGCTGCTCCACAATGGCGACGAAAAGCAAGGTGATGTAGCGGCGGCCTATGAAGAGTTTTCCAAGTAGTGGCCGGCTGACAATTCGCAATCGGCAATCAGCTACAGATTCTCGACAATACCGCGTCTTTGTCCTCGGAAAGACAGCAATTCCGCCAGCGGGAATCGTGGAAGCGGATG
>JBGQHN010000037.1:0-20767 GCA_041497975.1 Planctomycetia bacterium | reverse complement strand
TGCTGCACTTGCCGCTGGTGCGATTGCTGGTTCACGCCGACGTGCACGACGCCGAATCAACGAGCCGCCCGCCGTTTTGCAGCCAGGCCTGCGCCATGAGCGACCGCATCGGCGGCGGCGTCGATCCCGTCACGCACCTGGCCGACCGCATGACCCTGCCGGCCGACCTGGCCCGCAGTCCCTTTTACAAGTACCGCTTTACCTTGATTTCGTAGGCCCACCCATGCGATTTCTCGTTGCGATTCTCGCCGGATGCGCGTTGTCCGACGCGGCACTGGCGCAAGTCTACGCGCCAGCCAACTCGTGCGCCAGTGGCGAATGTCCGCTGGTGGCGGTACCCTCCAGCCAGCTCCAGACTGGCCATCCAGACGCCGGTGAACTGGCTGTCGATTCGCGAGCCATCGTGCGGATCGTCAACACCCAGGGCGCCGCTCGCACCTTCGGAACTGGAACTTTGATCGACGTCGATGCCCAGCGTGGGCTGATTCTCACCTGCGCGCATTTGTTCCGTGAGACGGTGGGGACGATTACTGCTACCTTTGCAGACCAAACGGCGTTTGAAGCCGCGCTAGTCAAAATCGATCCGGTCGTCGATCTGGCTGCCCTTGCCATCCGTGCGCCGCGCGTCCGGCCAATCGTCATCGCCGAAGATTATCCCAAGCGCGGCGATCCGCTGGTTTCGTGCGGGTATGGCAGCGACGGCCGCTTGTGGTGCAACCGCGGGCAGGCGCTGGGGTACGTCACGCTGGTCGGAAGTCAGGGCTCGGAAACGTTGGAGCTGACTGGAGCGGCTCGCTTCGGCGATTCGGGCGGTCCGGTGCTCGACCGCAACCACCATTTAGTCGCGGTGCTTTTCGGCACGAATGGCCGCGTCGTCGACGGCACAATTTGCGGACGGATCCGCCGTTTTCTGGCTGATTTGTCGGCGCGGTTTCGCGCACGCAGGCTCATTCCGCCGCGGGTGAAAGTGCAGCCGCTTCCGGGGCCTGTTGAACCGAATCCGCCGCTGGCGCAATTGCCGCCGCCGTCGACGTCGCCATCGACCGCGGCGCCGCCAGAGCCAACGAGTCCCGAGACGAAACGTGATCCGTACGCCAGCGACGTCCGCCCAGGGGAACTGCATCCGTCCACGATCGAGCCGCCGGCCAAAACGGACCCGATTGGCCGCGCCGCCGATTCGCTTGGCAACGTAGCCGAGCCCTGGATTTCGGCGCGCTTGACGGCGCTGTTGATCTCGTTGGGCGTGCCCGGTGGCATCGCGGGGGTTGCGGCCGGCGCTACCGTGTGGCTGGTGATGCGGCGCGGAAAGAAACGTTTGCAAGCGCAATTGAACCGACTCAAAGCGGGGGCCAACGCGTCGTCCAGTGCAGCACCCGCCGGCTCTGGCGATCAGAGGGACCCGCCGACGATCGAACGGCATCACAATCGTTATGTGGCCTACGAAGTCACGGCGTTGGACAAGGCCTGGGCCGCCGCGCACGCGCACGTGGGAGAAAAATATCCCGGCGCAGTCCCTTATTTGAAGATCGCCGAGGGCGTCAAAGACCAGCTACTTGCGGGCAGTACCGATCCACAGGTTTCTTGAAGGAGTTTGTTTCATGGCAACCACAGCACCGATGTTCGGCACGGACGAGATCCTATGGTATGACAACGGAAAATGGGGCCAGGCCGGCTACGCGATCGCCAATCCGAACGGCAAGACGTGGACCAACAACGCCGTCATTTTCCAATTCCACAGTCTCGTGGGTCGAAATCTATTCGAGCTGATGCACCGCGGCGACGTGAAATTCTACGGCCCGCCCCACAAGCAATTCTGGTTCGACCTGCACCAACTGATCGTCACCGCCCGCAAGCGTTTGGCGGACCGGCAGCGCTTGCCCAACGACAGCAACGGCCTGGTCGTGCAGCACGCCACGCCGGTGCCGCAGACGTTCCTGGCATGGCCCATTCCGTTTTTTGGCGAGCGCGTGCGGCAGCCCGACATTCGCGAGTATGCCCAACTGACCTTGCTGATGTTGTCGGAGATGATGCAGCATTCGGAGAACGAGCTGGCCACTTATATCACGGACTCGTTCGCCTCGAAGATGGGCCAGTACCTGCGCGAGGTCCTGGCGCTGATGGCAACCAAGTATTTTGGCTACACGCGGGCGCAAGCATACGAAGGGGCGTTCACGCTCAAGGACTCGGACTTCGCCAACTACGATCCCTCGAAAGTGATGACCAGCGTGGAAATGACCGAAGAGCGCCCGCCGCTGCAATGGTGGCCCACGGAAAGCGACCTGACGGCGATCCGCGCCATTCCGTTTAACGAAGCGCTGGTGCTGGCCCGGCGGTGGCCGTCAACGGCCGTGCTGGGCGACGGAAGCCCGCCCATAGTGGTCACGTCGGGCGACGGCGCGGCGGCGCAAGAGTCCGACCAGGACAGCGCGACGTTCGTTACGCCGCCCGGCCAGGCGCCCTGACGGTCTTAAGCTTTCGAACCGGGAGGAGTTGGGAATGTCGATTGCCGAATGGAGTCTGATCGTGTGTTCGGTCTTGTCGATTGTCCTGGCCATGGGGCCGTGGATGGTCAAGGTGCACTCCAAGCTGGCGGTCATTGCCAGCAAGATTGTCGATCTCTGTGAAAAGATCGACCGCGCCAGCGACGAACATCGACGGCTTTGGGAAACATGTAGCCGACACGAATCGCGACTCGATACGCACGACGTTCAGCTCTCGCACATCGCCGAGCGGTTGCGACGGGACTGACGCGCAGGGATGCGCCGCAGGTCGGCGCGCCGGGCACGGAGGCCCAGGCGCCCGGCCATTGTTGCGTCAAATCATGGAGTCTTTTTGAAATGCAAATTCGCGACCGTATTAAGGAACTTCGCCGCGTCAGGGCCGACCAATTGCGCCCGCATCCGCGCAATTGGCGCATCCATCCCCAGGGTCAGCACGACGCCATGCGCGGTGTGCTGGCCGAAATCGGCTACGCCGACGCCTTGCTGGCCCGCGAACTGCCGGATGGATCCCTGCAGTTGATCGACGGTCACCTGCGGGCCGAAGTCGCGCCCGAAGCGATCGTGCCGGTTCTTGTGCTGGATATCGACGAACAGGAGGCGCTCAAGCTGCTGGCGACCCTCGACCCCCTGGCCGCCATGGCGGGCAGCGACGCTCAGATTCTCGCGGCCCTGGTGGCCGACGTCGAAACCGAAAACGAGGCTGTCCGGTCGTTGCTCGATCGATTGAACCAGGAAAGCTCGATCGAGGACGACGTTCGTGGGGGCCAGGCGGCGGACTTGATCGTGCCGGCCAGCTTTCAAGTGGTGGTCGAATGCCGCGACGAAGCCGAGCAGCGGACGATTTTCGAACGCCTCAGCGGCGAAGGTTTTAAATGCCGAGTCTTATCGTTGTAGGCCGCGCAGCAACAGCAACCGCCAAAACTATACAGCGGCGAAGGTTTTAGGTGTCGAGTCTTATCGTTGTAGTTCGGGTTGTCACGTGCCACTCATCCAAGTCGATGTAAGCTGTCCGGTTTACGACTCGTTTCGAGTCCAGCAGGTCGCCGGCATGTTCGACGTGCCGGTGGCCCAACGGGCAACGTCGTCGTTTGCAGTCGAAGTGCCCAGCACCGAAGAGGATTGGCAGATCGGGCTGATCGTGGGGCCTTCGGGCAGCGGCAAAACGACGATCGCGCGTCGGGCGTTTGCCGGCGATTTGACTGGCGAGCGGCACTGGCCCGCCGACAAAGCGGTCGTGGATTGCTTCGGCCCATTGAGTATGAAACGGATCACCGGCCTGTTGACCGCCGTGGGCTTCAGCTCACCGCCCGGCTGGATCAAACCCTACGCGGTTCTCAGCGGTGGAGAGCGGTTTCGCTGTGACTTGGCGCGCGCGTTGGCCAGCGCTTTGGAAGCGGGTGGCGATGCTCAATCGGTCCGCGACCGACCGCGCATCGTGGCGTTCGACGAGTTCACGAGCGTGGTGGATCGCAACGTCGCGCAAATCAGCTCGGCGGCCGTATCCAAGGCAATTCGCAACGGGACCGTGGCCTGCCGATTCGTGGCCGTGACGTGCCACTATGACGTCGCCGAATGGCTGGAACCGGATTGGGTGGTCGACATGGCCGACAGGTCGTGCCGTCGGAGGCGGCTTCGGCGGCCCGAAATTGAGCTTCAACTTTGCCGCTGCAAGCATCGGCTCTGGAAACTGTTTGCGCCGCATCATTATTTGAACGGTGCGTTAAGTGAAACCGCGCGGTGCTATGCGGCATGGTGGAAGGGCTGTCCCGTGTCGTTTTGTGCGACGCTGCCGGTCATCGGTCGCAAGAACCATTGGCGGATATCTCGCGTCGTGACGTTGCCGGATTACCAGGGCGTGGGAATTGGCATGCGCGTGGCGGAGGCGGTCTGCGACTTGCACCGCGCACAGGGCCACCGGATCAACGTCACGGCAAGTCACCCGGCTTTGATCGCGCATTGCCAAAAGTCGCCGCGCTGGCGGACGGCGCGCGTGCTCAAGACCGGTTCGGGCAACACGGCCAGGTTCATTCACAACTACCGCAGCTCGTCCGGACGGGCGGTCGTGTCGTTCGAATATCTGGGAACTCAGTGACAGGGCACAGCATGGCGTCGGGCCGCAGGAGAATGCTGGACGAAGGGAAACAGCGAGAAATCTGCGCGATTCTCGCCGTCGGCTGTAATCGCCAAACTGCCGCGCGGTACGTCGGATGTCACCCGAGCACGATACGCAGAACGGCACTAAGCGATAAGAAATTTCGCCGCGCGATTCGGCACGCGGAATCGAAGCACGAGATCCTGCATCTCACGCATATCAACACCGCGGCCAAGGAAGGCCGCTACTGGCGGGCCGCCGCCTGGGCCTTGGAGCGGAAGTATCCCGCGCGCTACGGCCACCGCGAACCGCACATGTTCACGATCGAGCAAGTCTCGCAGGTGCTCGCCCAGTTTGCCGACGTCATGTTGGAGGAAGTTCCCAAGGCGGCCCACCGCAAACGAATCCTGGCCCGGTTGACTGATTTGACCGCGGGGCTGCAGACATCCGCCGCGAAAGGAACCGGCAAATGAAACTCCGCGCGGGATGGGACGATTGCGGGCTGTTGCCCTCGGCCTGGGCCGATCTGGCGATGCGGTTGAAGGCCGACGTTGCTCGGCGATGTCAACGCAATCGATCGTCGCGCTCGCTGTTGCAATGGGGCCGCCGTTACTTGCCGCGGCACTTCCGGCGTTTGCCGTCGGGCATGCACCTGTGGCTGGGCAAACAACTGGACGCAATCACCAGCCGCCGCGGGACCAAGCTGAACGTCATCGGCCCGCGCGGGGGAGCCAAATCGACGTTGGGAACGTTGGCCTATGCGCTGCGGGCCGCGGTCGAAAGTTGGGAGCCGTATATCTGGATTGTCTCGGACACGAAAGAACAGGCGTGCCGGCACCTGGAAAACGTCAAGCTCGAACTGACCGACAACGCACAGCTGGCGGCCGATTATCCGCGCTCGACCGGCCGAGGAAAGACCTGGCGGGCCGGTTCGATTCTGTTGGCCAACGGCGTCACGATCGAAGCCGTTGGAACCGGACAGCGAACTCGAGGCCGCCGCCACCGCGCCGACCGCCCAACGCTCATCATTTGCGACGATTTGCAAAACGACTCTCACATGCAATCCGCCGTGCAGAGACAGCATTCGCGCTTATGGTTCCAGGGAACGCTGCTGAAGGCAGGAACGCCGCAGACCAACATCGTCAATCTGGCCACCGCGCTTCATCGCGACGCGCTGGCGCTTGAGTTCGATCGCACGCCGGGGTGGATTTCGCGAGTCTTCAAAGCCATCGAACGCTGGCCCGACAATATGGGCTTGTGGTGCCAGTGGGAGGCGCTCTACTGCGATCTGAAGGCCGGCGGGGGCCCGGCCGCCGCCCGGGCGTTTTATGAAGAGCGTCGCGATGCCATGGAGTCCGGCTCGCAGTTGCTGTGGCCCGACGAAGAGGATCTGTACACGTTGATGTGCATGCGCGTCGAAGGCGGCCGCGCCGCGTTCGAGCGGGAAAAACAGGGCACGCCGCTGAACCCGGAGATGTGCGAGTGGCCGGAATCCTATTTCGACGAGCACATCTGGTTCGACGAGTGGCCGCGTCACCTGCAGGTCAAGACCGTGGCACTCGATCCCAGCAAAGGCCACGATGCGCGCCGCGGCGATTACTCTGCTTTCGTGTCGCTGGGGGTCGACCTGACCGGTGTCTTGCACGTCGAAGCCGACCTGGCGCGGCGGCCCACGCCCGAGATCGTCGCGGCGGGCACCGAGATTTGCCGCAGCTTTCGGCCGGATGCGTTTGGCGTCGAGACCAACCAGTTTCAAGAGCTCTTGGCCGCGGAGTTCGAAGCCGAATTCGAGCGGCAGGGGTTGATCGGCGTGCAACCCTGGAGCGTGGACAATCGGGTCAGCAAGCAGGTGCGCATTCGCCGTTTGGGGCCATACCTGTCGAGCCGGCGGCTGCGATTCAAATCGGACTCGCCGTCGACGCGGTTGCTCGTCGAGCAATTGAAGGAGTTTCCCGCCGGCGATCACGACGATGGACCCGACGCGCTGGAAATGGCGATCCGGCTGGCCGGCGAGCTGCTAGTTCCCACCGCCGGTGGCGACACCTTGGGCGACCGGCTGCCGATTGGCGTTTCATAACCGACGGACACAACGTACTGGATTGAGGAGCAAACAATGAATGCTAATCACGCTTCGACGGCGGCGGTTCACGGACATTCGATCAGCGAACAACTCGAACGCCGGCTGTCCGAGGCCTGGCAGAGCTTGTGGGACACGTTCGTCGATCCTCGCGAAAGCTATTGGGACGACGGGTCCGAGTGGGTCGCCGTGGGCGGAAACTTTGGCGGCGGGCCATCGGCCAAAGTTCCGTTCGCCAACGAACCGCAGTTGCGGGAAATCCGCGACCAGTGCCGGTCCCTGGCCGCGGGCAACGAATTTGCCATCAATGGCCACGAGAACCGCATCAGCTACCTCGTGGGCTCCGGCCACACGTATCGCGCGACGGCAAAGAAAGGGCGCGTGGTCGCGGCCGAACTTTGGCAAGAGGCGCAGGGCGTGCTCGATGAATTCATTGCCTGCAACCAGTGGCACCGACGCCAACAGGAGATCGTCCGCCGCATCGATCGCGATGGCGAAGTGTTTTTGAGATTTTTCACGGCCGATGACGGTCAGACGCGAGTCCGGTTTGTCGAGCCGGACCAGGTCGCGACGCCCACGGCGCGCGCGAGCGACTCGGCGGCCAGTTTTGGCATCCAAACCGAGCCCGACGACGTGGAGACTCCGCTGGGCTACTACATCGACGGCATCGCGGTGGACGCGGCCGACGTTCAGCACCGCAAAGCCAACGTGGATCACAACGTGAAGCGCGGCCTGCCGCTGTTTTATCCCGTGCGCAAGAATCTGCGCCGGGCCGAGAAACTGCTGCGCAATATGAGCGTGGTTGCCGAAATCCAGTCGGCCATCGCGCTGATTCGCAAACATCGAGGCGCAACGAGAACCGGCGTGCAGCAGTTCGTTGCCGCGCAGAGCGACGCCAGCCTCACCTCGGCCTCCAGCGGACAGACGACTCACTTTCGACGCTTCGGACCCGGAACGATCCTCGACAGCCACGGCGGCATCGAGTACGATTTTCCGGCCTCGGGCCTGGATGCGGCCAATTACGTCACGGTCTTGCAGGCCGAGCTGCGGGCGATCGCCAGCCGGCTGGTGATGCCGGAGTTCATGTTGACGTCCGATGCCTCGAACGCAAACTTTGCCTCGACGATGGCAGCCGAAGGGCCCGCGCTGCGAATGTTCGCGCGACTGCAGGCCGATCTCACGAGAGACGACCTGCAAGTAATGTGGCGCGTATTGCGAGCCGCCGTCGCTGGCGGGCGATTGCCGGCCGAAGCGTGCGACGCGATCGAAATCCAAGTCGGTCCGCCGACGCTCGAGGTACGCGACCCGCTCAAGGAAGCCGAAGCGTTTCGCATCGAATTCGAAAGCGGCATCCTCTCGCCGCAGACCTGGAGCCAACGTCGCGGACTCGATTACGATCAGGAGCAGGCGAATTGGCAACAGTACGCTGCGCTGGGAATCGCGCAGCGCGCGCTTCCGGCGAGCCGTTAAGAAAATTCGTCAGTGGCCTAGAAATCAAAATTGAAAACCAGCCTCGAACGTTGTATTCTGTGCACCATGGAAACGCTTAAGGAAACGCCGGCCAACCGGACGCGGCTCGCGCGAGTCGACGCGACCTGGTCGGCGGTGCTGGACGAGGTTTTGCAACGCGGATTTCACGGACTGGCGTCCATCGAGTTGATGATTCAAGACGGCACGATCCAGCGAATCTGCCGCACGGTCGAGCGGATCGAAAAATAACGCAAGAAATAGTTTGGGTATCTCAGCGAGCCTACGCGGGTAGGTATCTTTGCGGGCCCATTTGTCAACCGACGACGGTTGGCGAATGGGTCTTTTTTTGTCCCGAGAAAGGAACACGCATGAGCGAAATCCTGCAGGAATTCGTGACCTCTCGCGGCGCACTGATGCGCGTCGACCGCGAGCAGGGTGTCATCCGCGGCGTCAAGCTGCTGGGCCTTGAGTCGCGCAACGGCCGGCGATATCTTCCGGCCGCGTTGGCCGCAGCCGCGTCGTTATACGAAGGGGCCAAAGTCAACGTGAACCATCCCAAGGGCCACCCGCTGGCGGCCCGCGATTATCAGGATCGCCTGGGCTCGATCCGCAACGTCAGCGTGCGGACAGAGGGACTCTTCGGCGATTTTCATTTCAATCCCAAGCACGCCCTGGCCGAGCAACTTGCCTGGGACGCGACGCACGCGCCCGAGAACGTCGGCTTTTCACACAACGTCGAAGCGCGCACCTCGCGCCAAGCCAACCAGACCGTGGTCGAGGCGATCCTCAAGGTGCAAAGCGTCGATCTGGTGGCTGACCCGGCCACGACCCGCGGGCTGTACGAAAGCGCCGCGGCGAAAACGGCCCAAGCCGATCCATGTCTTGTCGAACACGTGGCCTTAGTGACGCTGGAACAACTTCGTGCCGCCCGGCCCGACCTGGTCGACGCGATCGCGGCCGAAGCCGCCGCCGGCATGGCAGGGCTCCAGCAGGAATTGGACCGCCTGCGGGCCGGCGAGGCGGTGCGCGAGCGGCGGGCGACCGTTTCGCGACTTCTCAAGGAGTACAAGCTGCCCGATCCCGACTCGCTCGATGCGACAAGCAGGTTGATTGTCAGTGATTTGTTTTTGGAATCGTTGTTGGCCGCGCCGAACGATCCGGCGATGCGCGCGCTGGTTCAAGAGCGGGCCGAAATGATTGCCGCGGCGCGAAAGGCGAACCGCGCGCCCGGCCACGGCAGGCCCCTGTCGCGGGAACAGAATTTTCGTGAGGGTGCGGCAGCCGGCGTCTTGGATGCCCGAGGCTTCGCCCGGGCGATCTCTTGACCGTGCAACGAACCCGTGCCGGCTGACCTTCGGCCCGGCAAAAACGTGACACTCGGTAAATTCACTCACGCGAACTTCAAACCACGGAGAATACGAAATGTCCAACACGATGCGTTGGCGATATGGAGAAACCAATCCAATCGTGCTGCCGGTCCTCTCGGCGACCGTTATTGAAATCGGCGACCTGGTGTATCTCGATTCCGGCACCGTCAAGCCGGCCGCCGCTTTGACATACGGTGCCTCGCTGGCCGCCACGCAGGAGGAATTTCACGATAAGTTCGCGGGCGTGGCCATGCAGCAATCGCGTGCGGGCGACAGCACGGACATTCGGGTGGCCACGACCGGCGTCTTCGAGTTTGCCTGCGCGTCGGCCACGTTCGACGTGGGTGCTCGAATCGGGGTCGACGACAACGCGGGCGGAACCGCATTGTTGAATCAACAAGTGATTGCCACGGCCGCGGCCAACCCCGAGTTGTCGGTCGGCTATTGCGCCAAGCGGGTCAACCCGGCCGGCACGGCGGTACTGGTCGACGTGGTCGGCACGCTGACGCATGCTGGCCCCCAAGCCGTGTTATAGAGCGGCGACAATTACCCCCCCCGGCAGCTTCCAACAGCCATTCACACTTTGCAGGAGATATCGACGTGGTCAAAACCAGGGAACTGAAACGCCGACTTGAATTGGACGGACCCCAGCAAACGATTTCGCATCTGACCGAGGCACTCGCGCAGCGTCACTTGCGGGCCGAAGATTTCAGCATTCGAGACCTGGCGGAAGGCCTGGTCCGCGATGGCCACGAGTGGGTTCGTGCGCTCGACCCGCGCAGCGCCGGCGGCGTCAACGTGCTCGAAGCGGGCGAAGGAGTTGACGTCACCGCGTTTTTGAATGTAACGAGCCAGATTATTTATTCCAAGATCATGGAGGCCTACACGCAAGAGGCCTTCGTCGTCTCGAAGCTTGTCGACACCATTCCGACGCGGCTGGACGGCGAAAAAATTCCCGGGATCGCGGGGCTGGACCACTCGGCAGACGCGATTCCGCCCGGCATGCCGTATCCCAACCTCGGGTTTGGCGAGGACTACATTGAAACGCCTTCGACCACCAAGCGCGGATTCATCGTGCCAGTCACCAAGGAAGCCGTCTTTTTCGATCGCACGCACCTCGTGCTCACCCGCGCCGCCGAGGTGGGCGAGCTGCTGGGACTCAACAGAGAAAAACGGCTGATCGATCTGGTGATCGGCGCCACGAACAACTACAAGTGGCTGGGCACGTCCTACAACACTTATCAGGCCAGCGCTCCGTGGATCAACGTCAATACCGGCAACGAGCTGGTCGATTGGACCAACATCGACCAGGCTGAGCAGCTCTTCGCCGACATTCTCGACCCGAACACGGGCGAGCCCGTGCTGCTGCAAGCCAATACCGTGCTGGTCATGCCCGCCTATCGGCACGCGGCCCATCGCGTTTTCAACGCCCTGGAAGTTCGCTTCAACCCGTCGGGTTCGTCAACGACGACGTTGGCGGCCAATCCGTTGGGCAACTACCAGGTGCAGGAGAGCCGGCTGGCATATCGACGCATCATTGCCTCGGGCCAGGCCGCCGCGGACGCCAAGAAGTGGTGGTTTCTCGGCGACTTCAAGAAAGCCTTCGCCTACATGGAGAATTGGCCGATCACCGTCACGCAGTCGGCTCAGAACAGCGAGGCCGACTTCAACCAGGACATCGTGGTGCGCTTCAAAGCCAGTGAACGCGGCGCCGCGGCGGTGCTTAATCCGCGGTACGTGGTCAAGAACACCGGCTAAGCAGCGCAGCAGGGCAAGCGGTCGCTGCCAGGTTCTAACGGCGCCGACGTCGCCTGAGTGATTGACTTGCGACCGTTTCCACCGCCGATGACCGCTCGTGGCGGTGCGGCGGGACTTTACGGAGAGGAAGAAAGCATTCGAACCATGAGCAATTTGGACCAAATTAACACGATCAAGGCCAACACCTTGGCGCAGATGGCCGAGGTGTCGCTTGAGAAGAAGCCCAGTTACACCGAGGACGGACAGACCTTCCATTGGACCGAGTATCTCGCGCATTTGCAGCGGCGCGTGGACTGGTGCAACGAGCAATTGGCCGCGGAAGAGCCGTTCGAATTCCCCACGCAAGGATATACGCCATGAGCTTCGAACCTGACGTTGCGAACGATTGTTTGCTGGTCGACGGCACCGAAACCGTCACGTTGCATTCCGCGAGCGTGGTGTCGGTCGAAGGCGCCAAACGCGGTCCGTTGACCCTGGCGGAAATGGAATTCCGGCAGCTCGGCTTGGAATCAAGCGACCTGGCTTGGAACCTTCCCGGCGTCAATCTGGACGGCGTGGAGCCAAGGCAGGGCGATGCGATCGAGGACGCCAGCGGCACGTTGTGGACGATTCTGAGCGTCGCCGAGTCGCCCCTGACGCGCGTGTGGCGCGCCGTGACGCGACGTCAACTCTGAGCCAGACGATTTCCGCGCCAGTCGCGAATGTTTCAAAACGCCTTCCTTCGACAGTCTCAACCGATACGCGATGATGATCACGATCAGCCCTTGTGAAACCTCTGACTGCGCCGCCGTGGCGATACTCTGGAACGCGAAAGTGCTCGACCCCGAGTCGTGCTGGTTTCAGGCGGCCACGGTCGATGCCTCGTATGTGGGCAATTTGCTGTCGGACGGACAGACGATCGCGATTGCTCGGTCCGCCGGAGTCGAGGTCGGCTTTGGATTCTGGTGTGGTCCGCCTGAGTTTCCCCGGTTGGTCGCATTGGCTGCCGACGACCCACAAGTTTACTACCGTCTGATGGCGGAGTTTTGCGCCTGGGGCATGGCGGCGGGCGCGACGCGCGGGTTTGCCGAGATCGGGACGCGAGCCACCACCGAAAAGGCCCGCATGGACGCGCTGGGCGTGATTGAGTACTCGACGATCGGATTCGAGCCGATCGCGCCCGATGCGCCGCCCGAGGCGCGCGTGGCGAGACTGTTGCGCGCCGAGTGCAACTTGTCGCTATTGAGCCAGAGGCTCGGCGAGATCTTGGGAGCCATGTCGTGACGAGCCGGCGCAGGTGCAAAGCTAACCGGGAAATTGGGAGCATGAAATGAAGCATATTCGCAAGAACGGGACGACGAGTGAAGTCATTCTCGTGAAGCTCGTCGATTCCAGCAGTCCCGCCGGAGCCGGCATGATCGGATTGACCAGCTCGAGCTCCGGATTGCGCATCGCGTCGAAGGCCGACGTCGAGGCCGCATCGGTGGCCTGCACGGGGTCGAACATCGAAGCGCCGACCAGCCCGATCGGGACGTACCAAGCGCCTAGCGCGTCGACGAAGTGCCGCTTTCGCGAAGTCGATGCCACGAATCACCCCGGCATTTACGAGATCTTTTTGCCCGACTCGCGTTTTGCCGTGGCCAATGCGCGGGCGCTTCTGGTGTCGGTCAGCGCGACCGGAACGACCCAGGCCGATCTGGAATACGAACTCGCGTTGGGGATGGACGTCAACGATCCGGTCCGCGGCGGCATGACCGCGCTGCCTAACGTGGCCAGCGGAAACGCCGGCGCGATTCCGACCACGGGCACTGGCGCCAACCAGATTCAAGTCAATGGATCGGGCGCGATATCGAACGTCGTCAACGTTGTTTCCTGCCAGGATTTGCTCGAAGCCGATCGGGTCATCGACACGACGGTCGTGCCATGGGCCTTGGTGTTGATCAAAATGGGCAGCGGAACGCTCGGCCAGCCGGGAGCGGTCGAGCTGTTGCGGCAGAACCTGCGCGACGTCAACGGCGGACCGATTACTAACGCGAACACGATTTTGGGGCAGAGCGTGACATGATTCAAGCCGCCCGAGTCGCACCATTGCTGCGGGGCTTCGGCGCCGTCGGCCCGCTTACGGCGCCGCACCTGGTCGTTGTCGACCACGGCGACAATACAGGCGCCACGGCCACGGTCACAGGTGCCGCCTTGGGCAGTGTCAACGACGTTTACGTTCGGGACTTCGACGGGGAATTTGGCTCTGGCACTTGGACTAGCGCCGGATCGGTGAGCAATAACGGGTCCGTTTCGCTCAACCTTGCCGCCGGACACTACTTTGCTTACGCCCTTTCGTCGCTCGGCGGAAGCACGGCCAACTCGAACGTCGTTTACTTTGCGGCCACTGATGGCCTCGAGTCGATCCACACGCGCTGCCTGGCGGCGGCACAAGCAAGAGTTCGCTCGTTGGCGCTTGCCGGCTTGCCTAACAGCGCGGTCGTGATCGAAAAGCTGCCGGTAACTCGCAACCTGGCCAGCGGCATCGGATTGCCAGCGATCCTGCTGTCGCCCCACCGCGCGGCGATGCCGTCGACCGCCGGCACGAACAGTTTGGACGACGTGCACTACGACGTGTTGGTGACGATTCTGGACCGCGACAACCAGGAGCCGACTCTGCAGGCAAATCTCGATCGGCACTTGCTGTGGCGGCAGCAAATCGCCCGCGCATTTCGCAATCAGCGTTTGAACGGAGTTCCTGAAGTGATCAACTCGGAAGTCGAACCGGCCGAAGGATTGCTGGACGAGGCTTGGAAACGGGAGCTGATGACTTCCGCGGTGCTGCTGCGATTCACCAGTCGCGAATCGCGGGGATTTTAGGAGACAACCGGGCTTGGCGGCTGTCCGCTGGGACTCAAGGAGAAAGGGAGATAGCAAACTATGACACCGACCACGGCCTCGATGGGCCATCAGGCAAGGCTGGGAACGAAAAAGGAAACCACCTACGGTTCGGCCGTAACGGTCGATCAAGGATTCGCCTTCGTCAGCGAAAGCATCACCAAGCGCGGAAGGATCGTGGAACGCATGGGCCTGCGCGGCACGCGCAGCCATCAGGCGGACGATACCCGCGTGGGACCTTACTCGGTCGGCGGCCAGTTGGTTTTGGAACCGACACCCGAGGACCTGGCCATTTGGCTGCCGCGAATCCTGGGGGCCGATGCCAGCGGCACCACCTACAACCTGGCCGAAACCCTGCCGAGTTTCACGTTGTCGATCGACCGGGTGGCCAAAGTCTTTACCTACGCCGGCTGCAAAGTGAACCGCGCGACGCTGCAGGGGGCACAGGGTGGGCTGTTGCGGTTGACGCTGGACGTCGTGGCCCAGTCAGAGAGCGTGGCCGCCGCCGGCAGTTTTCCTTCGCTGTCGCTCGGCGCGACGCAGCCGTACATCTTTTCGGATCTCGCGCTGACGCTCGTCTCGACGGCGCGCGAAGTCAAGCAATTCGATCTGATCATCGACAATTCTCTGATGACTGACCGGTTCATGAACTCGCTCGTGATCGTCAACGCGCCGGAAGGCGACCGCACGATCACGCTGCGGACGGTGTACGCCTGGGCTGCGGACAACACGGACTTGTATGCCCAGGCCCTGGCCGGCGCCGCCGGTAGCCTGCAGTTGACCAACGCCTTGGGCGGCACGCCCCCGACCGGCTATCAGACCACGTTCAGCTTCGCGACGTTACAGGTTCCCGACCGCAGTCCGAACGTTCCGGGGCGCCAGGAACTGTTCTTGAATCTGGAAATGTTGGCCCGCAGGGTGGGCAGCACGCCCGAGCTGTCGGTCGTTCACGACTCCACGGCATAGCGGCTTGTTCGTGCCGCGCCACGACGTTGGCTCGAAGTCGCTGGGTTTGAGTTCGCCCCGCCAGGTTCCGTCGGGCTGTGAATCATGTACCTGAAATACGGCAACTATCAACACGCGGCCAATGAAGTCTCGGTGGTGATTTCCAAGCAGGGGATCTTCACCGAGGCTGGGATCGCTCAGGGTGTGCGCGAGCGTTGGGACATCCAGGGCCGGCTGCAAATGCCCGACCAGGCGAGCCTGAGCGCGGCGATCGACGCGCTGGCCGCGGCCTACGCCGTGCAGGCGCAAGACATCGGCTTCTATTTCGATAATGGGCAGCCGAGCAGCCATCGAGTCGCGACTGCCGCGACCAACGGCGGCGTGCGAGTCGTGGTCCCCCCGAGTTTTCCCGAAGGCAAAGGGGCCGAATACTCGACGTTTCGCACGTACGCGATCGCGGTCGAGGCCGAATTGCTCGATCCGCAGGCAACGCTGTTGAGCTGGACCGAAGTGCTCAGCTTCAGGGGCGGCGGGCCGCAGTTTGCGTTTCTCGAACCGATCAACGGCCTGCCGCAGAAGCAATTGCTCAAGCAGTTCACGACGTTCGGCGCCACACAGTCGGGAGAAGCCGTCGGATATCTGGGTTATCCCGCGCCGGCCATGCCGATCTGGCCCCAGGCCGAGCACGTCGATCGGCGTGAAGTCCGCTTTGAGCTTCCCAAGCGGATGGGTCCGCCGGGAAGCCCGCTTTATACACGCTTCAAGGTGAGCTGGACGTATAGCTTCGAGGATGCCGGCCCGCTGGTCGGTTTGCCGACCGCCTGGCCGATTTAACGGAGGAACTCATGGGAACGGTCATTTGGAAGGGCGACGCGCAGCCGATTGCCCAAGTCACGCGGTGCACGGTGGGCGGGACGATCGAGGCCAACGACAACTTCACGATCACCATCGGCAGCAAGAGCGTCACCGTCGTGGCCGGCAGCACGTCGGCGTCGACGGTCGCGGCGAATATCGTGGCGGCTTGGAACGCGCTGAATCCCACGCTGTATCCGGAGTTCGCCGCGATCGCGGCCAGCGACGCTGGCGGCGGCGCCTTCGACCTGACCGCCAAAACCGCCGGCGTGCCCTTCACGATTACGCTTTCGACGACCGAGAGCGGAGGCGGAGCGGCCGACAGTCAGACCTTCACGCAATCGACCACGGTTGCGGCCACGGGCGGCGCATTTTGGAACGTGGCCGCCAATTGGTCCACCGGAGCGGTACCGGTCACGGGTGACGACGTCATCATTCAGAATTCGGCAAATCCGATTCTCTACGGTCTCGATCAATCGTCGGTGACGTTGGCCAGCCTGACGATCGATCAGAGCTTTACCAGCACGATCGGACTCCCCCGCACTACGGCTGGCGGCGCGGTCGAATATCGCCCACAGTATCTTCAAATCGGCGCGACCACGATTTCCGTGGGTCAAGGCGACGGCGCCGGCAGCGGCCGAATCAAGATCGATACGCTAGGCGTGCAGACCGTTGTCAACGTGCTGAACTCGGGCACGCCCCTTGAGAGCGGCGTCAAATCCATCCTTTGGAAAGGCACGCACGCCTCGAACGCCGTGCGAGTCAACAAGGGCAGCTTCGCCGCGGCAAATTTCGCGGGTGAGACCGCCACGATCGCCACGCTCAAGGAAGGCTATCGGACCAATGCGCAAGGTGATTCGGACATTCGATTGGGGCCCGGTTGCACGCTTACGGCTTGTGCCATCACCCAGCTTGGCGGTTCGCTGGAAATCAATTCGAGCTGCTTGTCCCTGACGCAGGTTGGCGGTGAGACCGTGATCGTCGCCGGCGCGCCGGCGACGCTGGCGATCAACGGCGGGTCGGTGCGATACAAGTCGTCCGGCAACTATACAACGGCCACGGTCGGCGGCGGCGGCGAATTGGATTTTCGCCAGGATCTCCAGTCGCGCAGCGGCACGAACACGACGCTTCACAAAGGCGGCATCCTTCGTGACCCGGCCAAGACCGTCACCTTCACCAACCCGATCGCGCTGACCTGCGAACTGGCCGACGTCACGCTCGATTTGGGCAATACCTTGAATCTGCAAAGGTCGTAGCCGATGAATGTTCCGCAGGGCATGGCGTTCTTCCCGGGCGTCAACCAATTGATCGATGCTTCGATCACCCTCGCGCACGGAATCTCGCCGAGTGCCGCCACGCTGACCATTGGGCCGCAGGCGAACGTCACTACCGAAATTGGCACGCTCGGGTTCGAGTTCGGCGGTGCCTCGATCGAGTTTCCCGACTGCAAAGTGGACTACGGCAGTTTCGAGCGGAACGGCAACGGAGAGGTCTGGCGGCTGTCGATCCTGGACCGCCGCTGGCGATGGCGGTTTGGACAGATTTCTGGCACGTACAACGTGCGACGCGACGATTCCAGTTTGCAGGGCGGCGAGAACGACACGATCGATACCGAGCGTACGCCGCAAGAACTGGCCGCGTTGTGCCTGCGGGCCATGGGCGAGTCGAACTTCGACGTGAGCGATTTGCCCAACGAGGCCCGGCCGAGCGTCGAATGGGATTACGAAGTGCCCGCCGAGGCGTTGGCCACTCTGTGCGATGAGCTTGGCTGCCGCGTCGTGTTGCAGCTAGACAATCGAGTGGCGATTCGCCGCGTGGGAGTCGGCGCCGCGCTGAGCAGTGCCGCGGCGCTCGAATTCGCCTCGCTCGTCAATCCCGCCGAATGCCCCGACGCGATCGCCGTGGTGTGCGGCCCCAGCCGTTTTCAAGTGGACTTCCCCTTGGAAGCGGTCGGCCTGGCGGAGGCAACCGAGGACAATCCCGAAACCTTGGTGCCCATCGACGAGCTCCCTTATGCGCCCTCGGGCGGCTGGTCGCGGGTCGATGTGCCGTACTTTCACCAGGTCGATGCGCAATCGAGAGAGCTCGCGCGACGCAGCGTTTTTAAATACTACCGCATCAAGGTGCCCGTGGAGGTTCCCGGCTACGGCGGGCTCGACGGCAATCGCGTCGACCACTTGGAGCAGATTCTGCCGATCGAGGCCGAACAAGTGGCGCTGGCGGTCGAAAACGGTCAGAAGGCCAATTTGTCCGCGGCCGTTTTTGGCATGTGGTATCCGGAGACGCTCGACGTGGCCAACAGCACCGAGTCGCTAGCCCCGGCGCCGACCGAAGGTGATATTTTGTCAGCCAGCTCGCTGTTGCAACGGCCGTATACGATCGACGCCGCGCGTGGGCTGGTGATTTTCGGCGAGCCCATTTACCGCAATACACATCCCTCGGCCACCGGAAGTTCGGGCTACGAAGTCGTGGTCGGCCCTGCCGAGCTCGTGCTTCGCGCGGCGTGCAGCGTCCGCCATCCGGAAACCATGGCGCTCGAACGGCACGTACGAACTCGCATCACGGGCAACTCGTCGGGCGGGGCGACACGGTATCTGCGGCACGATGAACTCGTGTTGACCCGCTCGCCGACTTATTCCAACGACTACGCGCTCGTCGACGTTGACACGAACGAGGAAGACGTGAACGCGACGGCTGATTCCTTCCTCGACGCGGCCCAACAGGAATATCAGATCGCCGTTCCTCAGAAAGCCCGCTACGGGGGATTGGTGCCGATTCAGCCGGACGGGGCGATCGAACACGTCTCGTTTCACGTGGGCGCCGCCGGAGCAACGACAACCGTGGCTCGTCACAACGAACTGCCGCGCGGTGCATTGCCCTACAAGGAACGGCGACGGATTGAGCGGCAGCGTGAGGCGACCGACGCCAAGACGAGGACGAGTTCGCGCAACCTGGCCCGAGCCTCGAAGTCCAGCCCTTACACCCAGCCGAGGCTCAGAGCGTGAGCGCTGCATCGACTTCGGGCCAGGCATTGGCCAAATTCCCGTTCAAGAACATCCACTCGCAGAGCGTGCCGGCCTTCGGCGTGGTCGAGATCGCGGGCGTGCTGGTCGAGGATGGCGTCGCGTTCTTGACGTGCACGCGGCCGGGCACAACGCTGGGGACCGAGTTTGCCGTCAATGGACCTTCCCAAGTGCAACCGGACGAGAAGGGGATATGTTATCGCCAAGGTGATTTATCGGTGGCGTATGACAGCGGAAATCCCCAAGCCGGCCAGGGATGGGGGCCGCGCGCCAATCAATGGACGTTGTCCAAGGGTTATCCATCGATCATCACTGCCCACGGCATACGAAACCAGGCCAACAAAATTCTCCATGGCGCGCTTGTGCCCTTGGCCGGCGCGCTGGGCGTCGCGGCTGCGAACCTGACGGCAATCAGCGGTGGACAGCCGGGCACGCAAACCGTCACCTTGCACGTTTGGGACGGGACGAGCTGCGTAGCCGCGACTCCGACGACGACGTTTACTGGCTACAACATGTCGACCTCGGTCATCGAGGCCGGCCGGCTCACGCCGTTCGTCCGAGAAAACGGATTGTGGGTGGCTGTCGCCGGCGGCAGCGATTCGAATCAAAAACTTGCGAAGACCACGACGTCACACGCCAGTGGCGCCGCGGAACTGGTCAATGTTTGGGACGGCACTCCCGGCTCGGAGGCCGAAAGCAATCCGCTGGAAGAGCTGGAAGCGATGAATCGCACCTCGGTTGACATCGACGCGGACAAGTTTTGCCTGGCCACGCGAATCGGCGGCAACTGGTACATCGAGCCTTGGGAGTGCTGAGAACAAAGTTGAGTGGCTGAGCAGGCCGTTGAAAAATGGGACTGGCTCCGAGCCAGTGGGCGCGAAACCGCTGAGAAACCGTGTTCGCGAGGTGCCCGTCCCAATTCTTCAACAGGCCGTTACGGCCCGGAAGTCGGGATGCAAACAATGTCGCTGGTCGCGCTTTTTGGCTTGCTGTTGTGCTCGGTCTTGATCGTGGGGGTCGCCGTTGGTCTTCCCTGCGTGCCGTGCATCGCCTGTGATTCCTGCCCGATTTGCTCGGACGCTTTCGCCCGGGCAGACGGAACGGACATCTCGACTGGCAGCCCGTGCGGCTGGACGGAAGTAGCCGGAAGCTGGTCGCTGTCATCGGGCAAACTCGTCACCAGCTCGACAAGCGCCTATGCCCGTTGTGACACGGCGCATCCCGACGGCATTTCGTCGGCGATTGTTCACGTCACGATCGAAGGCGCGGCCGACGATGAGCTGGACGTGATCGTCAACGCCAACAACTCCAACAAGAACAATTGCTGGATCGTGCGGTTCACGATCGGCGGCTGCGTCTCGATCATTGAATGCAACGGCGCGGCCGCGGAAACCGAACGAACACTGATCGACGGCGCTCCGGCCGCCAGCACGCCGACGCCCGTTGCCGTTTTTTTCGGCGGCGGAAACATTGGCGTCCAATGGGGCTCCCACGAGCTTGTCTATCCGGCTTCGCCCACGGCCAGCGCCAGCTACGTCGGCCTGGGCACTAAAGCGCAAGCCAGCGCCGTGCGGTTCACCGCCTTCAGTTTCTCACGCTACAACAGCGGCTCCGAGGCGGACGCGGGTTGCGGGTCGATTGGCAGGGGATGCTCGATTGCCGACGACACATTCGCGCGGGCCGACAACGCCGATCCCGGCTGCCAGTGGAATACGCTCAGCGGCACCTGGTCGATTGCCTCCCATACACTCAAGCCGTCGGCGACCGGCACGATTCAGCATCGCACGCCCAACCACACCGGCAAGGCGACCGGCAGCGTCATTGCC
>JBGQHN010000036.1:0-20907 GCA_041497975.1 Planctomycetia bacterium | reverse complement strand
GAGGATTTCATGCTCGCGGCCAACGAGGCTGTGGCCGAATTGCTGGAAAAGGCCGAGTTGAATTTCCTCCGCCGCGTGCATCAGGCGCCCGACCCGCGAAAGCTGAAAGCGCTGACCGAATTCGTCAAGGAACTCGGCTTTGAAGTCGACAGCCTGGAGAGCCGTTTCGAGTTGCAAAAGCTTCTGGCGCTCGTGGCCGGGCAGCCTGAGGAAAGCGCGGTCAATTTTTCGCTGTTGCGCAGCTTGCAACGGGCCATTTACAGCCCCGAAAAGGAAGGCCACTACGCCCTGGCCAGCGACAGTTATTGCCACTTCACGTCGCCAATTCGCCGCTATCCCGACCTGACGATACACCGGCTGCTGGGCGCGCTGATGTCGGGCAAGAAGCCACGCAACGATTTCGGCGAGCTGGCCGTGACGGGCGAGCACTGCTCCGACCGCGAACGGAGCAGCGAGGCGGCCGAACGAGAGCTGACGAAAGTCAAGCTTCTGGAATACTTGAGCACGCGGATCGGCACCACGATGGAAGCGGTCGTGACCGGCGTCGAGGAATTCGGCCTTTTCGTGCAGGGGCTCGAACTTCCCGCCGAAGGACTGGTGCATGTCAGTTCGCTGCAGGACGATTTTTATCGCTACGATCGCGCGACACACACCCTGTCGGGCCACCGATCGGGCAACCGTTTTCGGTTGGGCGACACCGTGTTCGTCGTCGTGGCCCGGGTCGACGTCGAGCGGCGCGAATTGGACTTTCGCATCGTCGCCCGCGGCAAAGAAGCCGTCCGCACGCGCCACCGGCCGACAAAGAAGGAGCGCCAGGCGGCCGAGAAAGCTAAATCGAAGTCGGCCAATCGCGGCAAATCAGGAAAAGCGAAGAGGCGCAAGTGACGGATCTAGTCACTGCCGCCGTGATCCGCGCGCCCGCGCGTTGTCTTGGCCCCCTGGCTATGCAACGAGCGCGTGACACGGTCGGTCGATTCCCCAGCCCACTCTGGCACGCCGCCGCCGGACCGCTACAATAACTATGCACATGGCGGTATTTCAGCAGGTGCCGCGATAATGCCTGGCAGGAAACCCCTGCCGCTGAAGGCACGGCTCAATGCTCCTGTCGCGCGCGATTTGTTTGCTTCCTTGGCAACTGACGGGCTCTCGAACGCCGATTGGATCCATGGGGTCCTTAAGGGGCGAGCGTCCAGCGTTTTCTTCTGAGGACGGGAATCTCGGATGACCAGCGTGCTGGCACAGACGCCGCTCCACGATTGGCATGCCGCGCACGGCGGGCGAATGGTCGACTTCGCCGGCTGGTCCATGCCGGTGCAGTACTCGTCCATCGTCGCCGAGCATCGCGCAACCCGCGCGGCCGTCGGCCTGTTCGACGTCTCGCACATGGGACGCATCGTGTTCACGGGCCCCGATGGCGAGAAGGTTTTGGAGCGCATCGTCTCGCGGCGCGTCGCGGGCATGAAGCCGGGCCAGATCCGCTATGCCTTGATGACCGCTGATGACGGCGGAATCCTGGACGACGTGCTGGTGTACCACCTGCGCGACGCGCAAGGGCAAAGTTATTGCCAGTTGGTCGTCAACGCCAGCAATCGCCACAAGATCTGCGATTGGCTGAAAGCCCACCACGACCGTGCCGACGATGGCTTCGTGGACCGCACGCTCGACACGGCAATGATCGCGGTCCAAGGCCCGCGCGCGTTGGAGATCGTTCGCCCGCTCGTGAAGCTTGATGCGGCGCGTCTGCGATACTACACGGGCGCCGAGACCGAGATTTGCCACTCCCTGGGAATTGTGAGCCGCACCGGCTACACCGGCGAGGACGGCTGCGAATTGATCGTGCCGGCCGCGATCGCGCTGGAAGTTTGGGACAAGTTGATTGCCGCCGCAGGGCAGTTCGACGGTGCCGCGGCAGGACTCGGCGCTCGCGACACGCTGCGGCTGGAGGCCGGCATGCCGCTGTACGGCCACGAGCTTAGCGAAGACATTGATCCCTTTCAGGCCGGCTTGGGTTACGCGGTCGAACTGGACGACCGGTCCTTTCCGGGCCGCGACGCGCTGGCGCGCCTTAAGAGCGACAGCAGCCGGCCGCGTCGCGCTGGCTGGATAGTCGACGGCAAGCGCGTTGCGCGCGAGGGCTACGCGATCTATCGCGGCGAAGAGCAAGTCGGCCACATCACCAGCGGCACGTTTTCTCCGACGCTCGATAAGCCGATCGCGATGGGTTATGTGCGCGCGGAACTGGCGGCGCCAAACATCCCGGTGACCATCGACATCCGCGGCGTTCGCGAGCCGGCCCACAGCGTGCAAATGCCCTTTTATCGCCGAACCACATAAGGAACTCGGACAGTGCAGCAGCAAGATTTGATTTATGCCAAGACGCATGAATGGGTTCACGTCGACCGCGACGGCGCAGGGCGTAAGATCGCCACGGTCGGCATTTCGCACTTCGCCGTCGAGGCGCTTACCGACCTGGTCTACATCGAACTGCCCACCGTCGGGCACAATCTGAAAGCGGGCGAATCGTTCGGCGAGGTCGAAAGCGTCAAGGCCGTCAGCGACCTGTATAGCCCGGTGACGGGCGAGATCGTCGAAGTGAATCAGAGTCTGTCGAACAAGCTCGAGCAACTGCACGATGATCCTTACGGCGCCGGCTGGATCGTGAAGATCAAAATGAACGACGAATCGGAATTGTCGAAACTGCTGTCGCACGCCGACTACGAAAAGCAGTGCGCGGAAGAAGGACATTAGATGCGACTGCCGGGGTGCCACGTTGCACTGTGAGTCTTAATCGATGCCGTACATCTCCAACACTCCCGAAGACCAGCGGGCGATGCTCGAATCGATCGGGCTGGGCAGCCTGGACGAGCTGTTTGCGTCGATCCCGTCCGATTTGCGCTTGCAGCGACCGCTTTCGATTCCGCCCGCATTGTCGGAAATGGAGCTGACCGCCCACCTGGCGCAATTGGCCGAGAAAAACAGCCCCGCCGGCAAGAAGGTCTGCTTTCTGGGTGGCGGCAGCTACGACCATTTCATTCCGGCCATCGTCGATTATGTAGCTTCGCGCGGAGAGTATTACACTTCGTATACTCCGTACCAGCCGGAAGCCAGCCAGGGCAACCTGCAGGTCTTCTTCGAGTATCAAACGTTGATCACGCAGTTGACGGGCATGGAGGTTTCCAATGCCAGTCTGTACGACGGCGGCAGCGCGGCGGCCGAAGCGGTGCTGATGGCCTGCAGTGCAACCCGCCGGCACGGTCGCGTAGTGACTGCCAGCAGCGTGCATCCGGAGTATCGACAGATTCTGGCAACGTACCTGGCCAATTTGGGCGTGGAACTTGTAACCCTGGGCACGCCCGAGGGCACGCTCTCGCGCCAGGAGCTGGCAGCGGCCGTGAACAAAGACACGGCGTGCGTGCTCGTGCAACATCCGAATTTTTTCGGCTGCCTGGAATCGGTCGATGCGTTGGGCGAAGTGGCTCACGCGGCCGGCGCCCTGCTTGTCGTGTCGGTCGATCCGATCAGCCTGGGGCTGCTGCGGCGGCCGGGCAGCTACGGCGCCGACATCGTGGTGGCCGAAGGCCAAAGTCTGGGCAGCCCCATGTCCTTCGGCGGTCCCTATCTGGGTATCATGGCCTGCCGAGAACAATTCGTGCGCCGCATGCCGGGCCGACTGGCGGGCGAGACCGTCGACCGCCGCGGCAAGCGCTGCTTCGTCCTTACGCTACAAACCCGCGAACAACACATCCGTCGCGAAAAGGCCACAAGCAACATTTGCACCAACCAGGGACTACTGGCGCTGCGGGCCACGGTGTACCTGGCGGCGCTGGGGCCGCACGGGCTGCGGGAAACCGCCGAGCTGTGCCTGCGCAAAAGCCGCTATGCCGCGCGGCGACTGACGGCCGAAGGATCGCTCGACTTGGCCTTCGCGCGTCCGACGTTCAAGGAGTTTGTTGTCCGCGCCCGAGGCGGCGCCGTCAACGAGCTAATCGCCGGTGCCGGCGAGTGCGGCTTTTTGGCCGGCGTGCCCTTGGGACGCTGGTACGACGAGCTTTCCGACTGTTTCTTGGTATCGGTGACAGAGCGCCGCACGCGCGACGAGATCGACGCGTGGGCCGCTTGCCTGCAAAAGCTAACGACGGCGCCCGATGCGTAACACCCGCGCGACCCAACTGCTGTTTGAATTGTCCAAGCCGGGCCGCCGGTGCGCCCGCTTGCCGGCGGTCGACGTGCCACCTCTGCCGCTTGCGGAATTGTTACCCGCCGAAGCAATCGCGGCCGAGCCGCCGTCGCTGCCCGAGCTGACCGAGCCAGAGCTCGTGCGACATTTCACGAACCTGTCGACGCAAAACATGTCCGTCGACACGCACTTCTATCCGCTCGGTTCGTGCACGATGAAATACAATCCGAAACGAAACGAGCGGCTGGCGGGTCTGGGCGGCCTGGTCGATCTGCATCCCTATCAGCCCGAATCGACGTTGCAAGGCTTGCTCGAATTGTTGTACGGCCTGCAGCAGATACTGGCCGAGATTTCCGGATTGCCGGCCGTCTCACTGCAGCCAGCCGCCGGCGCGCAAGGTGAGTTGACGTCGCTGCTGGTGGCGGCGGCCCATTTTCGCGCGCTCGGCCAACGCCGCGCCAAAGTACTTGCGCCCGATAGCGCGCACGGCACGAATCCGGCCAGTGCCGCGATGGCCGGCTTCGACGCCGTGACGGTCAAGAGCACGCCGCAGGGCTACGTCGACATGCAGGACCTGGCCGGGAAACTCGACGAGACCACGGCCGTGCTCATGATCACGAATCCCAATACGCTCGGCATGTTCGATCGACAGATTGCCGAGATTGCGCGCCGCGTTCACGACGTGGGCGGGTTGGTCTATCTGGATGGCGCCAATATGAACGCGATCTTGGGGATCACTCGACCCGGCGATTTTGGCGCCGACATGATGCACTTCAATCCGCACAAGACGTTCAGCGGCCCGCACGGCGGGGGCGGACCCGGCGCCGGTCCGATCGCCGTGACCGAGACACTGGCCCCCTATCTCCCCGTGCCAATCGTGGTTCACCAGCAGGATCGCTACCGCCTGGCGTACGATCGGCCGGCGTCGATCGGGCGCGTGCGCAGTTTCTTCGGCAACGTGGGCGTGTTGGTGCGGGCCTATTGCTACATTCGCACACACGGGCCAGAGGGATTGCGGCGCGTTGCGGAAAACGCGGTGCTCAACGCCAATTACCTGCTCTCGAAGGTCAAGCATATTTTTCCCGTGCCGCAGGGCGATCGCTGCATGCACGAATTCGTGGCCAGCGCCGCCCGGCTGAAGAGCGAGCGCGACGTCTCGGCGATGGACATTGCCAAGCGGCTGTTGGACTATGGCTTCCACGCGCCAACGGTCTATTTCCCGCCGATTGTGCGCGAAGCCATGATGATCGAGCCGACTGAGACGGAAACCAAGGAAACGCTCGACGCCTTTGCGCAGACGTTGTTCCGCATCAGCGAAGAACCGCCCGACTTGTTGCACGAAGCGCCGCACACCACGGCGGTCAGCCGGCCCGACGAAGTGCGTGCCGCTCGTCAGCTCATCGTGGCCTGGCCGGGAAAGAAATAACAACGGCTTGGGACGGCGCTCGGCCGGTCAGCGGTGGCAACACGTTTCAAAGGGCCTGCGATTGTCCGCGTTTGATTCTCTTGAGCCGTGCCGGTTCTTCGACGACTCGCCCGCGAGCGGCGCCTGGCAAATGGCAGTTGACGAAGTGCTGTTGGAGTCGGCCGCGCGCAATGGTCGCTCGTCGCTGCGGTTCTACCAGTGGTCCGAGCCCACGCTTTCGTTGGGCTACTTCCAGAGTCAACGTCAGCGCGAAGCGCATCGCGGCAGCCGCGATTGCCCGCTCGTGCGCCGGCAAACAGGCGGCGGCGCGATTCTGCACGACGCCGAACTGACCTATAGCCTTGCCTTGAGCGTGTCGCAGCGCCGGGCCGCCGATGCCGCGCGGCTTTACAACGTGGCGCACACGGCGCTGGTCGACGTGTTGGCCACTTTCGGCGTCGAGGCGAGGTTGTTCGATGGTCCGGCGGCCGCCACCGCCCAAGAACCGTTCTTGTGCTTCGAACGACGTACCCCCGGCGACGTGTTGATCGGCGGGTCGAAGATTTGCGGCAGTGCCCAACGCCGCCGCGGCCAGGCTATCCTGCAACATGGCAGCTTGCTCTTGGCCCGATCGCCCCACGCGCCCGAACTCTCCGGGCTGGGTGAACTGACGCTCCGACCCTGGAATCTGGCTGAATTACGCGAACTTTGGCGACGCGAGCTAGCCACCCGTTTGGGCTTGTCCTTGGTTGGTCAGGGTCTTTCGGCCGCCGAATTAGACCACGTCAGGACGCTAGCGATTGAGAAATATAGCGCCTCTCAGTGGACCGCGCGCCGATAAATTGGTAGGCGAGTCGGCGGCGGCGGTGGGGGCGGTTTGCGAATTCGCGCAAGTCCCCTTCCCTTGTTTTTTCCGATTTGCTATTCACTGCGCTTGCTGGCATAATACTTCACGGTTGCATGTGCGCAATTGCGCCGTAAACGCGACCGAAACGACAAGCTTCATTCTGGTTCCGGCTGTTCATGCTGCCCTCGCACGCATCGTGTTCGATCCGCACTCGTCTTGGTTTTCTTTCGGTTTATCTTGCGGAGCGGCGCTGAACTATGGACTTGAAGTTGAGGGTGGTCGAAGGCAAGAACAGCGGCCAGGAAATCCCGGTCCGCGGCAAGAAATTCTTCATTGGCCGGGCCGAGGATTGTAATCTGCGTCCTGGCAGCGAACTCATTAGCCGCCATCACTGCGTGCTGCTGGTCGAGGACGGCTACATTGGTCTGCGCGATTTCGGCAGCAAGAACGGCACGTTTGTCAATGGCGAACGCATCGTCGGCGAACGCGAGTTGAAGCCCGGCGATCGGTTGACGATTGGTCCGTTGCAATTTGAGGTTCACGTTGCGCACGGCCTGGCCGCCAAGAAGCGCCCCCCGGTAAGCGATATCAAGGAAGCGGCCGCCCGCACCGCCCAGGACGCGGCTCAGGATCCGCTCGACGTCACGCAGTGGTTGGGCAACGACGTCGACGCTACTGGGGAATTGAACAAGGACACACACCTTGTCGGCATCGGCGATACGGACTCGATCCAGATGAGCAACACGCAATCTTCGGTTCCGGAAACCACGGCCGACGTCGAAGAGCCCAAAAGTCGTCGGGAAAAGCGCGTTCCGGGCAAGTTGCCGCCCATGACCAACGCGTCGAAGGACAGCCAAGAGGCAGCGGCGGCCATGCTCAGCAAGTTTCGCCGCCGGCGTTAGAGCGGTCCCACCTGTGTATCGTTGGCGCGTCAATGGTCGAGACGGCCCTGGCCTCAAGGCACCCTCGGGCGAGGCACGGCGGGGATTTGTCCGTTTACTTCTGAGTAGGATCGCTTTGGTTTCGCCGCCCGAGCGAAACTGTCCCAGTTGTGATGAGGAGCCAGGCGATGGCCGTGGACGAAGAAACCTTGCGCCGCCGATATCGTGAATTCCTGGAATTAATGCCGCTGACAATTGTGATCGCCGGATTGCCGAGCAGCGAAAGTCCCTTCAACTTTACAGCCGATCAAATGGAAGTCCGCATTCACACGCTTTCCACTGCCTTTAAGCTGGCCAAGCAGTTGGCGCGCGAAGCGGTTACTGGCAACTGACTTGCGGCGATCGCGCGGCTCGGTTTTCTCAATTGACCGAGCCGTGTTTTCGTCCCTATACTTCCAATAGCCAGGGTTTCCCAGCTTGAGCTATCGTTCGCATCCGAACCATGAGGGCACCGCATGAGGGCTGCCAATAAGAAGTCGAAACAGGCCGCGCTGCTCGGTTTAGCGTTTGACTGCGAGGACGGACATACGCGGCTGACACGAGGCAAGAATTTCGTGCTTTTCGGGGGCTCTCAGGAGACCCACGCCGTGATGCAGGAAACGGCTCAGAAAGTGAACGAACATCTGGATCGTCGCGGTCGAAGGCTGGAAGATCTTACGCTGGGCGAGTTGCGCGACATTTGCGAGGACGCCCGAGGCTGAATCCCCGGGGCCAGACGATTACCCAAAATCGGCCCGGCCCATTCCATTTGCGGCACGATTTTGTGGCAATTTCAGCCACTTTCTCTTAGAATGACTGCCGCTCGAAGCCCAGTGCCGGCCCCCGTGAAACCAGGGGGATGATCCGGCGGTACTCTCTTTTAGCCGACTTGCTAGATCGTTGAGGAACCGTTTGTCCTCCGACAACGTTCTTGAGTTGGTGCGTCGATGCCTGCGCGGCGACCAGTCGGCCATGGTCGAATTGGTCGACACGTACCGCGGCCAGGTATTCGGCCTTTGTTATCGCATGCTGCGGCATCGACAAGATGCCGAGGACGTGACACAAGAATCGTTGGTTCGAGTGCTCCGCAGCTTGCGCACGTGGGATCAGCAGCGCGAGTTCCTTCCCTGGCTGTTGGCCATCGCCGGCAATCGCTGCCGAACGCTGTTGGCGGTGCGCATGCGGCAGCCAGCGATGACTTCCTTGGTCGACCACTTGAGCGACAATGCCCTGGAGATCACGGAAGCCCGAAATCTGGCCGAAGAAGTCGAGCGGGCGCTCGGCACGTTGCGGTCCGAGTATCGTCAAGCTTTTTTGCTGTTCCATCAACATGAATTGAGTTACGCACAAATCAGCGCCACGCTGGATTGTCCCTTGGGCACGGTCAAGACTTGGGTCCACCGAGCGCGGCGCGAATTGATCGGTCAATTGAAAGATCGTGGAGTGGTCCAGGAGCCTCGACATGCAGTGCGAAGAGTTTGAAGATCGTCTGAACGCGGTGCTCGACGAACGCGGGCGTCCGGAGTGCAATGCCGAGTTGCGCGTGCACATCGAAGCGTGTCCCGAATGCCGGCACCTGGCGGCGATCTATCGCGCGCTATTGGACGGTTTTTGCGCGCTGGCCGCGCCGCCGCCGCCGGCCAACATGGCGGCCCGCGTGTTGGCCGATTTGCCTTCGCCGTCTGTTGGTGCGCGGCGCGCCAGGCTGGTCGTAACGGCGCTGGCAATCGCCGCGTGCTTGCTCGTCGCGATTGTGCCGTTGGGGCGATGGTCGAGTCGCGACGACTCGCAAATCGCCTCGCCCGCTAGAGCGGTTTCTCCCAAGCAAAAGCAACCCGATCTGGCGATTGCGGCTAATTCGCTCGGTCAGTTGACGATCCTGCAGAGTCTGCCCGCGCTCCGCGGCGACTCGAAGGCCGACGTCTACGGCGAACTGGCCAAGGAGACCGGCGACGGATTGGCTGCTCTCGTGCTGTATGTGCCGGGCATCGGCGGCACGAGGGGTATCATTGACGTCGAGGCGGACACGGACGCCGACGAGCCGGCCTGGGCCGTACAAATGAGCGAAGGCCTTCGGCCGGTGACCGATTCGGTCACTGATACCCTGAATCTGCTGCTGCGAGCTTTACCCGTCACGGAATTGGCCAGTCGGTCCTGACGGCCTGTAAGCAGTGTGACCGTTCTCTGACTGCTGCTACCTCGCTCCGGGTAAGCCTGCGCCGGTCGCTACGACCGATTCTTTTGCGCTAACGGCAATCTTTGGCCAACTCGGACAATCCGTCAAATCCTCCCATTTTTCCCGAGCGGTCAACTTTCTCACGCTTGCCGGCCGATGGCAGAAAAGTCACCGCGATGCGTAGAATTACCTAGCCTGTTATGGAAGGGGATGGCCTTGGCCAAAATCAAGAAAGCGGGAGCGAGTCTGTCGATCGACCAGCGCAAGGAGCATACCCGTCGCACGAGCCAGGATCGTCGCGCCGCCAATGTCGCCGTGGCCGTCGAGCGGCGAATTGGTCAGCGGCGGGCCAAAGTGAATCGACGCCGCCAAATTGATCCGACCACTTGCGAGCGCGACTATACGCAGGCTGAAGTTGAATTCATGCACGCCATGGATCAATACAAACGATCCAGCGGCCGGATGTTCCCCACGTGCAGCGAAGTGCTCGAAGTGCTGCGAAGTCTCGGCTACGAGAAACGAGAAGGCTGTGCGGCGAGCACGGCGGCGCCCCATACCGGGCGGACAACCCTCGACGAGCGCTGCTAGCACTACAGCACCTGCAACGCGAGCGCTCCGCGGAAATTTGAGTCGCTCGGCACCCAGCAAAGCTATTCGGCGTAGAGAACGGCTCCGCGCGGCGGCTGTTGCCTGACTTTTTTAGTCAGCGCGCCAAAAGTGATCTTGCGACCTCGGGCACCGATGGGTATTGTCCCGCGTCATTTCTCATCCCGGCCGCGCGGGCGTGCCGGTTCCCATCTCCAACGAGGCCGTTCGAGCCGTGATGCCACTCGACACCAATCCGCGTCGCGCTTGCCGTTGTGCCGTGCTGGCCTGGTGTGGGGCGCTGGCCATCGTCGTGGCGGACTCGGGCTGCCAGATGGTCTCGCACAGCCAGAATTCGGAAGGCGTGCGGATGTTCCAACAGGCCTACTACCAGGGCGCGTTGCAACGCTTCCAGCAAGCCATTCAATCCGATTCGGCCAATCCCGACGGTTATTACAATCTGGCGCGGACGTATCATCAGCTCGGCAAACTCCACAATCAAACGGCCGACGTTCAACAAGCCGAAAGCTATTATCATCAGTGCCTGGACCGCGACCCGAACAATCAAGACTGTCACCGCGGTTTGGCCGTGTTGTTAGTCGAGCAAAACCGCAGCGGCGATGCCTTTAAGTTGATGGAGAACTGGGCGATGCGCAACCCGTCGCTGGCCGCTCCGAAAATTGAACTCGCGCGGCTTTACGAGGAGTCGGGCAATCGCGACGCGGCCAAGCACCAGCTGATTGAAGCCGTGGGCGTTGATCCGACGAATTCCCGCGCACTGGCCGCGTTGGGCAAATTGCGCGAAGACGCCGGAGAGACCGTGCAGGCTTTGGCCAACTATCAACGGGCGCTGCAAATTGATCCCAACCAGCCCCAGCTCGCCTCACGCGTCGGGGCGCTGAGCACTCCGGTTCCTCCGCTCACCGCGCCGCCCGCCGGCACCCGTGTCGTGACCACGCCACAAGCCCCTGTTCGCTGAGACCGTAGCCGCCCGGGCTTCGTACAGCGAACCGCGCCGCGCCCCCTCGTGTTTAGGTGCTTGCGGCATCGTTTCAAGGACGTGACACCGAGCCTCGCGCCGAACCGCAGGGCTTCAGCACGTGTCCTCCCAATGGCCAAACGGCCGGCGCCCGCCTACAATACGTTCCTTTCCCAATCCCAAGTCGATTCGTACTTCCTGCCGAGCCATGCCCCAAAAACGTCTCATGACGCCTGGTCCGACACAGGTGCCGGAGCCAGCCCGGTTGGCGATGGCGCGCCAGGTGATCCATCATCGCACGCCCGAGTTTCGGGCCATGCTGGCAGAGGTGCTCGCCGGATTGAAGTACGTTTTTTGCACCGAGAACGACGTCTTGGTGCTGACCAGCTCCGGCACAGGCGCCATGGAAGCGGCCGTGACCAACCTGGTCCCTCGCGGCGGCAAGGCCATCGTACTCGAGTCGGGCGTGTTCTCGCGCCGTTGGGCCGATCTTTGCGCTCGGTTCGGCATCGAGGTCGTGCGGCATAAAGTGCCTTGGGGCCAGGCGGTTGAAGCCGACGACGTCTCCGCGCTTCTGAGTGAACATCCCGACACCGTGGCCGTCTTTGGCACATTGATGGAAAGCAGCACCGGCGTCGGCCACGACGTGCAAGCGATCGGGCAGGCGATCGCACCCACTGGCGCGCTATGGGTCGTCGACGCCATCAGCGGCGCCGGTGCCATGCCGTGTCTGGTCGACTTGTGGAATATCGACGTGCTGGTGGTTGGTTCGCAAAAGGCCCTCATGTCGCCGCCGGGACTGGCTTTTTTGAGTGTGAGCGAAGCGGCCTGGCGGCAGATGGAGCGCGTGGAGCCGCAGGCGTTTTACTTCGATCTCAAGAGTCATCGCGCCAAGCTTCGTGGCAAGCCGCACGACGGTCCCGATACGCCCTGGACGCCCGCGCACACGCTGATTGCCGGCCTGGCCGAATCGTTGAAGATCATCCGCGCCGAAGGCATGGAAGCCATCTGGAACCGCTCGGCGCTGTTGAGCCGCGCCACGATCGCGGGCATGCAAGCCATGGGCCTCGAGATTTTCGCGCGCCGTCCCGCCGTGGGCATGACCGCGGCTTGCATTCCCACGTCGATCGATGGCCGCGCGTTTGTCAAACGATTGGAGAGCCGCTTTGGCGTCAAATTGGCCGGCGGCCAACAAGAACTCGAAGGCAAGATTTTTCGGATGGCTCATTTTGGCTTGGTGGACGAATTAGATATCATCGCCACGCTGGCCGCCATCGAGCTGGTGCTCGACGAAATGGGGCACGCGGTGAGTCTAGGATCGGCCGTTGCGGCCGCCGGCCGCGTGATCCAGTCCGCAGGCGCCAAGAGCGGCCCGGCCGCGGCGCCCATCGCTTTTGCCACCTGAACGCTGTGCGGCGATTCATACCGCGGATCCATTGATTGAACGGCTTTCCCTGACGAGAACCATCATGCCCAAAGTGATCGTGTTGGACGCCCTGGCTCAAGAAGGGCTCGACCTGCTTGCCGAGGCCCCCGGAATCGAATATGAAGTGCGCACAGGCTTGAAGGGCGACGCCTTGCGAAGCGCTTTGAGCGAGTTCGACGGAGCCATTTGCCGCAGCGGCGTCAAGATCACGGCCGACGTGCTCGAGGGCAATCATCGGCTCAAAGCGATCGTGCGGGCAGGCGTCGGCACCGACAACATCGACTCCAAGGCCGCGACTCGCCTGGGCATTGTGGTCATGAACACGCCGGCCGGCAACACGCTCAGCACGGCCGAACACACCATCGCCATGATGCTGGCCCTGTCGCGCAACATCGCGCCAGCGTATCAAAGCCTGATCGAAGGCAAATGGGATCGCAATCGCTACATGGGCACGCAGTTGGCCAACAAAACGCTGGGCATCATCGGCCTGGGACGCATCGGCCAGGCCGTCGCCGTGCGCGCCAAGGCCCTGCAAATGCGCGTACTGGGCTTCGATCCTTTCCTCTCGACCGAGCGAATTACCGAGTTGGGGCTGGAGGCCGTGCCCAACGTGGCGGCCATGCTGCCGCAAGTCGATTACCTGACCGTCCACACGCCGCTGACCGACGAAACCCGCAACCTGGTCGGCAAAGCGCAACTCGCGCAATTGCGTCCGGGCGTGCGACTGATTAATTGCGCGCGCGGCGGAATCTACGACGAGGCAGCGCTGGTCGAAGGGCTCCGGAGCGGGCGACTGGGCGGCGTAGCGCTCGACGTATTCGCCAGCGAGCCGTGCACGAGCAGCCCCCTGTTCGGAATGCCGGGCGTGCTGGCCACGCCGCATCTGGGGGCCAGCACCGAGGAAGCGCAAGCGCAAGTCGCCGTGGAGGGCGTCGGCCTGCTGGTCGATTTTCTCACCACCGGCGCGATCCGCCACGCCGTCAACATGACTCCGCTCGACG
Source organism: Planctomycetia bacterium (assembly GCA_041497975.1). Lineage (GTDB taxonomy): Bacteria > Planctomycetota > Planctomycetia > Pirellulales > PALSA-1355 > PALSA-1355. Next base: position 7,391 of record JBGQHN010000036.1, on the reverse strand, counting down.
CCAAAACGCTTTCGGACCTGCGCGGCTATTTGGACGTCGGCTATCGCCTCGGGCTATTGCTGGCGCAGTTCGAGACAACGTCCATCAAGCGCTGCACGCTGCAGTTTCGGGGCGAAGTGGCCGGCAAAAACACCAAGCTGATTACGGCCAGCTTCGCCGCCGGATTGCTGGAGCACGCTCTTGAAGAAGAGATCAACATCGTCAACGCCGAAGTGCTCCTGCGCGAACGGGGCATTGAGCTGGTCGAGGAGCGGCGCGGCGAGATGGGCGCATTCTCAGCCGTCGTGCTGGCCGAAGTCCAATCCGACCGCCAGACGCACAAGGCGGCCGGAACCGTGTTCGGCGTCGATATGTTGCGACTGGTGCAGCTCGATGATTTCCGGCTCGACGCTTACCTGGACGGAGTGCTGATGGTATTCAGGCACCGCGACGTGCCGGGAATTATCGGCAAGGTCGGTACGATTTTTGGAGCGCACCAGATCAACATCGCCCAGATGGCGGTTGGCCGCGATATGAAGGGCGGCGAGGCGATTGGCGTGCTGAACCTCGATCAGGCTCCGTCACAAGCCGCGCTCGACGAAGTGCGGTCGCATCCGGCGATCAAGAGCGTTTACGTCATCACGCTGCCGGCGGCCGGCGAGCGCCCCGCCTGGTTGGCCGGATAGCCGCCTGTTGAAAAACTGGGACAGGCACCTCGCGGACGTGGTTTTTCCACGGGTTTCGCAATCCGGCGCCTCGGAGCCAGTCCCATTTGTCAACGGCCGGATAGGCCCGGCTAGCCCCGATGCGCCAATTGGCGTGCGCTACCGTACTGTTCGGGGCAACCGGTTTTCGGCGCACACCGCGCCGCCAACAAATCGCGGACGAGCCACCACACGACCCGCGGGTTGCTGCGCGCGCGCGACAGGGCATACGGCAGATACGATTTGCCGTAGGGCACGTACACGCGGACGCCCAGCTCGAGCCGATCGGCCTGTTCGAGCGACCGCCGCATCGGCAGGCCGTACAGCAATTCCAACTCGCGCGACGTATCGCTTTCTCGCAGGCGCTTGACCGCCTCGTTCACCAGCGGCACGTCGTGGCTGGCGACCGCCACGTGCCGGGCCCGGCCGGCCAGGGCATCGACCACTTGCAAGAAACCATGGCGCAAGTCGCGATGCTGGTCCGACGGATCGGCCCATTGGCCTTTGACCACTCGAATCACGATTCCCCGCTCGCAGGCCCAGGCCGCGTCCCGCAGGCTGCGCGCCCAGCGACCGGGCAACGTGTAGCTCATTTCGACCCCGGCATCGAGAAATTCTTCGAACAATGCCCGCGATCGGTCGGCCGTTTCGGGCGCCAGGGCGTCGAAATGCAGCCGCACGCGATGCCGCGTGGCCTGTTCAACGATTTCGCCCAACAGCGCGCTTGAATAGTCGATCGCGGGGACTTTGATCGACAAGTATGCGTGTTGGCCGCCGGCAAGTGCTCGAATTCCCGCGAGATATGCGTTGGCGACCTGGCGGGGCGTGTCTTGCGGCGAATCCCAATAGCCGAGCGTGACCCCCAAGCCGCGACTGCCCAGTTTGTCTGCCGCCAGCAGGGCATCTTCCAATCGTTCGCCCGCCACGTACGCCTTGGCCGCCCGCAATGCCAACGGCAAGACGCACTTCGAAGCCCAACGGCGCGCAGCGGCCACCAGCGGCATTAGTCGCGTCTCCATCGTCGACAGACGGCCACGGCTGCGTCAGCGGTCAAGGCCGACAATCCGCGCAGGCCAAATGGATAAACGCGAACCGAAACACACGCGCGCTGGGTCGAGGTCCAGACTTGTGTCCACGTCTCGGCCTTGCCCAGGAATTCGTAGGACTTCAGTCCGGACTCAGCGGCATAGCGGATCGTGTCGCGCATCAAGAGCATGCCCGGCGAGCACTGGGCGAAGCGCGCATCGTAGCCGACTTTGAGCAGCCAGAATCCGCTGTCCGCTTCGACCGCCAACTGCATGGCCGCGACGCGATCGCCGATCCGCAAAAAGCAGATCCGCAGGCTGCCTTCCACGCACGCCGCCTCCGCATATTGGCGGTAAAACGCCGCGCGAGGCGCGTCGTGCAACAACGCCGTTCCCGCGTCTCCCTTCCACGAACTGGCTTCCACTTCCAACGCGGTATCCAGCAGTTGCGGCAACTCACTAAGATCGGGCGCGTGAATCTCGGTGGCCGTCGGTCCCAACTGTTCTGCCTTGCGACGCGCGCGGCGCAGGTCGCTGCGCCGACCGGCGTTCAGATGCGTTTCGGGCTCGAGCCACCTTTCGTCCAACGCAATGTACGGACAACTGGTTTGCGGGCGGACGAGAATAATTCCGCGACCACGGTACACGCGCTTCAATTTTCGCACGCTCGGCGAATCGGCGACGATGCGCTCAAAGTACAACGGCCGCCCGCTCCGAGCCAGCCAAACAATCAGGCGATCGAGAGCTCGCTCGTCGGTCCAGACCAGATCCATCGGTTCGTGCAGCTCGCCGACACTGGCGAGAAATAACCGGCTGATGCCATGGAGCCGTTTTGCGACAAGCGGAGCCACAATGGCCAGATCCTGGCCGCGTTTGCCCCCGACGACAAATGGGGTTGTCTCGGCGCCGAAGGCCCGCACGAAGGAGCGCGTCCAGATGAAGTGGCTAAGCGGATATTCCACGCGCCGGTCCATCGCCCGCCACGCATCTTCCCAGGCGTCAATTTCGTCGAGCGATCTGGCCCGACAGCAACGAAGCGGCGCAGCGCGCGAAGCGAATGCAACGGGTGACGGGCTCGTCAGCGCGGAGGGCATATCTTCAGGTTAGCCCATTTTTCAGCTGAAAAAGTGGCCCAATTCTGGCTGGCCAGGCGGCAAGAAGCCCTGATTCGACATAACCGTTACAGGCAGACGCGTTCGCGAATAATTCCTAAAGCGCCCGAGTGGAAATGTTTACGAAAGTAACCCAGATTGTCGATGGATAGTTTGGCTCAAGGACGCGTCGAGGCCTCGGCGGGAGTGCAGGCCGAAACCAAAAGCCGTCTCGATCAGAATTGCGGAACAAGCCCATGTCGACCGCGGAAACCTCCTTGGATTCGTTGATCTCCTCAACCATCGAGCGTAATCCGCACCTGATGCGGCGCAATCTGCGATTCGAAACGCATGAAGGCCGCGTGGTGTTGCGCGGCGTGGTGAGCTCGTACTACCAGAAGCAGATGGCGCAAGAAGCGCTGCGGCGGTTGAAGGGAGTCGACCACATTGAAAACCATCTGGAAGTCAACTGGTCGTAAGCGCCCCCAAGCGTGGTCGTTCAGCGTGGCTGCTTCGGACGAGGCTGGCCCATCACAGCTTCTTCGCGGTTGCGAAAGTGCGGCAGATATCCGCTCAAGTGGCATTGTTCGAGCACTTTCTCGTTGTTGCTCGATAGCCCGCAGATCCGCATCATTCCGTCATGGCTATGAATGCGCTTGTGCAACCACACCAGCTCGCCGATCAAGTGGCTGTTAAGGTGTCCGATGTCATTCAGCTCCAGAACGAGCCGATGCGTAAGGTTCTGCTCCAGCAAGGCCCAGATTTGCTCTGCCAAAGCTGGCGCCAACGTCGCGTCGTCTTCCAAGCGATAGGGATGCACGAACAGTGAATCTGGTCCGCGCTCGACGTCGAGATCCCAGCCGCGCGCACGAGTGACCTGCACCATGAGGTTGCTCCGTCAACTTTAAGAAGGGCCGCCTGATTACGAGGAGTTTTTGCCATAGCGCGGCAAGGCGCCATGCAAAAGCGCATCTTACTCCTTTAGAAACACCTATCAATAGCCGCACGAGAATTTCCAATCACTTGCCCCTTGAACCGCGCGGGGGATCGCGCGATACTGGGCGGTCTGCTATCACGCAATTGGTGCCACCACCTGAAAGGAAACCATCCTATGTCTCGTCCAGGAGCCGTCACCTTCAAGGGCAACCCCATGACACTGGCCGGCAAGGCCGTGAGCGTGGGTGAAAAAGCCCCCGACTTCAAACTGCACAATTTTGAAAAAGGCGCGCTGGTCACTGTTTCGCCCGCCGATTTGAAAGGTAAGCCGACGTTTATCAGTGTCGTGCCTTCTCTCGACACCCCAGTTTGCCAAACGCAGACCAAGAAATTCAACGACGAGCTCGCCAATCTAGGTGACAAAGTCAATGCCATCACCGTAAGTCTCGACCTGCCGTTTGCGATGAATCGCTTTTGCGGCGCGGAGCACATCAGCAACATGCGGGCACTGAGCGATTATCAAGACCGCAGCTTCGGCAAGAACTGGGGCATGCTCATCGAAGAGCTGAAGATCCTGGCCCGTGGCGTATTCGTGCTCGACAAGGACGGCAAGGTAGTGTACGCCGAACAGGTTAAGGAAGTGGCCGAGGAGCCGAACTATGGCGCGGCGATCGGTGCGCTGAAACGCGCCCTGTAACGAGAAACGTGATGAGCCAGCGAGCCGCGAAACGATGGCGTGCCGATTGCAGCCGGCACGCCATTTTGTGTTGGTTGAGAGTCGGCGACGCACTGCGCGGGCCGGCGAATCCCTATTTTTTCAGCAGCGACTCAATGTCACCTCGGGCCGCTTGCAAAGCCTCGGCCAGCTTTTCCGGGTGTTTTCCGCCGGCTTGAGCCATGTCGGGTTTGCCGCCGCCACGTCCGCCGACGACTTCGGCCGCGCCGCGAATCCATGCCCCGGCGTTGATGCCTCGGGCTTCCAATTCGTGGCTGATGCCGGCCACGAGCGTCACTTTGCCGTCGGCCACGGAACCCAAAAGCACCGCCACGGGACTAGCCGTCTTTCGCAATTGATCGATCAGTTGGCGCATCAGGTTGGCGTCGGCATCGGGCGCTTCGGCGACGACGACCTTCACGCCCCCGGCATCCACGGCGCTGGCCAAGAGGCGCTCGGCGGTGATCGCTCCCGCGCGCGGCGCCGAGGCGAGTTGCTTTTTCAGTTCTCGCAATTCCTTGGCCAAAGCGGCGACGCGTTGTGGCACCTCGGCCGGCGGCACGCGCAATAGCGCCGCGGTGTCCGCGAGAGCCGCTTCATTCTTCCGCACGTGGGCCAGCGCCGCGGCGCCCGTCAAGGCGGTGATGCGGCGGGTCCCGGCCGCCACGCTTTCCTCGCCGACGATTTTGAACAGCCCCACCTGGCCGCTGTTATCCAAGTGGGTTCCGCCGCAGAGCTCTTTGCTGAATTCGCCAATGGACACCATGCGCACGATGTCGGGATACTTCTCGCCAAAGAGCATCATCGCGCCGGTCTCGCGAGCCTGGGCCAAGGGGAGAGTGCGCCAAATGATTTTCACGCTCGTGGCGACTAGCGCGTTGACCTCCGCTTCGATCGTGGCGAGCTGCTCTGCCGAGAGAGCCGCAGGGTTAGTAAAATCGAACCGCAGCCAATCGGCGTCGACTTTCGAACCTTGCTGCTGCGCGTGCTTGCCCAGGTGTTTTTGCAGCGCATGGTGCAGGATGTGGGTCGCCGAGTGCGCGCGACGAATTGCCTGGCGGCGATCCGCCTCGACGCCCGCGCGGACCTGGGCGCCCTGTTCCAGCCGGCCTTCCCGCAAGTGACCGAGGTGCAGCGCGAAGTTGCCCTCCTTTTGCGTGTCGACGACCTCGAAACGAAAGCCGCGACCCTCGATCCAGCCGGTGTCGCCCACCTGGCCGCCCGATTCACCGTAGAACGGCGTCTTGTCGAGCACGAGACAAATCGGCTGCGCGTGGCCAATTTCGTCGATTTGTTCCACCAGTTCGCCGCGCGCGATGATGCCCACGATTCGCCCCTCGCAAGCGGTCGTCTCATAGCCGACGAACTGCGTGCCGCCGAGGGTCTTTTTCAGCGCGTCCAACGGGCTCGATTGAAACAATTCCATCCGCTGGCCCGCGCCAGAATCGATGCCGTGCTGCTCCATCTCGCGATGGAAGCCCGCCCAGTCGAAGCCCAGATTGTGCTCGGCGGCCAGGGTCTCGAACAGCTCGGGCGGGAAGCCGTGCGTGGTATACATCTCGGCCGCCTCCACACCGGAGACCGTTTCGCGGCCGGCGGACTCCATCGTGGCAAACAGCCGCTCGATGCGGTCCAAGCCCGCGTCGATGGTGGAAAAAAAATTGCTCTCTTCTTTTTCGATGACTTGCGCAACGCGGGTCGTGGTCTCGCCCAGTTCGGGATAGGGCTTGCGCATGATCTCGGCCACCAGCGGCACGATCTTGTGCAAGAATGGCTCCTTCACGCCAATTTGCCGCCCGTCGAGCACCGCGCGGCGCAGCAGGCGCTTGACCACGTATTTTTCCTTGTTGGGACCGGGGTAAACGTTCTCGTGAATGGCGAACGTGCAGGCCCGCACGTGGTCGGCGATCCGCCGCAGGCGGCGTCCGTTCTCGTTAGCCCGGTCGTACTTCAACCCGCACACTTCGGCAGCGCGCTCCACGATGGGCAGCAGAATGTCGATGTGGAAATTGCTGGTCGTCTTTTGCAGCACCGAGGCCGTGCGCTCCAGCCCCATGCCCGTATCGATATTCTTGCTCGGCAGCGGCCGCAAGTTATCGGGCGGCGGGCCCACCCGGTTGTATTGCGTGAAGACGAGGTTCCAGATTTCCACCTCGCTTTGGTTGTCAGGCTTGTAGAAAATCTCGCTGCATGGGCCACAGACGCCGTCGGGCCCGCTGCTGGGGGCGCCGGCCGGCCAAAAATTATCGTCTTCGCCCATTCGCTTGATCTTTTCGGGCGGCAACTTGATATCGCGAGCCCAGATTTCCGCCGCTTCGTTGTCGTCGGTATACACCGAAACAAACAGCCGGTCGGGGTCCAGGGCCAACCATTCCTTGCGCGTCAAGAACTCCCAGGCCCAGTTGATGGCCTCGCGCTTGAAGTAGTCGCCGAAACTGAAATTGCCCAGCATCTCGAAAAAGGTGTGGTGATAAGCGGTGCGGCCGACGTTCTCGATGTCGCCGGTACGTAGGCACTTCTGGCAGGTCGTGGCACGCGTGAAGTCGAGCTTCACCTTGCCCAGGAAGTGGTCCTTGAATTGGTTCATGCCGGCCGGCGTGAACAGGACCGAAGGGTCCCAGTGGGGCACCAACACGTCGCTGGGTCTGCGGACACAGCCCTTCGATTCAAAGAAGGACAGGAAGTTTTCGCGGAGTTCGTCAGTTTTCATGGCGGAAGATCACTATTCGAAGGGCGCGGCATTAGTGTTGACACGCGCCGCGCTTCGTTCGTTCTGGGGGGATGGTACGGTTTTGAGCCCCTAATGATATCCATTGAGGTGTTGGCCGACCAGAACAAGTCGGGCCGCCGCAGCCTGCGGCTTGCTTGAAGTCTATCACGCTCAAACCGCGCGATGGTGGCCGACCGCGCCAACGGCGACGGATTAGCCGCCGGCTGAGAT
>JBGQHN010000035.1:0-20994 GCA_041497975.1 Planctomycetia bacterium | reverse complement strand
TAGCGACGCTGCGCTAGCGGCAACCGGGAAGTACACGATCCAACCGAACGACAACCTGTGGACCATTTCCGAAAAGGTGTATGGCACGGGCGGCTATTTCAAGGCGCTCTACGAACATAATCGGTCCAGGCTGCCGCACGCGGATCGCCTGGTGGTTGGCACCTCGATTGACGTCCCGCCGACCACGACGCTCGAACAGAACTATCCCACGCTTTGCCCCAAGCAACGCAAGTCGGCCCTCGTCAAACCGCGCACAATGCCGGCGAGCATGCGGGGGCGCAAGGCCAGCGGAGGCAACGTGTACGTCGTCGAAGAAGGCGACACCCTATTCGACATCGCCCGCTACGAATTGGGCAAGGCGTCGCGCTGGGCCGAGATCTACGACCTCAACCGCGAGACGCTGGGCGAAGATTTTGACCACCTGGCGCCGGGCACCGAACTGGTCATGCCTCAACGAGGGCAAGCCACGGATTCGTTCACGCGGCAGGGTGACTCGCGGATTCAACGCTAGCGCGTCAGCCGTCGCGGACACCCAGATTTCCAGCCCGTAGCGTGAAACTCGCTGCTAATGGAAATGGTATTCGCGGTTGTATTCGTCGAACGACTGGTCGGTGTAGCCGTTGTTGATCTTGATGTCGGTGTAGGTGTACTCTTCCAGCAGCAGTGGCGGGCCGCCCGGCCGGTCGGGCCAATCATACGCCTCGTAGCGCACCGGCACGTTGAGTTCGTCGTCGACGAAAATCAGGGCCTTGTGGAAGCGGAAGTTCTTGCGCGGGATCGGGTGCACGACTTGGATGCACGTGGCCGAACGCTTGTTGATCTTGGCTCCCTTGTAGAATTTGACTTCACATTCGCCGAACATCTTGTCTTGCTCGCCGACTTCGACGAGCCGCTTGGTCAAGTTGTAGAATCCAATCTCGGTGATGGGATAGCGCTGGCCGGCCATGGCCATCACGCCGGTGGGCAGCAATTGCACGGTGCCGGCGACCTTGCGAATCCCGCTGCCGGCATGGCCCAGCAGGTTGCCGTTGTTCTTGCCCGCCACGTACATGGCCTCCTGTCCCCGCAGACGCTCGGGGCCCAAAAAGTACATGTAGACGCTGAATGGTTCGTGCCGCACGCGGAGATGCATGAATTCCGGCTCGTTCAACTTGCCGTCGATCCGCTCACGCTTGATCATCGTGCACGAATAGTCCTTGACGTTGGCGCGAATGTTGTTCATCGCCGTGTAGGCCATTTGCAAAGCGGGAACCAGCGGGTGCTCCGTCTGCGCCAGCGCTTCGCCTTGCGGCAGAGTGCCGTTGGTGTTGGCGGCCACCGTTGCCGGGTCGGGAACCTGCTGGGCCACGCGATACACCGGCTCGGGCAACTGTTCACGGCCCGGACGTCCGCCAGGACGCTGGGATGGGGGGGACTGGGCCCAAATGGTCGCCGAGGCACAAAACACAGCGCCCGAGAATATCGACAATGCGAACCGCCATTTACCGCGAGTCATCATAGAGTCTCCTGACCGTGATACACTCAAACGGCTCCATAGGACCGCGCTATTTCCGGAAGCTGCCACGCGGGGCCTAGAGACCGTAATCCGTTGTCCTCCTCGCGCGCCCTAGGGCCGCGTTGTGCGGCACAGCGCTGCCGTCCTTAGCGGGCGAGGGTGGCTCGCTATTGCTTTCGTGCAACCGGGTAGATAATACCGGTTGCCATCGTGGTATCTTATCGCCCAATCAATTGGGCATGTATTACAATGCTTCGGCCAATCCGTTCCATTTGCCTTGGCTTAAAGCTGGCATTCGAGACAGCCGGCAAAGGTTCCCTAGTTTATTCAATTGGGTGTCCCTCCGGAAAGGGCGATTCGTGACTCCCCCCGCAGTGCGTATTGGCGTCGTCGTCTCAGCGCCTTTCGGGGAAAATACTTATGTCGCGCAGCTCGAAGGCCGCAACGATTGTCTGATCGTTGATCCGGGATTGGAGCCAGACGAGATTCTGAGCTATCTGGACCAGCACGGCCTCGTGCCCGGGGCAATCCTTATTACGCACGGTCACAGCGATCATATCGCCGGCAATGGCAGGTTGAAGGAGCGTTTTCCAAATTGTCCGATCGTAGTCAGCCACGGCGACGCGGCCAAGTTGACCAACCCGATGCTGAACCTGTCAGCGGCCTTTGGCGCCCATCTGGTAAGCCCGCCGGCTGATGTTCTGGTCGGCGAGGGGGACGTCTACAGCGCTGCCGGCTTCGACCTGGAAGTACGGGAAACCCCCGGTCATTCGATCGGCCACGTGGTGTTCATTTGGCGGGGCGGCCGTCCGATCGTGGTGTTCGGTGGCGACGTGTTGTTTGCCGGAAGCATCGGCCGGACCGACTTTCCCGACGGCAGCTTCGACCAATTGGCCAGCCACATTTGGGGCAAGCTGTTCACGCTGCCGGACGATACGCAGGTGCTGCCCGGTCATGGCCCGACAACCACCGTCGGGCACGAAAAGCGTACCAATCCGTTCGTCGGCGCACCGGCCGGATTCAAGGGCTGAATTGAACCCTGGGCGCCAGTCTGTGCAATTGACCGTTCGGTACAGCTTCTGCTCTCGCGCCGGCATCGCTTTGCGAATTAGCGACAGCACGCGTGTGTCAGCAGTCGCCAACGATGCATTATCGGGCCGCCGCCCGCGCCGCCTGTCCTGGGGCGGGTTCGCGCGGAGCCTCAAATCAGGCCGCCATGCGTTGCGGCTCGATTTCTTCGAATAGGTTCACGGTCCGCAGCATGTTGCCGTTGCCGTCGTAGAACTGCACCAGGCCCACGTCGATCATCCACATCGCCAGAAAATCGTCGACCCGATAGCTGCGGGCGACGTACCGACCTTCATCGAGCATGATCCGCTCGTCCAGATCGGCCAGGCGCTCTTCATCGACGTCGAGTTCCAGAAACGTGCGGAACACGATGGTCCGGATTTTGTTGGGATCGGGCGAAATCGTCATCCGCGCAACCTCCTTGTTGCCAGATTGTTGGCTTCCTGCCAAAACGCGAGGGCCGAAGTGTACCGCGGGTTGGTTTTTTGCTGAATAGTAAGTTCCGCGTGCGCTGCGGGGTTTTCGCAAGATTTCGACCGATGATATCACCCGCCGCTGCCGTCCAAGGCCATCGGGAGGGCGCCTAAAACCGATCTTGACTTGCCAGCGGCGCGGACGCGTCAAAAGCGGCTTCGGCCAGTTGACCCCGCCGCGCCGGCCTGTCATCCTGATGAACAAATCGGATCGCTCCGTCCAAGAGGGCGCGGCGCGGATCGGCTAACACCAAGGACTCTCGAATCATGCCGCCGCGGATTATTGAAGGCGCTAACGCGCTGCGCAGTCTGGTGGGACAGGAAGTGGGCACAAGCGACTGGCTGGAAGTGACGCAGGGCATGATCGACGCGTTCTCGGAAGTGACCGGCGACAAGCAGTGGATTCACGTCGACCGCGACCGTGCCAGCCGCGAGTCGCCTTTCGGCACCACGATCGCTCACGGGTTCCTGACGCTCTCGTTGATTACTCGCTTGCATTCTCAGGCGGTGCGCGTCGCCGGCGATCACAAAATGGGCATTAATTATGGTCTGAATCGCGTCCGGTTTCCCAACCCGGTCCGCTCCGGGTCGCGAATTCGTGGCCGCAGCGCCGTCCGCGCGGTGGAGGATTTTCCGGGTGGGACCCAAGTGACATGGCTCGTGACCGTCGAGTTGGAGAATGCGGACAAGCCGGCTCTCGTGGCTGAATGGATTGGCAGAATCTACCAATGACGGCGCCTCGGGCGACGTGCTCCCGAACCAGCGCCAGGCGGTAACGCGACGCTGAAGGCGGCTCTTTCTTGCCTGCGCCCTTTGGCGTCAGCGCCGTTGGCGGAAAAGCATGCCCGGTCGATCTCGCTCGAGGAGGCCTGCCCAGGATCCGGCTTGGACCCCCCCGTGCGTTTCTCGGTGGAATCACGCTTTGGTGCGCCGGGTTTTCGAGAAAAACCGGGGTTTTCGGCACCTCATTGCGATATGTGTCGCCCCCCAACCGGACGGGCGCGGTCGGCATCCTCAAATCATTCCCACGGGGGGCGACCTAACCGTCGCTGCCATCCGTAGAGAGTGCAGTCAAATATCCGCATTTTTTGCCGATCACTTCCCGACGTCGCTTCCGCGTGACCTAGCATGTTCATAGTGAAATGAACGTCCCCGTGCACGCTTTTGAGGTGTCGCAGGCCAGCGCGGTGTCGGCCAACGCGGCACTGAATGGGCGCCCGTGAGCAAAGCCCAACAATAGGAGGGGCATTCGCATGCTTGTCTTATCTCGGAAGATAAACGAGACCATCATCATCAACGACAACATCGTCATCACCGTGGTTGACATCCGCGGTGATAAAGTCCGACTCGGAATCGAAGCTCCGAAGGACGTTCCCGTTCATCGCCAAGAAGTGTATGACGCGATCAAGCGGGCCGAAGGGGCCAGTGGCGCGCGTAAGGCCGATTCCTCGAATCCTTAAAGGGAGAAAAACCCATGACGACCAAGACCAAACCTGCTACCGCAAAAGCCATGAGCAAGTCGGAGATCACCGCTGCCCTCAGCGAGATCACCGGCTTGACCAAGGCGCAGGTCGCTAGCCTGTTCGATTCGCTGTCCACGTTGGTCAGCAAGAACATCGGCCACGGCGGCCCAGGCATCTTCACGCTGCCCGGATTGCTGAAAATCAAGGTGGTCCGCAAACCGGCCACTCCGGCGCGTTCGGGCATCAACCCGTTCACGAAGCAAGAAACGACCTTCAAGGCCAAGCCGGCCCGTAACGTCGTCAAGCTGCAAGCGCTCAAGACCCTCAAGGCGATGGTCTAAGCCGCGCAATCGCGCACGAGCCCGACTCCACGAGCGACGGGCAAACCACGAAACAGAGACGACCGGGATGGAACCTGGCTCGTCACGCAAGAAAGCTGTCCTCTCGTGCTCGCAAAGGGCCGGGAGGACAGCTTTTGTTTTTTTTACGGGCACAATCGCGCGGAAAGTGGAGTGCCGCGCGAGAAGGGCCTTGCTGGCGATTGAACAGATCCAAAATTGCGGCGCGAACGTGGAAGCGGAGCCGTCGTCGGCTAGTCCTTCCCAGCTTGCTTTTTCTCTTCGGCTTTGATCTTTCCGTCCGGCGCGACTTGGACTTCGATTTTTTCTTTGTTGGCCGTTACGAGAAGCGTTTCATAGAAGTCGAGGGTCAGCTTGCCATCTTTCATAGCTTCGACTTGTTCGACGATCTTGTAAGTGGCCTTGGGATACTTGGCTTCCAGGGCCCGCTTCACCGCCGCCGGCAAGTTCGAGGCGGCGATTTCCTTCTCGACTACTTGAATCTTGCCGTCGAGGCCGACCGTCACGTCGATGGTGCGCCCCTTTTGTTTCAGCGTGACTTCATAGACGGTCTTGTCGTCTTCGGTCTCCTTTGCGGCGCCGGTGATCTCAGCGCCGGGAAACATTGCTTTGACGGCTTCCACGCCCGCTTTCGGCACGTCGCCGAGCTGCACTTTCGATTCGTCGGAGCGAGCGATTCCCGAAATGACCGTCAGGACGAGCGTGGCGATCGCCAAGTGCCAGGTACGCATGATAGTCTCCAGTGTCAAGTAAACACGAAAGCCGATCTCACGACCGCTGCAATGTACACAGTCATTATGGCAGGCACGAGCGGAACTCAAGCAGAGAAAACCGGCTCGATGGTCGCGTCCATCCGGCTGTTGCCTGCGTATTGAACGATAGAAGCTGCCCAGCAAGGATTCGAACCTTGACTAAATGGTTCAGAGCCATTCGTGCTACCGTTACACTACCGGGCAAAAACAGCCGCCGCCCAGCGCGCCATCGCCGGGAAAGTGCTGCCGTAAGCTAAGCCTAGGACTGCCAATGAATCGCGTCAAGAGTGAGACGCCCGCGAGGGATTAGTGCGCTAGCGCGTGCAACACAGTGGCAGGCCGAGGCACGTCGGTTATACTGAATCTCTATCGGTGGACGAGCGCGGTCGGGCGGGCTCTTCGGTTTGGATGCGGTCAGGCGGTGGGAGACGTGAGCGATTCGAGCCAAGCGCAAGAGCGACGGGAAATCTATTTCTCCGGTTGCGTGCAGGGTGTTGGATTTCGATACACGGCCCGCGCCATTGCGGCCCGTTTCGACATTCAGGGGTTTGTCGAGAATCTGAGCGACGGTCGCGTGTTGCTGGTGGTGGAAGGGGAGCGCGGCACGCTCGATCATTTCGTCGGCGCGCTACAAGCAGAAATGGACCGATTCATTGCCAACGAGCACGCTACGGTTCTGCCGGCTAGCGGTGAGTTTACACATTTCGAAGTCAGACGATGATTTTGTGTACGCACCAGAGTTTCGGAGCCGGGCGTATCGCGTGGCCGACCCCGGGGTGCCTCACACGTGCTTTTGTACGATCAAATTAAGGTCGAGAAATCATGTTTGGTAGTTCGATACTGGTGTTCGGCCTGCTAGAGACCTGGATCACGCCTGTTTGGCTGTTGAGCGTGGGCGTGGCAGCGGGCGTCCTGCTGCTGGCCGGGGCGTATGGGGTTGTGTGGCTCGTGTCGCGACGGTTGGCCAGCGTGATCTTTACGACGGTGCGCGAAGGGATTCTGCTGCCCGTGTTTTACCTGGCATTGTTCCTGACCGGTTTCGCCCTGTTGGGAATCGTCTTGGTTCCGGGGATACCCTATCGGCCCTTGTTGAACGCGGTGTCGCGAATCACGTCTGTGGGTTCGCAGGAGAACCAGTTCGTGGTGCCACCGGCCGTCGCGGACTTCGAACTGAAGGGCTACGGGCAGCGGCAGGCCGAGCTCAAGTCGTTTACCGTCGAATCCGACACGCCGGTTTCGATTGCCACCGACATTTCGTCGAACATTGGACAATTGCTGGGTGTCAAGCTGACGCCTGGTGGGTCGTTTACGTGGAACAAGCCTTTTGTCGCGGAAAAAGACAAGGCGCCCATGGACCATGTGATTCAATGGCAGGTCACCAACGTAAGTTCCAGCCCGGCTAAGGTGCGGATCGCGACCGTGACGGATATCGAGTTTCCGGAGGTTCGCGTGGTGCCCGCGACGGCCCTGGCCCTGCTGGCTTTGGTGGGAATTTACCTGGGAATTCAAGTGCTGTCGCCCAAGGTGGCCGCCATCGCGCTGACGACCGCCAAGGAAGCGATGTCTCAGCCGTTGTTTTTCCTGGCTTTGGGATTGGGCAGCTTCTTGCTCGTCGCTTTCGTCGTCATTCCGTACAACACATTCGGCGAAGACGTGAAGATGCTCAAGGACTCGGGCCTGACGTTGATCATGATTTTGGCGATGATCGTCGCCGTGTGGTCGGCCAGCGTTTCGATTTCCGAGGAAGTGGAAGGTCGCACGGCCCTGACGGTGCTGTCGAAGCCGGTGCGCCGGCGACAGTTCATCCTGGGCAAATTCCTGGGCGTGCTTGGTCCGGTGGTCGTGTTGTTCATCGTCCTGGGCTTTTTGTTCTTGGTTACGATTTCGTACAAGGTGGTGTACGACTCTCGCGAGGTGGCCAAGTCCGAACCGACCTGGCAACTGTGCTACCTGGAGATGATCGCCACCCTGCCCGGCCTGGTGTTGGCCTTTTTGGAAACGGTCGTCTTGTCGGCGATCAGCGTGGCCATTTCCACGCGGTTGCCGATGCTGGCCAACCTGATCGTCTGCGCCACGGTTTACGTGCTAGGGCACCTGGTGCCGATGCTCGTCAACTCGTCGGTCGGCAAATTCGAGATCGTGCGCTTTGTAGGCCAGTTCATCGCCACCGTGCTGCCCGTCTTGGACCATTTCAATATCCAGGCGGCAGTGGCGGCCGGAGCCGCGGTGCCCGCGAGCTATCTCTGGATGGCTCTGTTGTATTGCGTGGTTTACAGCTCGATTGCCATCCTGCTGGGCCTGGCGATGTTTGAGGATCGCGATCTGGCGTAGCCGCGCGGCGCCTTGCTGGTATGAGTCGGGCGAAGCGACGATCGAGCGGCCAGTGCTCGCAACGACCTTTCACGCCGCCGGGCGAGGTTGCGCGGCCGGCTGCCAATGCGGCCCACGAAGAATGGACGGCGACGGCACGGCCAGCGGACCGACCGGACCCGCGGCTTGACCGCTCCAGCGGTGAGAGGAAATCGACTGCAGAATCGACTCGGCCACGGCCACCGCGTCGCGCCCGTGTTGTCCGGTGACTCGCGGCTGGCCGCCGGCGCGGATCGCGTCGACGAAGTCCCGCAGTTCGTCGGCCAGGGCGTTGGTCGGTTCAATTTCCAGTGTTTCGGTGCGCAAAAGCTCGCTCGCGAGCCGGTCCTTGAAGCGGGCTTTTTCTTCGCCGCTGAGCGACTCGAAGTCGATTTGGCGTTGCATTACCGCGTCGCTGGGCGTGACGACTCCGACGGTGCGGTTGCCGAAGTCGATCGCCACAAAGGCCTGTTCGCTCCAGATCTGCATTTGTCGCTTCGGCGACGGATTGAAACTCGCGCGCGAAGCGCTCAGGTTGGCCACCGTGCCGCAGGCGAACTCCAAGCGGGCCTGGGCCACGTCTTCGTGCCGGCCCAAGACCGCCAGGCCCATTGCCGACACGTTCTCAAGCGGCGAGTCGACCAGCGTCAACAGCAGGTCGATATCGTGGATCATCAAGTCGAGCACGACGCCAATATCGGTCGAGCGGCCGGTAAATCCGCTCGCGCGGACGGCTTCAACATACCGCGGCTGGCCGCAGCGGGCTTGGGCAGCCACGAATGCGGGGTTGAAACGCTCGATGTGGCCGACTTGCAGCATCGCCCCGTGCCGCCGGGCTGTTTGCAACAACTCGTCGGCTTCCGCCAAATTGCCGGCCAAGGGTTTTTCAATCAACAGCGGCGTGCCTTGACGCAAAAAGTCGAGCGCGACGGCGCGATGGTGGCGGGTAGGCGTGGCAATGACCGCGGCGTCGATGCGGCCCAACAATTCGCGATGGTCCGCAAAAGCCGTAACTCGGCAATCGGCGGCGGCGCTATCGCGCGCGGCAGGCAGTGGATCGACAACGCCCGCCAGCTCCACGTCGCTCATCTGCGACAACAGCCTGGCGTGGATCCGCCCCAGATGGCCGGCCCCCACCACCGCCAGCTTCAAGGTCTTCACGCCGCTCTCCTGCGTTCGCGGGCTCGTCCGTGTTTGCCTTCTTGCTGCAACTGAATGAAATTCAACAGCTCGTTGACCTGTGGAACCAATTGGTCGTTGCCGCGCAGAATTTCGCGGGCGTGGTCCAGGCCCACCTTAGCGCGGTACAGCAGGCGATGGGCTTCTGCCAGGCTGTTGATGACTTCGCCCGAGAATTCGTTGCGCTTCAGTGCCACCACGTTGATACAGCGCGGGCGGGCGGGGTGGCCTTCGACGAGCATGAAGGGCGGCACGTCGTGCAACACGCGGCTGCAGCCGCTGATGAAGCAGTAGCTTCCGACCGAAGCATAATGGTGGACTGCCACGGCGCCGGAGAGGGACGCGTGATCGTGCACGTGAACGTGCCCGCCCAGCAGCGTGCCGTTGGCGATCACGATGTGGTTGCCCAGGCGGCAATCGTGGGCGATGTGACAACAGGCCATGAAGAAGTTGTGGCTGCCGACGGTGGTCACGCCCTCCTCTTTTTCAGTGGCGCGATTAATCGTGACGCATTCGCGGATGATGTTGTGGTCGCCTATGATGACCTGCGTGTCGCTGCCGCGATAGCTGAGGTCCTGCGGCTCGCCGCCGATGACGACGCCGGGCCAAATGTGGTTGTGCTGGCCCAAGGTGACTCGGCCCATCAGCGTGACGTTGTTTTCAAGTCGCGTTCCGCGGCCGATCCGCACGTTGGGGCCGATGACGCAAAAAGGGCCGATCTCGACGTCCGTGTCGAGTTCGGCCCGCGGATGAATCGAAACGTTTTCAGCGACGTAGCTAGCCATGACAAGTCGCTCCGCGTTCTTGGCATCGTGGCCGGGAGCATCCATGCCCCCGCGGCGACGGAGCCGTGTTTCTTTCTGGGCGTCGCCGGCTAAGCCGAGCGTCGCCGGCTGTCGGTGATTTCTTCTTCGTTCAGCAGCGCTCTGACGAGCTCGGCGTTGAGCCGGTGTCCACTGCGATGGGCGACAAAGTGGCCGATCAGGTCGCAGCCCGCAAGCGCCAGGTCGCCTACCAAATCCAGCGCCTTGTGTCGCACGCATTCGTCGCGGTAGCGCAGCTCGTTTTCCACCGGCCCGTCTTTATCGAATACCAGCACGTTCTGGTAGGTCGTCCGTCGGCCCAATCCGCGGGACACCAGCCATTGAGCCTCTTCCTCCAGGACGAACGTGCGGCTGGGGGCGAGTTCTCGGCGGAACGATTCGGGCGTCAGCGGCAGTTGCAGCGTTTGCCGTCCAATGGCATTGCCGCTCCCATAGTCGAGGCGAAACTTGATGCTGATACCGCCGGTTCCCGGCCGGGCCTCGACCCAAGAGTCGTCGTCGCCCAACCGCGTTACGTTGCGCACCACGAGCCGCGAGCGAGCCTCGGACTGCTCGACGACGCCCGCCGAGTCCAGCGCCGTGACGAACGGCAGGCTCGATCCGTCGCAACCGGGCATTTCCGCTTCGTCCACCCAGACCTCGCAATTGTCGATTTGCAATCCGGCCAGTGCCGCCATGACGTGCTCCACCATTTCCACGTTGGCCGTTCCCGAGCGAAGGGTCGTGCGGCGCGGCGTTTCAATGCGGTTGGCCACGACGGCCTTGATCCGCTCCCCCACGCCCAAGTCCCCGCGAACGAACACGATTCCGGCGCCGGCCCCGGCCGGCCGAAATTCCAGGTGCACGTCGCGTCCACTCCAAATGCCGAATCCCCGAACTGAAACCGCCCGGCCGATCGTGCGTTGTTTTCTTAGAGCGTGCATCAAGTGTTGGTTTGTCGGTTCGTCCATGAGAGAAAAGCCGCCACAAGCGTCCGATAGCGCGGCCATGAGAGCGTTGAAAGGCCGGGCCCTGCGCGTCGCTTACCGCCGCGGTGGCGGCTGTGTCCGCGGCGTCGCGATGGCCGCGTTGCGATTCAGCTCGGCCAGCACCTGGTCGGTGATGTCGATGTCCTTGTGGTAAAACATGACCATCTTCGACAGCTCCATTTGCACCGACTGAGGATTCGTCGGGTCGACCCGGGCACCATTGAATCGCAAGACGAGCGAAATGCCGTTGCGCTCGGCGTAGAGTTTGACTTGTTGCGAAAGCTCTTGATAAGCGGTCAAAAAGTTCTTCGCGTCCCGCTCTGAGAATTCGCCCTTCTGACGATTGACCCGCAGCTTCCAATCGGATTCCTGCTTGATGATTTCTTCTTCCAGGGCCTTGTAGTCCGGCGTTCCCGGCTTGAAGGTCTTGAGCTTCTCGGCCTTCTTGGCCATGGCGTCGCGCTCTTTCTTCAGTTGGGCCTCGGCGTCGTCCATGTCGCGCTTGAAGGCGTCGGTAGCCTGCTTGAGCCGCGAATAGTGGTCGAGAATGTACGTAACGTCGATCACGGCGATGCTGAGATGAATGCCCCCGGACGCCGTGGGTTGATTGATCGGAGGCGACGCGGTTCGCGGGGGAACTTGCCCCTGCGCGTGCAGATTGGTGACACCGAGAGTGGCAATCAGAATGGCCACGATCGTGGCCGCGAAAAGAGTGGTTCTCACGTGCGAGCGCTCCTTGCTGGTGACGGCCGGTCTTCCTTGACCTCCGCTGTCCATCCGCAGGACAACCGAATCCACGATCGCGAGCCAGCCCGGTTGGGGGGCCGATTTCGAGGCGGTATTCTGTCGAGAACCTTAAGATTCGTAAAGGCCAAAAAATGGCTGCGCGTCGCGACGCAAATACCGCGTGCAAAGCGTGACGACACAGCGTTTTGAGCCATCAGGCGCTAGCGCGGTGGATCGAGCGTGGCTTCGAGTCTTATCTGCTCGCTGCCCCGTTTCACGACCACCGGCACCTTGTCTCCGGCCTTGTATTTTCGCAGGGCGCTGTCGAAATCTTCCAGATTGCCGATCTTGCTGTCACCAAGCTGGATGATGATATCGCCGGCCTTGATGCCGGCGCGCTGGGCGGGCCCGCCGTTCGTTACGCCCGTCAGGGCATAACCGCTCTCGTCCTGGGAAAAGTCAGGAATGCTGCCGAAATACGGGCGGTCTCCGCCCCCTCCCAGAGTTTCGTTGCCGCCTTTGACTTCCACATATCGCGGCCGCGTGTCGGCTTCGGCCAACGTGACGGCGATCTCGGACACCATCTGGCCGATGCGGCGCATCCCGGCAATATTCAGCTTGTCGAAGTCATCGCTGGGCCGGTGATAGTCCTTGTGGCTGCCCGTGAAAAAGAACAGCACCGGCACTTTGGCCGCATAGAACGACGAATGATCGCTGGGCCCAAAGCCACCGGGTTTTTTCGTGATCTCGAATCCGTATTGTTTGCCAAACCGCTCGACCAGCGCGTCGAACTCCTCGGCCGTTCCCGTGCCGTGCACGATCAGCTTTTCGTCTTGCAGCCGGCCGACCATGTCCATATTGAGCATCGCCACCGTCGATTCGAGCGGCACGAGCGGATTGCGCACATAGCGCGCGCTTCCAATCAGCCCTCGCTCCTCACCGGTAAACGCCACGAAAACCACGCTGCGCGGCAGCTTTTTCGCGCGGCTTGCCAGTTGGCGGGCGACTTCAATCAACACCGTCGTGCCCGAACCGTTGTCGTCGGCCCCGTTATGAATCTCGCGTACGCCTGGCGAGGCGGAGCCAGCGCCGCCGAAACCAAGATGGTCGTAGTGCGCGCCGATCACGATCGTTTCCCGGGCATGCGGACCTTCGCCCTCGAGTACCCCCACCACGTTCTTGACTTCCGTTTCCTGCCGCTCGACACTCGTTTCGCCCACCATCCGCCAGCCGGTCAGGGCGCGGCTGTGCGGGTTCGGGCCTTGGTCGATTTCGGCTTCTACCTGGGCCAACGTTTTGCCGAGCGATGAACGGATGATCGGATCCAAGGCACCGCGGCGGCAATACAGGACCGGGAAATTGCGACCTTCGGCCGCGTCGGGGCCCGCACCGTCGAACTCCAGCAGTGGGTCTTTGGCGGCGTCGAGTTGTTCGGCAAACTTTTTGACGTCGTCGGCAAGGCGCCGGATTTGTTCTTCGTGCTTCTTGTGATCGTCGGCGCTGGGATTTGCGAGAGCCTTGAACTTGGTGTTCTCGTCGGCGATTTCGTCGACGGCCGTCTGCCAACGCTTGCGAAGCGCCGCCACGGTCTTTTGAATGTCGAAGTCATCGGTGCAAAAAATCACGGCGGCCGCGCCGTGCTCATAGGCATTCGACACCTTGCGCTTGAACGGCGCGTGCGTCGAAGTCTTGGTGCCGTTGAATTCGCTATGCGGATTATTCTGCTGCGGCTCATGGCGCAAAATGACGACGGCCTTGTCCTTCACGTCAACGTTCGCGTAATCGTCGTATTTTTCGTCTTTGCCCGAGATGCCGTAGCCCACAAAAACCAGCGGCAGATCAAACTTTCCGGACCCGCCTATGGCCAGCGGATTGAACTGTTCGCCGAGCTTCCATGCGACACTTTGCGGGTCTTTTCCCGCCTCGGGGCTGGGACCGATGAGCACGAGTTCGTTGTGCGGCCCCAGGCTGGCGCCGGTTGTCATTGTGAACTTTTGAAACGGCTGGCCGTCGTAGGCCTCGGTCTTAAGCCCTATGTCGCGAAACTGTTGGGCGATATAGGCGGCGGCCAGGTCGAGCCCCTTGGTGCCCACCCCGCGGCCTTCCAACTCATCGCTTGCCAGATACCTGGCCGCCTGTGACAACCGGTTCTCCACGAGGCTGGCGTCCTCGGCCAGGCCGCGTAGCGGATTCAACAAGAGAAACCCTAGCGAGGCCGTCGACCAGGCCGCGGCGGCGAAATGCCCGCCGCGATAGCGACGAGCGTTTGCCGAAGGGAAGCGTGCGGGCGAAACGGGAGTCAATGAGGGCTGCATGGTGTCAGTTCTTCCGAAAATAAGGAATCCAGCACGGGGTGGGACCGAGCCGGAGACGGGGTCGGTGCTCTAGCTATTTCAAATTCTTTGTCGCCCTGGGGTCCTCGTCAACCCGGCTTGCTGTTTCACGCATTGTATCCGCAAGACTTTCTCGCCGGCCAGATTGCGGCAAACCCTTCATTGCGCTCTCTCGATGCGTTAAATTGAAGAACAGCCGGACCAAATGCCCGCCAGCAGTTGTCAAGACATTCCGTTGGCTGGCGTCCTTCGCGGGGACATTTTTGGCCAGTTTCGCCTGCCAGGGGCGAATCCCAGGGGCGCGCGTGCCTGGTGGCCCCGGCCGTTTGAACTTCGTGCTTGAGAATGGGAATCGGACCGTGCCATCGCTTTTCGTCTTTCAAGGTCATGATCAGGGGGCCCTCTTCGACCTGGAAGAGGGTGCGCTTGGACTCGGGCGCGACTCGGCGAACCACATTCAAATTCACGACACCGAAGTCTCTCGCAAGCATGCCGAAGTTCGCTACGACGGAAACGTGTGCCTGGTGGCCGATCTGAACAGCTCCAACGGCACGTACGTCAACGGCAGACGTATCGAAGGGCCTTGCACGCTGACCAGCGGCGACCGTCTGCAGGTCGGCGGAACGATGATGCTCTTCACCGACCCGGCCGAGAACCTGCCCGAGGATCTCTCCGACAAGATCGACATCGTGACGCGCGGCCAGGTGGACAACTCGCGCATCGTGCGATCGATGAGCCAGGAGGAAGGCAGCGAGTTGCTGCAATTCGAATTGGACGGCGGCAGCAGCCCTTGGCTTGCGCGGGCTCGCAGCAACCTGCAGATCATGTATCGCACGGCATTGGCCGTCAGCCATACGCTCGATATCGATCAGTTGCTCAACCGCATCATGCAGTTGATTTTCGAATGGGTTGAAGCGGACCGCGGCTGCATCATGTTACTGGACGAGCAAACCAAAACGCTCGCGCCGAAAGTGCGGCACAATCGGCAGGGCTTCAAGTCCAGCGAAAAACTGGCCATCAGCAAGACCATTCTCGATTATGTGTTGCAACACAACGAGGGAGTGTTGACCAGCGACGCCCGCGAGGATCGGCGCTGGGACCATGCCGCCAGCATCGTGCAGATGGGCATTCGCGAGGCGATTTGCGTGCCCATGCAGGGCCGATACGACGTCGTCGGCGTGATCTACATCGACACCTCCACCAGCCCGCAGCGCGCGATCCAGCAAGCGTCGCACCAGAACAAATTCACCGAAGAGCACCTCAAGCTGATGATCGCCATTGCCCATCAGGCGGCCCTGGCGGTCGAGGACACGCGTTACTATTCGGCCATGGTGCAAGCCGAGCGCCTGGCCGCGATGGGCCAGACAATCGCCATGCTCTCGCACCACATCAAGAACATCCTGCAAGGCATCAGCGGCGGCAGCTACCTCATCGAAACCGGCCTGGAACAGCACGACGAAGACGTGGTCCGCAAGGGCTGGACGATGGTCGAACGCAATCAGGGCAAAATCTCCTCGCTGGTGATGGACATGCTCACCTTCAGCAAGGACCGTGAGCCCGATCCGGTGCCCAGTGACATCAATCGCGTCGTCAGTGAAGTCGTCGAGTTGGTGCAAACCAGGGCCGGCGAGCTGGACGTGGCCCTCGAATGGCGCCCGGGCGACGACATTCCCACGCTGGTTTTCGATCCCGAAGGCATCCACCGTGCCGTGCTCAACATCGCCACCAATGCCGTGGACGCTTGCGAGGAAACGCCGGGCAGCAAGGTGGTCGTTTCGACCGAGTACGATGCCGAGCAGTTGCTGTTGCGGATCATCGTGGCCGACACCGGCTGCGGAATTCCCGAGGAGGACCTGGACAAGATCTTCTCGCTGTTCGTTTCGCACAAAGGGGGCCGCGGCACGGGCCTGGGCCTGGCCGTCAGCCAAAAGATCCTCAAGGAACACGGCGGCGAAATTCGTGTTACCAGCCGGGTAGGCGATGGCAGCCGTTTCACGTTGGAATTGCCCGCCGTGTTTCCACCCGCGGCCGACCAGGCCGCCGTCCAGGACACCAACGCCGGACAAGTGCCCAAGGCCGAGCCGTTCAATTGAGCGAAAGATCGGGCGGTGCCTCTTTGATCTTGAGCGCGCTGCGCCAGGACGCATCGGCCACGAAGCGGCTGGCACGCGTCCACAGTTCGTCTTCCTGCCAGAAGACGTGGTCGGGCTTGGCCGGCATGACCGACCACGAGCCGCGAGCGATCTCGGCCTCGAGCTGGCCGGCGCTCCAGCCGGCGTAGCCGGCGAAAAACTTGGCCGGCGAGGCATCCGTCTGCGCCGCCAGCCGTTCGAGCTTGTCTTTGCCCGCGCAGAAATACAATCCCGGCATGACTTCGCTTTCCAACAAGAATTCGTGCGTGTGCAGCGCCACGAGCGGGCCTTCGCACGGTCCGCCCAGAAACAACGATTCGCCGCGGTGGCAGGGAACCTGGCTGAGTTTGACCCATGCCTCCTGCAGCGTCGTGCTGGTGCGTCGGTTCAAAATCAGGCCCAGCGCGCCCTCCTCGTTGTGCCGGATCAACAACACGACCGCACGCGTAAACGGCTCCGGCAGCTCCGGCGTGGCGATCAGCAGATGCGATTGCAGGGAAGTCACGATCGACGACCTTCCAGGCTAACGGGCCCATTGTTTGCGACCGGCCGGCCGCGACGCAGCCAAATCGTCGCCGGCCCGTCTATCCTATGGCGCGCGCGGCCAGATTTAAAGATCGTCGGTCTGCCATCGCCCCTGGCTGATCAGCAGCCAGGCCGTGGGAGCCATGACCAGCACCATCCCGGCGAGAGTCAGCAGGCTGAAGGCATGGTGCCACACCAAGACATCGAAAATCATCGCGAAGCCTACCTGCGAGAGTGCCACGACCGAGACTCTCGCGGGCGGACCGGCGGCAAAGGCCTTTGTCAGAAAGAGCTGGCCGATCGTCGCGCTGACGCCGACTCCCAAAAGCATCGCCAGCGAGGCATTGTCGAAATGCGACGACAAGAACGCGTCGTCGCGGAACAACGCAAGCGACGCCAGGCACACGACCATTGCCACGCCGGAAAAGTGAGCCACGATGGCCCGGGGATCGACCTGCTGCAGCCGATGCAGGCCGAGCATCGAAATCGCCGTGCTAAACGAGCTGGCCAGCGCGAGCAGGGCCGGCAATTTGTCGTCGGCCAGATGGGGTTGCTCGACCAGCACGACGCCGGTCAGCCCCACGGCAATCGCGATCCAGGTCTCGCGCGAGGGGGTCTCGCCAACCAGCGGCCACGACAAAACGGCCACCCAAATCGGAAAAACGTTGGTCAGCGTCAGCACATCCGCGATCGGCAATCGCGACAGCGCGTAGAACGTGCACACCAGGCTGACGCTGCCTGCGATGCTGCGAACCCATAGGGTCCGCGGCTGCCAGAGCACGAGCTTTGCCCCGGCGCTGAGCGTCAGGGACGTGGCAAAGACAAACGCCAGCCCGGTGCGTATGAACGCGATGATCTGCCAATCACACGACTGTGCAAGCGCATGCGTCAGCGCCGCCATGACCGAAAAGGCCATCGCCGCGAACAGCATCCACCCGTAGGGAAGAGCCGGGTCGGGTTTCAATCTCGTAAACGGCCCTTCGCGCTTGCCAGGGCCGAGACAACGATCGGACGGTTTTTGGAAAATCTGACGCTACAGATCGTATCGCATGGCGAGCCGGACCTGAAGGCCATTCCAGCGGCCAGAATGGACTCGATCGCTCGAATGCACCGCGCACAGGTTGGCGAGCTAGTTGCGCGGGCCGTCGGGCTGCTGGCCGGAGTGTACCTCGACGACAAGATAGAGTTGCCCCTCTTGCTTACCCGGCCCGTCGCCGGGAAAGTTCAGCCCGCCGACGATCACCGATTTGTCGAGCGGCATGCGCAAACTGGTGTCGAATTGCTGCGCAGTGACTTTGAGCCGGTCCAGTTGCACCGACGGCAAGCTTTTGCCGGTCGTCGGCCTTCGGCTGCTGGTGGGAGTAAACAACAAGGGCTGTGCCGGCTCATCCCAACGTGTCACCCAATTGTGCACGTCAAGGAGCACGCCGTCTCCGTCGGGCAAAATCGAGGGGGTGACTTGCAACAAGATGCCGAGGTGGGGCATGAGGATGATGGGCTGGTATCCCACCTCGGTGCCGCCCCCGACCACTGGGATCGCTCCCGACACGACGTTCTCCAGGTGACCCGAGATGATGTGAACCGTTTGTCCGTTCAAACATGTGATTTGCCCGGTGTACAGCTCGGTCTCGGCAGGCAGTGCCGCCAATCCTTCTCGGCTGACGGTGTCGCCGCCGCGCGGTCGCTGCTCGGTATTCTTATCGCCCCGCAATTGTGATAACTGATTGTTGTTGAGCATGAGCCAGCGGGCGTGGATCGTGACTGTCTCGAGCGTGCCGCTTTCGCGCTTGAGCGATTTCAAGAAGTCCTCGACCTTGGCCTGGATGGCCGGCGTCTGGCGGATTGCCAATGCTCCACCGATGGCCTGAATTCCGCCCTGGCCGCCCATTTCGTCCCACGAATCGGGTTCGACAATGTTTGTGATGGCTTCGATCAATTGGTTCATCTCGATTTGCATTGTGCGGGGGTACCGAGTTGCCGGCCCACGGCCCTCGCCGGTCCCAAGCGTGACGTTGGCTGGCGCGCCGCCAATCCCGCCTGCCCTGGGGCCGCCCTGTGTTGCGCGGTCCGAGACCTGGAACATTCCCCCCCCCATCCCCCCCATTCCACCACCCATTCCTCCGCCCATGCCGCCCATCATCCCACCCATGCCCTTGGACGTCGGGCTGACATGGGCATTCGGAAGATACGTGCCTTCATAGGGGTAGGCGGGTGCTGCCGTTACCAGATCCAACACTCGATAGACCTTAACGACGAGCTCCGCGGCGGGCTTCGCGTCGCCCGGGGCGGCTGGCGCCTGGGCCAAACACGACGTGCACGCTTCCAGGGTGATCACCAACAGCAACGCCAGCCAGCTTGAAGTGCGAATCATGACCTGTTACCTCCGCTCGGAAATCGCCAGGGACTGAAGTTGTAGTTCGGCCGCTTGCACCGCGGCCACCAAATAAAGATTCCCCCGTGCCTCGCGCAACACGTTGGCGGCTTCGGGGACAGGGCTCAGCAATAGCGCGACGAGCGCTTCCTGACGGCCGATGACGTCGTATACCGACTCGCTCAAGCGGGCCGCGATCTCGGGTTGTGGCAGGCGACCCAAGACTTGCGCAGCAGCCAGCCGCACGGACGGTTGCGGACGCGACAGAAATGTCAGCAGCACGTCGACCGGCGGATTCTTCATCCCGGCCGGGATATCGAGGACTTCCGATCGCGAACGCGGATTGTTGACGAACTCCAGGTACAGCCCGACCGCCTCGTCGGTGCGACGCAGTAGCAATGTGCTAAGTAGATGACGTCGCAGCGGGGCATCGGGCTCAACGGTCGCCATTTGCGCCAAGTCCTGAGCACTGACCAGGCCGCCAAGGCCCTCGATCGCCGCCGCGTGTGTGGCGGGATCATTCGTCAAATCGGCCAGAATCGATAGGGATCGCGGCGTGGCAATCCGAGCGAGCAGGCGGACCGCGCCCAGTCGGCGCGCGGGCGTTGCTCGGGGGATGATGTTCCACAAGGCGCGCTCGTGACGGGCGCCGGCGATGGTCGCCAGTCGTGCCCCGACGTCGGCGTGGGCATCGCTTGCCAATGCGGCAATCAACTCTTCGAGGAGTTCTTGACCAGACGCCCTTTGGTCGGCGACAGCGCGCGGGCGCGAGCGGTTGCCCCAAACACCGTGGAGAACGACGCGCTCGTAGACATTCGGGTCGCGCGAGACGTTGGATTCCTCGGTCAATTCTGGCCGCGCAGTCGTCCCGTCCGTGAATCGCGTCTGTTGTGGATTGTGCGATCGCTTGCCGTGCGCTTCGCTAACGTCGGACAATGTGGGCGGCTCGCGACGCGTGGCCAGTTTCGCCAACGGCGAAACTCCCCTGTCGCTCCATGCCCAAAGTCCCGCGGTCAAAAGCACGGCCAACGATAGCATGCAGGCACCGTACGCCTGACGTTTGCGGCGACGGCGGCCGATGGCCTCCCACCGCTCGCGCAGCCGAGCAATCTGTTCACCGCGCGGCTCAGGCCATTGTGCCTGGGCCAGCAGGCGATCGAAGTCGTGGTCGTCGCCCATGCGTTGCTCGGGAGCCATGGATTACCTTTTGAGCGATCCGAGATAGGGAGCCAGTCGCACTTTCAATCGAGAACGGGCGGCTAGCAGCGTCGAATGCACGTTCGCTTCGCTGATGCCGACAATGGCGGCGACATCCCGCGGCGCCAGTCCCTCATAGGCGATCAATACCAGAACCTCGCGTTGTCTGGGCGGCAAGCCGGATACTTCATGGGCGATTAACTGCTCGAGCTCCGCGGCCACCGCCGCCTCCGGCGGACTCTCCGCCCTGGAGTCGGTGATTCCAGCGTGGCTCTCGTTGATCGAGATCGTGGCCGACGGTGATGCGCGCAGTCGGTCGCGAAAGACGTTGATGACGATGCGGAACAACCATGTGCGAAACTCCGCCTCTCCGCGAAACGACCCCCATCTGCGAACCGCGCGCAGCAGCGCCTCTTGGACGAGTTCCTCGCCGCGATCGGCACTGCCTGCCAGCCGGGTTGCAAATCGCAACGCCGCCGGCAAATGGTCGAGCACCAGTCGATCCAGGGATGCCGCATTGCGCACGGGCCGCCTCTGTTCGTCTGTCCGGTGTCGCGGCGCTCTCTCAGGGTGTTAGACGACTGCCGGCTCGGATTCTAAGAGAGAAAAACGCGAATTTGCGAATTTCCCGTGCCGGCGGTCGGCATCCCGAGCGCGCGACGAGCCGAATTGCAGGGTGCGTCTGCGCTCCGCTGGACACACCCTACCAGGGATTGTCCGTTCATCAGTGTAGACCCGGCCCGGGCCGCCACAAGGAGATCTTCCCCAGTGGCTAGCGGC
>JBGQHN010000034.1:0-21038 GCA_041497975.1 Planctomycetia bacterium | reverse complement strand
GTGCTCGTTTCGGGCTTTAGGAGCCGATGTGCCCGCCACGACGCTGAGCACGTTGCGAGTTCCGGACGGTTTTAGCGTCGAGCTGGTCGCGGCGGCTCCCTTGGTCGAACATCCGGTCATGGCCGGTTTCGACGATCGCGGGCGGTTGTTCGTGGCTGACAACGCGGGGTTGAACCTGCCGGCCGACGAATTGCTCAAGCAACTGCCCAACATGATCCGCATGTTGGAGGACACCGACGGCGACCGCCGCTTCGACCGGGGCACGCTGTTCGCCGACAAGATGACTTTTCCCCAGGGGGCGGCCTGGTTCCGCGGCGCGCTGTACGTCGCCAGCCCGCCCAGCATCTGGCGCTTGGAAGACACCAACGGCGACGGCGTAGCCGACCGGCGCGAAGAGCTCGTGCAGAAGTTCGGCTTCATTGGCAACGCCGCCGACATTCACGGCTGTTTCATCACGCCCACGGGGCGCGTCGCCTGGTGCGATGGCCGCCACGGTTACGAATTCAAGGACGGCGCCGGCCTGACTTCGAGCAAAGGCCTGGCCGCGCGCGTGTTTTCCTGCCGGCCCGACGGCGGCAACGTCGAGGTGTTTTGCGGCGGCGGCATGGACAACCCGGTGGAAGTCGCCTTCACGTCTGAGGGCGACACGATTGGCACCATGACCTTTTACAATCCCGACAGCGTCCGGCACGACGCCCTGGTGCATTTCGTGCACGGCGGCGTTTATCCGCGCAAGCATCCCTGCACCAGCGAGTTCAAGCGCACCGGCGATTTTCTGCCAGCCCTGAGTCGCTTTGGAGTGACGGCGCCCTCGGGCCTGGCTCGCTACGTCGGTAGCGATTGGGGAGAGGACTATCGCGACAATTTATATTCAACCCAGTTCAACACGCACAAAGTGTTGCGGCACGTGCTGGCGAGGCAGGGGGCGACGTTCACTTGTGTCGACGAAGACTTTCTGGTTTCGACGGCTGCCGATTTTCATCCCACCGACGTGCTCCAAGATGCCGACGGCAGCCTGCTGGTGGTTGACACCGGCGGATGGTTTCGCATCGGCTGCCCAACCTCGCAGATTGCCAAGCCCGATGTGGGCGGCGCCATCTATCGAATCCGCCGCAAAGACGGCGCCCGCGTCGCGGATCCGCACGGTTTGCGGATCGATTGGGCTAAAACGTCGGACACCGAAATGGCCGATTTGTTGGCCGACTCGCGACCGGTGGTGGCCGAGCGGGCCATCGAAGTACTCACCACGCGCGGCGACGGGGCGATGGGCTCGCTGGCAACCGCCTTATTCGAAAGCACCGATTACCGCGCCCGCCAAAATGCCGTCTGGGCGCTGGCCCGCATCGGGTCCGAGAACGCGCGTTTGCTGCTGCGCCAGGCTCTGGCAGACGACGAAGCTCCCGTGCGCCAAGCCGCGGCGCACGCTGTTTCCGACTTGCGCGACGCCGAGAGCATCCTGGTGCTGATCGACATGGTCGCTCAAGACGAACCGGCCGTGCGGCGCGAGGCGGCCACCGCGTTGGGGCGCCTGGGGCAGGCCGCCGCGGTGCCGGCCCTGTTGAACGCACTGCAACAACCGGCCGATCGGTTCCTCGAACACGCCCTGATTTACGCGCTCATAGAAATCAACGATCCGCGGGCCACGCGGGCCGGCCTTGCGCATGAGCATTCGAGCGTGCGGCGGGGCGCGCTGGTGGCGCTCGATCAGATGGACGCCGGCGGCCTGACTCGCGAAATCGTTGCGCCGCTATTGGCGACCGACGACGCCGCATTGTTGCGCAGCATTGTGGAAGTGCTGGCCAAACATCCCGATTGGGCCGACGCGTTGACGGGCACCATCGATACCTGGCTGGCGCTGGCCGACCCTTCGGCCAATCAATTGGCCACCGCGCGAGGCGCCGTCATGGCCTTGATTGCCCGGCCGGCCGTGCAAAAATCCGTGGCCGACGCCCTCCGCGGCGACGCCACGTGCAAGGCCACGCGCTTGATGCTTTTGGAAACGATCGCCGAATGCGAATTGGAAAATGCCACCGCGGCATGGACCGACTGCGTGCTCAAAAACCTGACGGCCACGGATGGCGATGTGGTGCGGCAGGCCATCGTGACCGCATCGGCTCTCGACGCCAGGCCTTTTGCCGTGCGGCTGATCGAGATCGGACTCGACCCTGGGTGGTCGTCTGAATTGCGAGTGGCGGCCTGGTGCGCCGCGGCGAAGGCCAAGCCGCTGTTGCCTGACGCCGGCTTTGCATTTCTTCGCGCGCAGTTGGCCGGCGACAACCCGGCGCGCGACCGGCTGGCCGCCGCCGAGGCCTTGGGTACCTGCGAACTGAGCACCGCCGAGCGCGCCGACGTCGCAGGACTGTTTCAACATTGCGGACCGTTGGAAGCCGCGTGGCTCGTGCGCGCCTTCGAGCGTGATACCAACGCCCCGACCGGATTGGCGCTTGTCGAAGTGCTGGCCAATTCGCCGGCGCTGATGGGGATTCCGGCCGACAGCCTGCGCGAGGCCCTTAAGGGCTATCCGGCACAGGTACAGTCGGCCGCCGCAAAACTGTTCGAAAAGCGGCCGCCGGACGAGCGGGCGCGTACCGCCAAGCTGGAATCGCTGGAAGCAGCGGCCGGCGGCGGCGATGCCTCCAAGGGCGAAGAGGTATTCTTCAGCGCCCGCGGTGCGTGCTCGTCCTGCCACCGCATCGCGGACAGGGGCGAAAGGATCGGCCCGGAGCTTTCCAAGATCGGCCAGATTCGCACCCGCCGCGACCTGGTGGAAGCGATCGTGTTTCCCAGCGCCAGCCTGGCGCGCGGCTTCGAAAGCTTCAATGCCGTGACAAAGGACGGCAAAGTCCAGAGTGGAATGCTGAGCCGAGAGACGGCCACGGCCATCTATCTGCGCACGGCCGATCGCGTCGAGTTGCGAGTGGATCGCGGCGACATTGAGGAACTTGCGCCGACTGGGACTTCGATCATGCCGCAAGGACTGGAAAAGTCGCTGTCACCGCTTGAGCTGCGCGACGTAATCGCGTATCTCGAATCGCTCAAATAGTCCGGCAGCTTGGGCCGGCCACCCAGGCCGACAAATTCGCCCCTTTCAGCCCGGCAGCAGGTACATGTTTTCCAGCACGTGATGTTTGGAAAACCCGCCTAATTGGTCCAGTTCCCAAGTGACGACCCAGCGCCTCCACGAGATGGGCGTGGCGGCAAACACCCAGCGGCCGCGGTCCGCCAGGGAGACCCCTTCGGCTGCAAGCCGCTCGTCCAATGCCGGCCAATCTCTGATCGGATAGATCTGCGGAGGCCCCTCCTCCTGATCGGGCCAGACCACGAGGCCCCTGTCGGTAATCTCGTATCCGCGCGACGAGGGCCCGAGCCGCTCATCGATCTGCTCGCGCACCAGGTCCACGCCCGCCATCTTATAGAAGCCTGCCAGGCCGCTGGCCAACGTGTGTCGACGGGCATAGGACAAGTTGTCGGACCACCCGCTGCGATGGATTCCGGCCACGAGCCAGCCGGATTGCTCCTCGAAGGCCAGCCACATGCTCTCTTCGGCCAATTCCGGACAATACAGCTCCACTAGAATCCGGTTGCAGCTCAAGTGGATTTCGCCGGTCGTGATCGAACGGTCGGCCCAACTGCGGCTTTCGTGCAATAGCTC
The DNA here is from genome assembly GCA_041497975.1 of Planctomycetia bacterium. GTDB lineage: Bacteria > Planctomycetota > Planctomycetia > Pirellulales > PALSA-1355 > PALSA-1355. The sequence continues at coordinate 17,386 of JBGQHN010000034.1, read as the reverse complement.
CAACAGTTCGCGGTCGACAAACCTTCGCAGCGCTTCGTTGACCTGGTGCAGCGCGTCGCGGTGTTTGATATATGCTTTCCAGTTGCGCGTCCAATATGCCTTGCGGCCCGCTCGCCGCAGCTTGGCATATAGCTTGGGGATCGTGCCGGAGCGAAAGCCGGGCCTGAGAAACTGGATCATCGTCTCGCCGTGATGTCCGATCAGCACCGGCCGCAAGTTTTGGGGGCGATTGGCGGCATACAGCTGCCAGTTCTCTTTCAACTCCCACACCAAAAAGCCGAAGATGCCGGGAAACAGGAACTGGATGAAGACGGCAATGACCCACGCCCAGGCCGAGCCCAGCGGTCCCTCCAGCGCGTGTTGCAGCGCCAGAATGACGGGCAACAGCAGCTTGTGCGAGACCGTCACCACGGGGAAGTGCTTGATCGGATTGACCTGCGGTTCCACCATCAGGTTGACACAAAAGCGGATCACGTAGTTGACGAAGAACCAGACCGAACCGAGGCAGGCCTTGGCCACCGTGGCGCTTCGCCGTTCGCCCGCCCGAAACCGCAGCCATTCGTCGACCGTGTAGAGCAGGCGCTCGATGGCCTCTAGAATGCGGTTGAACAAGTCCATCACGAAGCGGAAGAGCGCGGCAAAAACGTGAATCCGAATCCGGTGCCAGGTGAGAACGACCCAATCGGTGACCAGTTCGTCGACGTTGCGGCCGATGCGCGAGTTGAGCACCAAATTGACGATGACGAAAATCACCAGCGAGCCGCCCAGCGTGACTTCGCGATCGGACACCGCGGCGATCAAGGGCGCCGCCAATGCCGAGATCACCAGCGGCTTGAACACGTATCGCTTGAACAAATTGAACTGCCAACTGCCGACGATTCGTTGCACCAGGGGCAGTCGCAGCACCCAAGCGGGCACGTCCATGAAGATGCGGCGAAATCCCCTGGCAGCGCGCAATGCCGCTTGCGTGCACAACGCCCTGAATCGCTGGTGATAGAAAAAGCCCAACAGCAGGCAGCCAAATGTCAGCACCACCGGCAGGCTGACCATCTGGTGGGCCGTCTTGGCAACGTCCGGGGCGACAATCAGCAGCACTTCCTCGAGACCTTTGAGCACGAGAAATGCACCGCCAAAGGGCAGGGCGACATACCGCGTCAGGAAACGGCCAATCGGCGTGCCGAAAGCCAACGAGCTGAGTCGTTGCGGCCAGCGACGGTACACTTCACCGCCGCGGTACACCCCGTCGAGACTGGCCGCGAGTTGGCGATCTGCTTGCAGCAGTTGATCGCCCAGAAAAAATTGACGGATTCCCGCCAGGTCGGGCAACTTGAGGTTGTTGCGCGACAGGGCGTCGCGAACGTCGCCCATCGACAAAAAGCCTGCCTCCACGACGCGGTCCAGGATTTGATCTACCAGCTTCTTGCGCGCGACACGTTCGGGCGGGTTTTGCGGCAGCAGTTTCACTCGATCGAGCGCCCGATCCACCAGCGGCTTGAAGCGGGCCCGCAAACTGGCTTCGGCGCGGTGCACGGCCGATTGCAAAAGCGCGGCCAGCCGGCTACGAGACCGCTGCGAAAGTTTGGCCGACCGCAAGCGGTGGGCCGCGCTGCGCAAGTGCTTCGAGATCATGACGTCGCGCTGGCCCGGCAAGAACCGCTTCAGCGGCTTGCGCCCGAGCGATAGCGCCCAGCCGATCGCGTCCAGCGTGTAGATTCCGCGCTCGTGGTCGACGCACACCTTTTGCAAGTCGTACAGCATCCGCGCCTCGGCCGTCCAAAAGCCGCGGGCCGATTGCTCCAGCAGTGAAACGAGCGACCGCGTCCACTCGTCGGCTTCGTTGTCGGTAAAGCCGAGCGCCGCTTGCAATCGGCGGGCCAGCCGGCCCAGTTCGGACCGCGCTTTCTCGCGGGCGGCTTGCGCCAGATCGGGACTGGCGTAGTGGGCGGCGCGCGTGCGCAGAATTGCGGCGCGCACCAGGTTGCCCAGTTTGCCGACGCGATCGGCCTTGCCCATGAGCGTCGTCGTCGTCCGGTCCGAACGCTCCCGCGCCGGCAGTCGCGCGGGCGGCGCCGCGGGTGGCGCATCGTCGAAGCGATCCATGAATACCGCGCGCTCAGCCCTAGGAACTTCGAGCGCGAAATTGGGGTCGGAGGCTCCGGCCGGGCGCGTGGCGGCCAACAACGCCTCGCAATCGATGTCGCGCCTGAGTACGTCCTCGACCTGGGCCAGATCCTCCAGCGAGGGAAAATAGAGCCGCACGAAACTGGGGACGAAGAACCGCAACTCCCAGTAGACCGCGACGAACTCGACATACACCGTCAGGTCGGACTTCGGCGGCAGAAGGTAGTCTTCTTGCCGCAGCACGGAACGAATTTCTTGAAACTCCGCCTGGCCGATGTGCTGGATCCGCTTGCGAATCTCGGCCTCACCGAGCCGTCCTTCAGCAATCAACTGGTCGAGCGTCCAATGCACGCGCGCGTGGAACAATTGCCGCCAGAATTTATACAGCACTTCGGTCGGACGCAACTCGTCCAGCGCCTCGGCCGTGGGCCGGGCAATCAAGATGACGTGCCGGGGAAGCTCGGCATCGGCCGGCAGATCCAGTTCCGTCCGATCGACGATCAGCAGCAGCTTGTCGGCCGCAATGACATAGGTCTTGCGGTGGGGTACGCGCAAGCCGATGCCGCTGACGCCGGCGTCTTGCTTGATCACGCGCCGCAAAATCCGCGGGGCGACAAGAAAGGCCGCCGAATCGGTCGCGCGGATTGCTCGTTCGAGCGACGCAACGTCCAGCGGTTCAAACTGGCCTTCGGTTGCCGCGTGTTGGACCATTCGGGTCATGAGGCTTCATCCTGAAGGCGGCCGACCGCTCTGTCGAAATAATCGCGCGTCGGACCGTCGAGTGCCCGCGCGCGGTTTGCCCGCCGACACTGTTTTGTATTCTACCGCAACCGATGTCCTCCTTGGAGAGCCGGCCGCGAGGATGTTCAGGCGGGCGGCGAGGCGGAGCGGTTCAAGCTTTTTGGGAAACGCGTCGGCCGAAGAGCGAATACAACGCCGGGAAAACCAACAGCGTCAAGGCCAGCGCGCTGGTAATTCCGCCGACGACCACGGTGGCCAAAGGCCGCTGTACTTCGGCCCCCACCGACGTGGCCAGCATCATCGGCACAAAACCCAAGGCCGCCGTGGTCGAGGTCATCAGCACGGGCCGCAGCCGCATCACGCCCGCCTCGTAGATCGCTTGATCCAAGGGTCGGCCCTGCTCGGTCAGTTTACGGATGTAGGAGACCAACACCAGGGCGTTGAGCACCGCGACGCCGAACAGCGCCACGAATCCGACCGCCGCGGAGATGGAAAACGGCAGTCCGGCCACGTACAGCGAGACCACGCCGCCGACCACGGCAAACGGCACGCCGCTGAAGATCAAGAGCGCATCGCGCAGGCTGTTGAACGTGGTGTACAGCAGGATAAAGATCAAAAGCACCGCCAACGGGACGACGATGAACAAGCGCCGATGGGCGCGCTGCATGTGCTCGAATTGGCCGCCCCACGTGACATGGTAGCCGGCCGGCCAGGTCTTGGTCACCTCGGCCACGCGCCGCTTCGCTTCGTCCACGAACGACCCGGTGTCGCGACCGCGAATGTTGCACTGCACGAGCATCCGCCGCTTGGCCCATTCGCGAAAAATCACCGTCGGCATCTCGACGCGTTCGATGCGGGCCAGGCGCGACAGCGGCAAGCGGGCTCCCTTTTGAGACCCGACGAGGATCTGGCCGAGCGATTCGGCATCGTCGCGATATTTTTCGGCCAGCCGCACCACGAGTCCGAAGCGGCGCTGTCCTTCGTAAACCTCGCCCACGCGCGGCGTGCCCAGCGCCTGCACGATGTCGAGCACGTCACGCCGCGGAATGCCGTACCGCGACAGGGCCTCTTCATCGACCGTAATCCGCACCACGGAAGTCCGCGCGAGCTGGTCGGGAACAACGTCCGTGGCCCCTTCAATGGCGGCGACCGTGCGCGCAATCTGCTGGGTGTATTCCACCAGCCGATCGTAATCCTCGCCAAACACCTTGATCCCCAAGTCGGCGCGAATTCCGGCGATCATTTCATTGATGCGTTGTTCGATCGGCTGGGTGAACAGCGTGGCCATGCCCGGCATGCCTTCCACGGCTTGTTGCATGCGGGCGACCAGCTCGTCTTGCGTTGCGGCTTGCTTCCACTGCGCACGCGGTTTAAGCGTGATAAAGACGTCGCTTTGATCCAAACCCATGGGGTCGGTGGCCACTTCGGCGGTTCCGGTGCGAGTCCATATGTGATTGATCTCATCGGGAAACTTCTCGAGCAGGAGTTTTTCCAACTGAGTGCCGTAGCGCACGGACTCCTCGAGAGAGACGCTGGCCAGCCGCTGCGTCGCGATGACGACCGAGCCTTCGTTGAGCCTGGGGATGAATTCAGTTCCCAGTTCCTGGCCCACGATCGCCGCGCCGGCGGCAACGCCCAGCGCCAGCAGGATCACGCCCAGTCGATGACCAAGCACCCAATGCAACACGGGTCGGTAAAGCCGTTGTGCAAGCCGCACCAGAACGGGCTCTTTGGCCGACATGCGCTCGGGCAAAAACAAACTGGTCAAGGCAGGCATCAACGTCAGCGACAGCACCAACGAGCCGGCCAATGCAAACAACACGGCCAATGCCATCGGCCGAAACAGCTTGCCCTCGACGCCCTCCAGAGTCAGGATCGGCAGGTAGACGATCATGATGATCAGTTCGCCGAACATCGTGGGCTTGCGGACTTCGACGCAGGCTTCGCGGACGACGTCAACGGCGCGGCGGCCAGAGCGGTTCTCGGACAGGTGCCGCACGGAATTCTCGACCATGATGACCGAGCTATCGACGATAACGCCGAAATCGATGGCGCCCAGGCTCATCAGCGTTCCGGCAATTCCCGCCTGCAGCATCAAGTTTCCGGCGAAGAGGAAAGACAGCGGAATGGCAGTGGCCACGATCAGCCCGGCCCGCAGCGAACCGCCGAGCGCAAACAGCGCGGCCACGACCAGGACCGCGCCCAGCAGCAGATTGTGGCGCGCCGTGGCCAACACTTCGTCCACCAGGTCCGTGCGGGCCAGCACTTCCTGAATGTGCACTCCCGCGGGCAACGCGGCCCGAATCTCGGCCATCTTGGCCCGCAACCGCTCGCTGATCTCGCGACTGTTTTCGCCCATCAACATGAAGCCCATGCCGAGAATCACTTCGCCTTTGCCTTGCGCGGTGACGGCGCCCGAGGGAATTTCGTGGCCGATTTCGACGTCCGCCACGTCGCGCACGAAAACTGGCTGGCCGAGGTGTTCCTTGAGCACGATATTCGAAATGTCGCGGACGCAGGTCAATCGCCCGAGGCCCTGGATGAGTTGCGTTTCGCCAGCCCGCGATATGCTTCCGCCGCCGACGTTGGCGTTGTTGGCCTTGAGCGCCGCGACGACGTCGCCCAGCACCAGGTCATATTTCATCAAGCGCGTCGGATCGAAGAGCACGTGATACTGTTTTTCGTAACCTCCCCAGGTGTTCACTTCGGCCACGCCGCTTACGGTGCGTAGCTGCGCTTTGACGATCCAGTGATGGATAGCGCGCAGCTCCGTCAAGTCGTGCCGGTCGCTGGTCACAACGTAGTGATAGATTTCGCCCAGACCGGTGGCGATCGGCCCCAAGGTCGGCTTGTTGACGCCAGTCGTATCGGGCAAGTCGGCGACGGCAATGCGCTCGCCGACGAGTTGCCGCGCGCGAAGAATGTCGGTTCCCGAAGCGAAGACGGCCGTGATTTGCGAAAGGCCGGCTTTCGACAACGACCGCACTTCCTGCAAGCCCGGCAAGCCGGCGACAACTTGTTCCAACGGATAAGTGATTTGGGTTTCGATTTCGCTGGGGCCGAGCGAGGGAGCCGTGGTGTTGACTTGCACCATCACGGGAGTCGTGTCGGGAAAGGCGTCGATCGGCAACTGTTCGAACGCGGCCAGGCCGGTTGCCAGCAGGATGCCCGCCAGGACCAGCATGAGCAGCCGGTGGTCGAGGCTGAACTTGATAATGTGGTCCAGCATGTCAGCGTGCCCGCGTCGCCTTTAATAAAGACACCAAAGTATCGGTGCGCTTCGCCGGCAAGTGCTTCGCGACTTGCCTCCGTTGGGAATGGGCAGCGCTCCATTCATCGCGTGGACGTATTTAGTCGACCTTGCGGCCGAACTCGGGGTTTTCCAAATTCGACTTCAACAGAAAACTTCCGCTCGTGGCAACCATTTCGCCACGTTCGAGCCCCGCGGCGATCTCCCAAAACTGTTCGTTCTTGAGTCCAATCTCGATCTTCCGCGCCTCAAACAGGCCATCCGGTTTCTGCACAAAGACGATATGGCCACCCTGGTGTGATTGGACAGCCGAACGTGGCACCACAAGTCGCTGGCGCGGCTCGGCGGCGGGCAGTTCTCCCCTGCCGAACATGTTGGCGCGCAGCACGCCGTCGCGATTGGCCACTTCGGTGCGAAGCTGGATGGTACGGGTTTCGTGGTTGACTTCCGGGCTGACCCAGGTCACCTGGCCGTGAAAGGCTTGTCCGGGCAGTCCGTCGGGAAAGAATTCCACGCGTTGCCCCAAGCGAATTTGATTCAAATGGCGTTCGTAGACGTTGAGTTGCACCCACATTGTGTCGAGATCCGCGATCGCAAACAGCATCGACGTCGTCTGCACGGCCTGTCCCTCGACTGCCTTGCGGTCCACGACCACTCCATCGCGCGGCGCCAGGACGCTTAGCCGCACGCTAACGTCCTTGGTCTTGACGATCGTCTCGATTTGCGCCGGCGACAGGCCGAAGTTATCGAGCCGATCCTTGAGTCGCGCCGTGTCGGTGAGCTGTTCTTCCAGAAGATGTTGTGCTTCGAGCACGTTTTTGGTGGCGATGCCCTGGCCGGCGGCCTTGAAGCTTTCGAGTTGCCAGCGCAAATGTTCCTCGTGCACAAGCGACTTGATGTACGAAGCTTTGAGGTCCCCCATCGTTTGCGAATCTACGATCGCCAACTCGTCGCCGGAGCGGACCTTCGAGCCAACGTCGACGGCAATCTTCCGCAAGATGCCGTCAGCCCTGGGTGGCACCATGACGTACTTGTTCAAGTTGAAACTGGCGCTGCCATAGCAGGAAATCGATTCCTCCATCGGCAGTAGTCGGGCGCCTTCGACTTGGATGCCCGCGGCCGCGCCGAGGTCCGTGCGCTCCACGCCTACCGCGGCATATCCATCGGTCGACGGCACTCGAACGTCAACCGTGGACTTTTGGTCGCGAATGTTGGACGGCCGATTGGCTTGCACGACAATCCAGGCGAGCAGCACCACGCCGATCGCGGCCGCGGCAAAGCCGACTATCGTCCAAGCATCTCGAAGCCGTCGGGCGGCAAGATAAGCCATTGGAATTGCTTCCCCATGCATCAAAAAGGGCGGTCGAAGCGGCCTCGTGCGCGCGCAAGCGCGCAGCCGCCTTGCAAAAACTCGACATGGGAGGGCAGTTCAGATCTGCCAACTGGCAAACATAGCGCGCAGCATGTTCCCCGAGCGCGGCGGCGGCCAGACGCGATCTTGCGCCGTCGCTTCGCCTTGCGTTTGAGGAACCAGATCGATCGGCGACGGCATGATGTCGGCGGGCGAGATGAGTTTGCTCTGAACTTGCAAATCAGCAGTCGGGCATGGCGCGGTCGCTGTCGCGCCCTTGCATAGGCAACCCGATTCGTTCGGATCGGTTGCCCCAGGATCGGACAGCGGCTGCGTTTCGTGCTGCGCCAATTCCAAAGCGCATACGCTGACTTCGGTGTACAGGCAATGTACTCCGCGGGCAAGAACCACCAGCGCCAGGCAACCTGTAAACCACTTGCGAGCGAGCATTTGGAGATAGTCTCCCGACTAGAGCCGTATCACGATCCTAGGCACGCCATGCAAGCAGTGTCAATACTTCGGCGGCACGGTGGCCAGTGACGTCGGTGACCCATTTACGTCGGCCGAGGAGCAGCAAGTCTTGGCACAGGGCTGGATTATGCTTTCGCCGGTTCGGTGCTCATCCACCGCAATACGTGTAGAAGCATCGCCAAGACGCCGATCACCGCCAATACCGTCTTGGCTTGCTCGCCCAAAGTTTTGCCGGCGATATCCTCCCAGCCGAAGTACTGCGCCGCAGGCGGCGAGGGTTCCGCCGGGCGGACGCCGGCTCCAACTGCCGCGGTTGCCGGGCTAGACGCAGCCGACAAGGCCGCACGGGCCACGCCGTCAGCCGCGCGGGTCTCGACAAAAGGCGTAGGCGAAAGCGCGACAACCCTCGGCTGGTGATCCGCTTCGGACGGTGAGGGCCGCGGCGGAACTCTTTGGAGCGGACCTGCTGCCACTACCGACGAATTGTCGGGCAATTCACGGACGACGCTCGACAGGAACCAACGCACCCGGCCGCAATAGCTGCCCGAGGTTCTACCATGGCCCTCGCCGAACAGCACGCCCGCGAGTTCTCCTTTGTCGTTAAAAATCGGTCCGCCGGAGTCTCCCTGGCGTGCCGAGACGGCCACCTCGACCATCTCGAAGGGAAAGCGCGTCCCCGGCGCCACGTACTGCGTGCACTGCCCGCTGGCCGCGCGATAATTGCCGGACCCGTAACCGGCGATGGTCAATACCTCGCCGGGTCGCGGCGCGGCGTCCGCCAAGGCTACGGGCTTCGCGTTGGGTTTTCGCACCACGATCGCCGCCAGGTCCCAGTCCCGGTCCACTTGCTGGACTGTGCCCAGCGAATAGAAGCCATCGGGAAAGTGCACCGAGATCGGCCCAGTGGCTTCGTTGACCACGTGCCAGTTCGTGACCACGAGTCCGAACTGGTCGTTTGCATAAACCAGCGTGCCCGAGCCGTACGAGATACTGCCGTTGCTCGGCGCCACGATGCGCGCCACGGCAGGGTGGACATTGGGGGGCGACGACCGCGCGAAGGTATCGACGACGGCGCCGACGGAGCCGGGGCCGAGCGTCCCAGTGGCCGGGTGTTGCGCAACCGCCGGTAATGTAGCCAACAAGCAGATCCCGATGGCTGACAAGCCCTTCACTTCTCTTGCGCCTTGCTCGATTCGCGGCGTGTCGCCTCGTTCTTCACGATTAGCTTGAGCAATTCGCGGCGCAACTGCTCGCGATCGGTTGATTTGCCGGATTGGGTGGTGATGCGTGCCATCATGGGCCTCCTATGCAGCAATCGGCCGGCCGCCTCGCAGGTCCTCGGTGCGGTCCGGAAAGTCTTGACCCGCGTTAAACTGATGCTTCAGCCGCTCGAGTTCGTGCCGCAGCGCGTCTTCGGCCAGCTTGGTCAGGGTCATGCGGGCCGGATAGCCAGCCAGGTAGACGGCGGCATTGCGAGCCTCGTTGAGCACGTCGGCTGACAAGTAAAGCGTCGCTCTCACCTTCGGTGGGGGGTGGCGAACCGTTTTCTTTTGCATGGGTATTTCTCCTTCACGATCCATTGCACCTGGGTGTCCCGACGAACCTTGTTCCGACGTGCGGCGGACTCCAGAGGAAGGTCGCGGCGAGCCCGCTGTCGCTCCTTGACAAAGTTTCGGACGTTTGCAGACGAATCGTGAAACGTCCGACGTTTGCCGCTAGGGTTTCGCTTTTCGGCCCCGGCGCGCGCCACTGCGACGAGCCTGGCGCAAGAGAAAGGTCGATATCAATCGCTGTGCGCGGAAGAACCGCTACAAACTACCGCCCCGAAGCGCTTTGCGGCTGCCGCCGCCGACTGGTGTCGATCGCCTGGGGTCGCGCAAAAAAGATCGGGCTGGCGGCAAATCCACCAGCCCGATTCCATTTGTTGTAGCGGCGCGGCGGACTAGTTGCCGGCCAGGGGCGCGCTGATCTGGCCGATCGCCGATAGCGTGGCGGTTTTTTGGCCGCCCAGGTCAGTGACGATCTCGATCTTCTGATTGATTTTGCCCGTCGCTTCCCCGGCTTCGAAGGAGACCGGAACCAGGTGCAAGTTCTTCGATTCCTGCGAGGGCTGGAACGTGAACGCCTCGTTGTCGCAGCGGATCTCGATGATTTTGAACGGCTTGGCGCCCTTGACGACGAGTTGCTTGGTGACTTTTTGGCCCGGTGGCACGGTGCCCAACATCAGCGTGGTGGGGCTCACCGTGAGTTCCGAGACGATCAAGCCCTCGACGTTTACCGGAAACTTCGTTCCGCGGCGATCGTTGGTCGTCAGCAGCAGTTGATTTTGCAGGTAGCCGGCCGGTGCTCCCTCTTTAAGTTGCACTTCCAGCTCGTAGGTTGCGCGGCCCGCCGACCGCGAGATTTCCTTGACGTCGGCGGTCAAATAGGGCGAAATGCTGTTGGCGCCGGTGATTTTCCAATCGTTGCGCCCGGCGTATTGAATGCGAATTTTCTTAGCCGACGCTTCGCCCTCGGCGACCGAGCCGAAATTGACCTGGCTGGGGTCGAGCACGATATCGGTGCGGATGTAGCCTTTGACGTTCAACGTGATTTCGGCATATTGCGGCCGGTCGATCGTGACCGTCACCGTCGCGCCATGCTGGCCGCTGAAAGCGCGCGTGTTGAAGGCGGCGATGATGGCGCCTTGCTCGTGCGACTTGAGCGTGTCTTTGCTGATCCGCGGCTGCGTACAACCGCAACTGGACCTCACGGAGGCAATGTGTACGTCGTCTTTGTACAAATTGTTGATCACGAACTGGTGTTCGACCTTGCCGGCCCGGGCCACCGTGCCGAAGTCGACGCTTCGTTCGGAGAACATTTTCTCTGCCCATTGCTGGGCCGAGACGATATTTGCGGTCAAGGACAGGGCCAGAAACAAGCCGATCCGGAACATGATGGAACCCCGAAACGAAAAGGTGAGAGACTCGCTACTGGGCGCGACGCCGTGAATAACAAACAAAAAAAGCCCCGCCCGCGTCTTGCACGGAGAGGCTTCTGGAAGCAAAGGATTGGTCACGTCGATGCGGGACATGATCGAGTCTACCCGTCAGCTAAGGAAAGTCAAATGTTCGCACGTTACGCGTCAGGTAAACTATTCGCGCTGGGCAAGCTGGTTTATTGATCGGATGTAGCCTGACCCACCAAGTGGTCTATCCGCCCCAGCCCGCACGCTCCGCTCGCTCGCGCGCCTGGATGTAAAAAATGGCAAATCCTGGGCCAAAAACATCAAGACTTTGCCCTGTTCGGCCGCAAATGCCCTTGGCCGGGGCGTCGGCTGAGTGTCTATCGGCAGCGCACCCAATCAACACGCTCGCCACCGACTTCGTCATCTAGAAATGTGGCCACCGGTTTTGCTAGTGTCACACCTGCTGAGCGAGATGATCGCTGAGCACGGTCACCACGCGTGACCGGGGTATCCGAGCGAGCTCGACACAGACAACGAGTATCCAAAGAGCCCGTAGCTGGTGTGCGCTTTTCCAGGCGCACGCCGGCCACGGGCTCTTTTTTGTTGCGCAAGGGAGGAGAGGTTTGATGGATCGCAATTTCCGCAAGGTAGCGGGTGTAGCAGGAGCCGGCGCATCACCACCGAGCGAGGCTTGGCTATTCGCGCAGGCGTTGCTTGGCAAGCCCGTCCCGAGCGCTTCCAGGGCAGCGGCTGACGCGCGAGCCAATCGCGAGCACCTGGAATGGCTCGCGAGCATCTCGCCAGAGCACGAACGCCGACTGCATTGTCAATTGAGCGAGGAAGCGGACGCCAGGGCCCAGCGCGAGCAATTGGAATGGCTGGCCACGATTTCCCCGCGCCACGAGAGCCAACTGCGGCGCCTGTTGGCATCTGAGGCGGAAGCCGCCGAAGCGCAAGAGCGCGCGCAGTGGCTTGCCGAAGGCTCGCAGCTTCAGGAAGCCCAATGGAATGCGGCCAAACACCCACGCGGAGCATTTCCGCAGAACCGCGGCTGGTGGTCGCCAACGGGCGGCGCGGGCGGGTCGAGTGACGCGGCGCGGTCGTCGTCGTTCTTTGACGCGGTGATCCGACGCAACCAGGCCGTGGCTGATCTGACCGGCGGCACCACGCCAGGCATGGCCCGCTCGAGCCGCCTGGCCGCTGACCTCGAATCCGCGGCGCGACTTCCGGGCGAAGTCGCCAGCGCTGCGGCCGCGGGGCTCGGGACCGGTGGTAAGGCACTGGTCAACGCCTCGGCGACAGCGATCAAGAACGTCGCCACGCTTGGATTGAGCGCTAGCCAACTTGAGTTGCTCGGCGTCACCAAGGAGGATCGTGCCAGGGGATACGACACGGCGGTGACGATCGCCACGGCAAGTGGCGAGGTGCTCATCGCTGTTGGGACTGGCGGCATCGCGTCGGCCCTGAGCAAGGGCGGCTCGATTGCCAAGACCGCGAGCGGCGCATTGATTGCCTTTGACGCCGCGGGCAACGCGGTGGGCGTGGTTCAGGGGGCCTACGACGTCAGTCAAAACGGCGTTAATCTCAGCAACGGCGCACAGGTCGCCGCAGGCGTGCTGGGGCTCGGGGCGAATCTCAAAGCAACTCAGACCTTAACCCCACCTCCGCCAACAAAGGAAGTTACTCCAGGCAGAGGTGGCCGGTATGGGCACCTTGAGGATCCTCCAGCAGCGAATACTGGAAAGGACTTTACCTCGACTCAAAAGAAGGTTGTGATCGCTGAGAATCAACGGCAAAATGGTGGCGTCTTGCGAGATGATCGCACTGGCGAAGTGTTAGTTCCTGGACAGCAACGTGGGCGAGGCGTGCCTGCACCTCCAAATGAGGCTCAAGTTGATCACGTTTATCCCAAATCCAAGGGAGGCCCAAACACATACAGCAACGCCGAGGTCCGATCTCGACTGAATAATGTACGAAAGGGCAAAAAACTTGAATAACTCAAACCAACCATGGCCATATCTAGACCCTCCGAACACTGCGGTCTTCACCAATGTGCGCATTCTCGATGAAGAAGATTGGGTGCACTACGTCACTCATGACCAGGAGGACGGCGCGTGGCAGTTTCATCCGCCCGGCGGCCAGCCGAGCGTGAAGGAAGCCGCGGTCGTAAGTCTTGAACATATGCTCAGAATAGAACCGAGACTAGCAGAATTGGCCGATCTTCCACTGGGTTGGCACGCTTGGCGCGACGATGAGAATGGACCATGGACGCGCTCGCCGAAGCAAGCGATCTGACGATTGCGGCATTCGCGAAGTCGGCGGTCATCGGTTTCAAGTAGCCACATCCCAAATCACGCGGAAGGGGTTTGGCGGTGTCCCTGACCCGGCCGGCCTCGGGCTGGTGGCCTGAAGCAACTCGACTCGCCCCGGGCCTGCCGCACGTCCATTTTTCCATTTTCGGCACTTGCTTGCGTCGGCTACCGCGCCACAGTACAATTCGAACGTGGGATTTGCGGCCGCTTGCAGCCTGACTGCTAAAGTGCCATCGGTTTCCGGCGCATTGACTGCCGGAGGGCGATTTCAACTAGCAAAAGTGAGCCGCGACTGCCTGGGGCAGGGTCGCGGTTTTTTTTTGCCACGAGTTGGACGATCTCTCAACGCCATTGTTCCCGTTCGTCCTCTTGGAAGCGCATGCGAAACCGATCATGAGCAAAAACGAAGACCCGCGCCCGGGCGATCCGGCGCAGAGCGGATTCTCCACCGTGGCGGTCCATGGCGGCGAAGATCGCCAGAAATTCGCCAACGCGATCACCGATCCGATCTTTTGCGCCTCGACGTACACCTTTCCCGACACTGCCTCGGTAATCGACTTCATCGAACGCAAACTGCCGCGCGAGGAATACGGTCGTTACGGCAACCCGAGCGAAAAAGTCGTCGAGCGCAAACTCGCCGCGCTCGAGGGAGGCGAAACGGCGCTGGTGTTCTCCAGCGGCATGTCGGCCATCGTCGGGCTGTTGATGGCCAAGCTGAGCGCTGGTGACGAAGTCGTATTCTTCAACGAATGCTACCACCGCAGCCGCGAGTTCTGCGCCAAGCACCTCTCGCGATTCGGCGTGGTAACGCGCGAAGTGCCCGCTTGCGACTTCGCGGCCATGGAAGCCGCCATTACGCCTCGCACGCGCCTGTTGGTCAGCGAATCGCCGACCAATCCGCACTTGAGCGTCGTGGACCTGGCGCGCTTCGCGGCGCTGGGGTCGAAACACGGCGTCGAAACCGTGATCGACGCCACGCTTGGCACGCCCTACAACATGCGGCCCATCGCGGCTGGCATCGATTACGTGCTGCACTCCGCCACGAAATACCTGGCCGGCCACAACGACCTTTTGGCCGGCGTGCTCGTCGGAACAGCGGAGAAACTTGAGCCGGTCCGCAAGCTGCGCGGCATCATGGGCAGCGTCAATTCGCCACACAACATTTTTCTCATGGCCCGCGGACTCAAAACGTTCGAGTTGCGGATGCAGCGCCACAATCAAAATGGGCTGGCCGTTGCCCAGTTCCTGGCCGCGCATCCGCGCATCGAACGCGTGTACTATCCGGGGTTGGAAAGCCATCCTTACTACGAAGTGGCCAAACGCACGATGCGCGGCTTCGGCGGGCTGGTGACGTTTCTCGTCAAGGACGCCGATTGGCGGCAAACGGCCGCCGTGGTCGACGCGGTGCGCATTCCGCGCATCGCGCCTAGCTTGGGCGGAGTCGAGTCGCTCATTGAACAGCCGCTCGTGATGAGCTACTACGAATGCACGCCCGAGGAGCGCCAGCAGTACGGCATTGCCGACAACATGATCCGCCTGGCCTGCGGCATCGAAAATCCCGAAGACCTGGTGGCCGACTTGAAGCAGGCGCTCGAGCAGTAGGTATCCATTGACCGCCTGCCATTATTCCCCGCACTGACGAGGCGCACCAGCCCATGCAATTCCGCACGCGTGCCATTCACGGCCCTGATGAGACCGACCCGCAAACCGCCGCCGTCGTGCGGCCCATCCACATGGCCACGACGTTCGTCCAGCCGGGCGCCGGAGCGTGGGCCGCGTTCGATTATTCGCGCAGCCGCAACCCGACCAGAAAGGCTTTTGAAAACACCCTGGCCGCCTTGGAAGGAGGCGTGGGGGCGCTGGCTTTTGCTTCCGGCATGGCCGCCACGCACTGCGCCATGATGCTGCTGGCCAGCGGCGACTCGGTCGTGGCCGGCACCGATATCTACGGCGGCACCTACCGCCTGTTGCACAACGTGCTCGATCGCGCGGGTATCAGCGTGTCGCTCGTTTCCACAAGCAACGACCTAAAAGCCCTCGAACGAGCGATCAGGCCCGAGACCAAAATGCTCTGGATCGAGTCGCCGGGCAATCCACTCTTGTCGATCACGGATATCGCCGCCTGCGCTCAGATCGCTCACGCGCGCGGAGTGTTGTTGGGCGTCGACAACACGTTTGCCACGCCGGTCCTGACCCGGCCGCTGGAGTTGGGCGCCGACATCGTGATGCATTCGGCGACCAAGTACATCGGCGGACACACGGACGTTTTGGGCGGTGCGCTGGTCGTCAAGGACCAAGAGTTGTTCGACAAACTGCATTTTACCCAGAACGCGACGGGCGCCGTCATGGGGCCGCTCGAGTCCTATCTCTGCTCGCGCGGGCTCAAAACGTTGGAGTTAAGGGTCCGCGAGCAATCCCGCACCGCGGCGCGAATCGCCGACTGGCTGGCCGATGACCGGCGCGTTAAGCGCGTGCTGTATCCCGGCCGCCTGGAGCACCCGGGCCACGCGATCGCGGGGCGCCAGATGGACGGCGCGTTTGGCGCCATGCTGAGCTTCGAGGTAAAAGGCGACTTTGCCGCCGCCAAGCGTTTGGCCGAATCGACGCGGCTTTTCCGTCTGGCGGTCAGCTTAGGAGCGGTCGAGTCGCTCATCGAGCAACCCGCCGCGATGTCGCATGCTAGCTATCATCGCGACCACCGGCTGGCGCATGGGATCAGCGATGGTTTAATCCGTCTCTCGGTCGGGCTGGAAGCCTTCGAGGATTTGAGGGACGACCTCGAGCGCGCGCTGTGCGAAGCCGAACGTCTTTCCACGTAGGCCTTTGTTCGCGCCGGCATCGACGTAGTGTCAAACGCGCGCGCCAGCTCGTCTGGGGTGCTGGCATCGAGCGACTGAGCGGTCTGGGAAAACATTTCCGGTTTTGGCGGAAGTTCCGCGCGCGCAATACCGATAAATGGCCGCAGCCTGGGAGCGCGCGTGCATTGCGTCGCGCCATAAGGAAGGGGGGTTCCTTGAAACAGGTGTGCGGTTATGAACCCTCGGATCATCAAGTGCCTGGTGGGAAGCCTGTGCGCTTGCGTGGCGTTGAATGTTGCGATCCGTGGGGTCTCGGGCCAAACGTTTCGCTACGAGCCCAAGCCCAAAGCCGCTTCGACGGGCCCGAGCTACGCCAGCCCCGATCCGGCTCCCCGGATGATGGTTCCGTCGGAGCAGCAGCCTCCTGGGCAATCGCAGCCGCAGCGCAGGTATCTGTACTCGCCGTATAGCCGCGGCGGTATGGCCCAGCGCATGCGATACGAATCCGGCCCGTCCACATACGAAGGGCGCACGAGCCGCGTTGTGCCGCACCCGGCCGGCGTCGAATCGATTCCGCCAGGACAACAGGTCGACCCGTTTTCCGAACAAATGCCCGTCGACGGCCCGATCGATGGGACCTTCGAAGGCGAAGGTCCTGCGGACGGGTTCGTTGACGAGGCGTCCGATGGCTGCTCGGGCGACGGTTATGGCGGCTGCGATCGGTGCGCGCCGTGCTATCGCGATCTTATGGATTGTTTCTGCTGCTGCCTGCGGCAGACGTATTTGTTCAGCCCCGCGATGCGCGAGAACTTGAGCCTGTATACTGGCAAGCAAGGCTTCAAGAACCCAACCGATCTGGGCGTCAACGGCGATTTCGGCTTTCATGGCGGGGTCAACTGGGGCTCGCCCATGTCCGATCGATTCGGCATCGGATATCAGCTAGGCGGAACGATCGTTGGCAGCGACTTCGAAGGTCGCAGCGGGCCCTTGCAGCATCGCCGCACCCAGTATTTCGTCACCACCGGCTTGTTCCACCGGGCCCAATGCGACCAGGGGCTTCAAGGCGGGGCCGTGTTCGACTATCTGCACGACGAGTTCTATGTAAGCATGAACTTGATGCAGATCCGCGGCGAGATCAGTTATCTCTACAAGCGGCACGAGCTTGGCTTTTGGTTTGCCGCGCACACAAACACCGACACGCAAAGCGCCAACTCGTTTCTCGAGCAGTCGACGGTGTCATGGAAGGCCAACGACCAGTACAACTTGTTCTATCGCTACCAGTTTTGCAATGGCGCCGTGGCCCGCAGCTGGGCCGGCTTGAGCAGCCACGCCGACGGCATTTTTGGCGGCGATGCCACGCTGGGGTTCTCGCCGCGATGGGCGTTGCAGACGTCT
>JBGQHN010000033.1:0-21084 GCA_041497975.1 Planctomycetia bacterium | reverse complement strand
GTCATCGCCACGCGCGAGGCATTGCTGGTTGGACGTCCAACTGGGGTCGGAGGCACAGCAAGGTTGACGGCAAATGGAAAGGTTGGCGTAGTGGGGTTCAAGCCATAGTGCGAGAACCGATTCTCCCTCTTTGTCAGATCCCCGAGCGTGTTGGGAATCATCGTCATGGTGGTCGTGTCGAGTCGTCCCGACAAGTCGAATCGGTCGTAAAAGTCGGCCGTCGATGGAAAGCTCGCTCCAGCGCCTTGTGTCACGAGCAGGACGCGGCGATAGAGCGTAAAGAGCCGCAGCGGTGGAGACGTGGTGGCATCAATGATCGGGCCATCCTGTGCAGTAAAATACAGCACCTCGGCCACCTGCGACTCGATCGTTCCAGTCACGTTGAACTTGCCCACAAACGGCTCGCCCCGGCTGCGGACGGTCAAAAACAGGTCATCGTCGCAGTCGCCAAACAGCGTGTTGAAGGGAGGCGTTGGCGTCGGTATGTTGCTTTGGCCGTCGAAGGCCGGGCCCTCAATAATCTCCAAATACCCTTCATCGCTTTCCGGCCTTAGTGGCGGTTTCATCGAGGCCGTGGCGCCTTGCAGATCGGCTTGCAGGCGGTTGCGGCAGGCGCGCAGACGGTCGGAGATTTCCAAGAGCGAGCGGCTGCCGGTAACGCTGTCGGCAATGACGCCAAACAGCGCGACCGTGGCCCCCATCATGATTAACGTGGCGGCCAGCGCGACCAGCATTTCGATCATCGTAAACCCGCGGCGGGGCCGCGAGGCGCGAGGCCGGAGGCCGGAGGCCGGAGGCTGGAGAATTAAGTCGGGGTGGCACCGACAACTTGTTGTCGGTGTTGCGCAGCAATTAGAGGTGTTGAAGTTGGGCTTGTCGCTAGACGGCTGCCACGATCGCAGTCCGCGGAAGCGAAAGTTGGTTGAATCGAATAACCCTCGTATGCCTTCGGCACCCCGACAACAAGTTGTCGGGGCCACCCAGCCGAGGCGCGAGGCTGGAGGCCGGAGGCCGGAGGCCGGAGGCTGGAGAATTAAGTCGGGGTGGCACCGACAACTTGTTGTCGGTGTTGCGCAGCAATTAGAGGAGTTGACTCTACGTTGGTCGCCAGGTGACTGCCACGCTCGTGGCGGCCGGTTAGCCTGACGGATCCATTTCCGACCGGATTTGTACGCAATTGAATCGAGTAACCCTCGTATGCCTTCGGCACCCCGACAACAAGTTGTCGGGGCCACCCAGCCGAGGCGATGATTGCAAAGGCACGGGGTCGACGAGCGCGAAACAATACCCTGGCAAGCGGGGCTCGATGGGTTCATGGCAAAGTCGTCCGAATTGGGAGGTGAATGCCCCGTGCGGCAGCTTGCCCACTGTCGCCTGCAGCCTGTGCGGCAATGGCCAGCGGTGGACCATTGCGGACGTTTTATTTTACTCCACCCCGACGAGGTTTGCCATATCGCGACGCGGGGATTCGTCAACACTAACCCGACGCGCCAGCGAGGGATCTTCGTCCACTGTCCCTCGCTGGCGCGTCGGGTTAGTTGGGACGAGCACCGCTCGGCTATCGGCGGCGGGCGCGGGTTTGTTCGATGACGTCCAGGATCGTCGCGTCGAGAGCGAATTCCGGGCGAAAGCGTATCGTGCGCCGCAGGCGAGACAGGTCGGGAATGCGGGTCCGCACGTCCTCGAAGTCCGCATCGTACGCTTCGGCGTAACTTTGAAACACGATGTCGAGTTTTGGGTTGACGGCGGCGATCACGTGCTTGGCCAGTTGCAGGATGCTCACCGGCTGATCGCTGCCCACGTTGAACACGCCGGCCACCGCCGCGTCGGTGTCCATCAGCTCGATCACCGAACGCACCACGTCATAGACGTGGGCAAAGCAGCGGACCTGTTGGCCATCGTCGTGAACCACCAGCGGCCGACCCGACAGGGCCGCGTCGACAAACCGCGGCAAGACCATGCCGTAGCGGCCGGTTTGGCGCGGGCCGACGACATTGAAGAAGCGCGCGATCACCACCGGCAGCCGGTGCTGCCGCCAGTAGGCCAGTGCCAGGAACTCGTCGATCGCTTTCGAGGCGCCATACGACCAGCGGGCCCGCACGGTCGGGCCGAACACCAGGTCGTCGTCCTCGGACCACAGCGGCTTGGGGTTCTTGCCGTAGACTTCGCTCGAACTGGCCAGGAAGAGCTTGACGGAGTAGCCTTCGCGCTTGCGGCGCAACAGCTCGTTGAGAATCAGCTCGGTGGGATAGATGTTGGTTTCGATCGTATGGATCGGCGCCGTCGAGATCAGTTGCACGCCGACGGCGGCCGCCAGGTGATACACCTCGTCGACGTCGCTGACCAGGCGGCGGACCAACGCCTTGTCGGCCACGGTGCCTTGCACGTAGCTGAAGTTGAAGTGTTCGCGCACCGCCGCCAGGTTTTCGGCCGTGCCGGTCGACTCGTCGTCGACGACCGTCACTCGATAGTCGCGGGCGATGAGCGCTTCGGCCAGGTGACTGCCAATGAAGCCGGCGCCTCCGGTGATCAGAGCATGTTTCACGGGCGTTGGATTGGTTTCAAAGCGAGAAAGTTAGCTGCATCAAAAATCGGACAGGCACATCCCGGAACTGGTTTTCAAGCACTTTCGGGCGATCTGCCTCGGAGCCAGTCCCATTATTCAACGGCCTGTAAGCCCCACTCTCACAGTGCGCGCGGCCTGGCCGCTCGTCAATAGCCTTGACCGTCAAGTCCGTTGCCGGAGCGCTGCTCGCGGCGTTTGGCGATGATCGAGGCCACGATCGAGACGCCCAATAGCGAGAGAATGATGACCAACGACGTCGCCGGCGAGAGGGGATGCTTGCCGGTCCAGTATTCGCCGACCATCTTGGCCCCCACGAACACCAGCACGGCGGAAAGCCCATAGTTCAGGTAGCGGAACACGTCCATCACGCCGGCCAGCAGGAAATACAGGGCTCGCAGGCCGAGGATGGCGAAAATATTTGAGGTGAACACGATAAACGGATCCTTGGTGATCCCGAAAATCGCGGGCACGCTGTCCACGGCGAACAGCACGTCGGTGCTTTCGACCACCAGCAGCACGAGAAACAACGGCGTAATGCAGCGTGTTCCGTTCTCGACGACGAAAAACCGGTTGCCGTGATTTTCCTTGGCGACGGGGAACAGCCGCTTGGCCCCTCGCATCAACAGATTCTTTTCGGGGTCTACCTCGCTGCTGTCGTGCGTCGCCAGCTTGACTCCGGTATAGATCAGAAATGCGCCGAAGATCCACAGCACCCAATCGAATTGCTCCAGCAGCGCCGTGCCAAGCAAGATGAACGATAAGCGCATGATGATGGCGCCCAGGATGCCCCAAAAGAGCACCCGATACTGGTACTTCAGCGGCACGCCAAAGAAAGTGAAGATGACCGCGAACACGAAGACGTTGTCCATCGACAACGACCACTCGACGAGGTATCCGGTGAGGAACTCGACGCCGCTGGCCCCTCCGCGCCAGGCCCAGATGAGGCCGTTGAAGGCGATGGCGATGCCACACCAGACGACCGTCCAAATGGCCGATTCGCGCAAGGTGGGCTCGCGCGCATGGCGGTGGATGACAACCAGGTCCAACACGAGCAGGATGACGACGAACAGGCCGAAGGCCAGCCAGTGCCAGATTTCCGGCTCGGGCCCGGCACCCTGGGCGGTCTCCGCCAACAAAGTCGTCCCAGCCCAGTGTCCGGAGAGAATATGTGACAACGCGCAGACTTCCAGTGCGGCGGCCGGCGGCGACAGGACCCACAGTCCATCCGTCATTGCGCTGGACGCAAATTTTTCGGCCGCCAATCGCGAACGAACGGCGGCGCAACACTCACGCCGACGGGCGGGACCACGAGGATCGCGGCAAATCCTAGGTGCGCAAGGAAACGCACTTCTTGCCGCGGGACTCTTCGTCGATCGCTATCTTGTCCTCACGAGCCAACCAATCCAAGGCCTGCATGATAACGTCGCGCGGGGCGTCGATTTCCTTGACCAATTGGGTTAGAGTGCGCGGACCGTTTTCATTGAGATCGTGCCAGACGACCCCGGCAGTATCGCCGATCTGGTCCACGCAAGAATGTTGAGCGGTTGCCATAGTCACTTGCTCCTAAACGAATTGCGATCTGGATTGTGCAAACCCATGCCGCCATGCTTGCGGAAGTATATCCCTGGACACGCCGGGGGCTCAAGTCCCGCCGTCACTTGCGCGACGGTACTTGCGCTCGTGCGTCGAGGAAGCCAGCGCGGAGGCACCAGAAAATATAGGCTAGCCAGCGGCCGGGAAACGAGTTCGGTTCGCGCCGGTCGCGTCGAAAGTACGGCTTCCCCGGCCTGTGCCGACGCGGGTCCCGCATCGGCTCGCCACTGGACAGTAGCGGCGCTGCGAACAAAAAAAAGGGCCCGGTTGGCTGCGTGTTGCCAACCGGGCCCTTGAACCGTGAAAAGCTGGTACCTCCCGTAACGGGCTAAGGTCGCCATACCCGGGCGACAGACTGCTAAGATTCACGGTGCGTCATGATCGGGACGCGTGCTTCTGGCCGGGGACTCTCGCCGGGTCATCCGAGGCCAAACTGGGTCGAACATGAGCGGCAGTCCGTTAAGCAGTTGGCGTGCCCAAGTGCGACCGCGAAACAGATTTTCTTGAGCAATTCTCGCAAGACCCGAAAAATCTCGTGTTTGTCGACGTGCAAGAGCGGTCTCGGGCAGCAGCGGCACGTGCGGGCAAGCATGTAAGACTTACAAGCGAGGGTGAATTTCGGCGTCTTTACAACGCGCGCCAGCTCAGTGCTCGGTCAAGAGGCTGGTCGTAATAGCACGAAAAACACTCGACAGTTGATTGAATTCGCGGTCTTCGGCCTGGCATAACACCAGGCAACTGGCACTGGCGGTGCGAAAGCTGCGAATCAGGGCGCTATTGGTGAAATCGAGATAGAAAAAACTTACATCGTATCCGTCGATTGCTCGCCCGCCGATCTGCTCGGAGACCGGCTCCGCCTCGGAGTCTGGATATTCGGCCTGCAGGGCATCCAGCGCCGCTTTGGCCAATAGCTGGGGATCGACGTCGCGCGGATGCAGCACGATCGACCAGAACGCCCCGCCGGGGCTTTGCACCGAGACCGACTTGTTGCCATCCAGCGAGTCTTCTTCATCCAGCGTCCAATTGTCGGGATAGAGAAAGCGGATGCCCAAGTTCTCGAATGTGCCAGGCATCGCTAGCAGTTCCCCGGTGGTCTTGTTCGCTTCGCGATCATTTTAGAACTCGGGAGTGGAGCGAACCAGTGCTTGCCCTTTGGCGCCACTCCCCCCTTGGCACCCGTCGCCTGGGGTTGTAGCAGAATGCCTATTTTGTTAGGGTCCGCACCGCCGGTTAGCTCACCTGGCGGCCGTGCCTACCCAAGGAAATGGCTCTCTTTGCCTCATCCTCGCGCGTGCGCCCCCACGTATGCCCACTCATAGCCCCACGACGAAGCGGGCGGTTCTCTTGCTGGGCCTGTGCGCCTCGCTGTGTGGCTGCCGAACGCTGTCCAACCGCGGGCCGGTTTCGCAATCAGTTGCCACCTGCCGGCAACTGACGCAGCAAGGCGTCAACGCCATGGAGCGTGGCGACTGGAAGCGGGCCGAGTCGCTGCTGTCGCGCGCCGTCCAGGCATCGGCGGGCGACGCCGACGCGCGGCGCAACTACGCCGAAACTTTGTGGCACCGCGGGGCTCCCCAAGAAGCGCTGGTGCAATTGAAAGAGGCCCGCCGGCTGGCCGCCGAAGATCCGGCTCTGGCTGTGCGCGCGGGCGAGGTTTATTTGGCGCTGGGCCAAAACGATTCCGCCAACCAGATGGTCGACGAAGCCCTGCGGATGGACCCCAAGTTCGCGCCCGCCTGGGCGTTGCGCGGGCACGTGGCCAACGCCACCGGACAAACGCGCGCCGCGCTGGCTTACTATCAACGCGCGATGGGCTATGCTCCGGACGATCGCAGTCTGGGGATTCTCGTGGCCGAGGCCTATCGTCTGCTGAACGAACCGGACCGTGCGTTGGCCGCCCTGCAATCGGTTGCCGACCGTTATTCACCCGGCGAGGAGCCACAACAAGTGTTGCTGCTGCAAGGTTTGGCGCTGACCGCGGTAGGGCGCTACGACGACGCGGCCCGATCTCTCACGCAAGCCGCGCGTCGCGATTCGCCGACGCCCGAGATCTTGTGTCGGCTGGCCGAAGCCGAGTTTCTGGCCGGCCGTTTCGCCAGTGCCCAAAGTACGCTGCGACAATCCCTGGCCCTGGACCCGGATCACGCTTCGAGTCGCGCGTTGGCCGCGCGAATTGCCGTTGCGCCGTCGTCGGACCGGACGATCGTGCGATAGCCGCCGAGGGAATCGATTCGTCCCTTACAAGCCCCACAACCGGCCCTATCGGTCGACGGCCTGGTGGTTGACGATTCTTGGGCCCCAGTGGAGCTTGCTCCAACTGGTTTTTCAACCTAGTGTTGCTTGTTCGACCGATACCCGCGTCCGTGCGCCAACGGAAACATTCCGTGCCGCCTGAACCCACCGGCACCGCCACCCGGCTATTTCAAGGAGCGTCCATGTCCACGCTGAGCGAGATCCCGTTTGTGGAGCGTCGCAGTTACGATCCGGGCGTTGGCCGGCCGACGAAGGAGCGCCGCCAGTTCAGCAACAGCCACGTCGATCTCTCGCCCGAAGCGCGCGAGCTGGCCACGGCCATCGACGAGTACAAGCTGGTCCATCGCCGTCGCTTCATCACCTACGAAGAGATGCTGGGCGTGGTGAAATCGCTGGGCTATCACAAGTAGGCCGGCGGCGTACCGCGAAGATCTCTTTTGCCGAGTCCGCCTGGAGATGAGTCGCCAGGCCGCGAGCTTCATTCATCGCCGCCGGTTGTGCGTCCGGTAGCGACGTCGAACTCGAAAATCGCCGGCATCAGCATGGCCGTGGTGGCGAATCCATAGGTGGCGGCCATCACGAGGAATACGCCCAGGTTGTAGCTAATCATGAAGCTGGTGATGGCATAGAAGGTCGCGATGGGCAGCAGCAGGGAGGCCACGCCGATAGCGTTCGACGGATTGCGGGCGCCCAGGGCGGCGTACAGCCCGACGCCGCCCCCGATCATGAATGCCAGAAAGGGCTGGATCTGCCAGTGAAAAGCGCCGCTGAAAGCAATCATCATGCGCATGCACGTCGCGATGCCGACGAACAAAAAGAACACGGTCCCCAAGCTGACGCCAATGGCAGTCCGTGAATTCCCGTAGCTCATGCCGGAGTGGACCCCCAGCATCGCCACGAACGCGTTCATCACCACCAGCCCGCCCAGCAAGTAGAACAAGTTTTCTCCGCTCAAGGTCCGCTCGAACCACAGATAGACACACAACGCCATCGGCAGCAGGACCATCTCTTTCGTGTTGTAGAATGCGCCGGCCAATTTGCCGAACACGAACTCCTTGGGCGTCAAGTCGGTGACCAGCAACAGGTCGAGGGCGCGAACGTCGCGCTCGCTGGTCAATGCCGTGACGGCCTGGGCATTGACCAGCGCCAGGCTCAGGATAAACACGGGAACAAGTATCAGGGCGATAGCGACCGTGTCCGGGCGGTGTTCGCCGTGGATCGTGCCGTGCAGCGCCACGGCCGCCAATGCAACCAACGCCAGGTAAGCCACGCGAATGGCCAGCACCTTACGGCCATAGGCCCAAGTGGCGATCTCGCGCCACACGATCGGGTTGTCCCACACGTGGCGCGTCTTGCCGCCCGCCGAGTGAACGTCCCTCAGCGCGGACCTGCGCGCCGCCATGGCTTCCTCGGTCAGCCCCCAAATGCTCTCGGGCTCTTCAGCCGTGGTGCTGGCGCGGGCCTCGCGCGACGGGTTCCATACGCGAACCCGCCAGATGGCCAGCGCGTTGAGCGCGCCGCCTAGGACAACGGCAAACAGCAAAAACAAATTGATGACGTTGCCGACGTAGGGCAGGGGATTGTGGCTTTCGACCAAGGGACGCGCGGCAACGAGAATCGCCTGCCACGGGCTGAATCCGGCGGCCCACACGTCGGTTGAAATGCCGGCCCATGCCGCGCCCGCCGCGCCGCGCGCGACGGCCTCGCCGCAGGCCAACCAGAACACGAGCGCCAGGACGATCAGGGCCAAGGTCTGAAAGGTCTTCTCGCGCCACAGCGCCAGCGTCGAGCCCAAGCTGCCGGCCGCCAGGGCCGTGGCCAGAGTGACGGCAAATACGCGCGCGATCTGCTCGAAGGACACTCCGCCGAACAGGGCCGAGAGCATGAACAGCGGCAGCGACGCGGCCAGCAACACCAACACGTTGAGCATGCTGGCCAGGAGCTTGCCCAACACGAGCTCGCTATTGCTCAGATTTGTCAGCAACAGCAGCACCAGCGTGTGACGGTCCTTTTCCTGGGCCACGCCGCTGGCGGCCAGCAGCGCCGAAAAGAAAAACGCCAATGCAAGTTGCAGGGGCGCCAGGATCTGGAACAGCATGGCCCCGAAACGAGCCATGTCGCTGACATTGCGGATGATTTGCGTGCCGGCCAACAGCAGCCAGGCCGTACAGACCAACATCAACAGGACCGAGACGTATGTAGCTCGCGAGATGTACAGACGCGCGCGCCGGGGCGCGGTCACCACCTCGCGACTAAATACTGGCCCGATGAACAACCGCCGGTTCCCGTCGGAAAACTGGAGTGGAAATGAACCGTTGCCCCACAAGCCGCCATTATACTGATAACGCCGCCGGGGGCGAACGGACCTCGGCGGACTCGCGCAATGCGGCTGCATCGCCATACCGCGCTGGCCAATATCGGACCTCCGGCGGCGAATGCCAACTGAGTTCCATGGTCCGGCAGGGCGCTACGCCGCACGGTCGAGTGCTGTGAGCGTGGCACTTCCTGCACCTCTAGCAACATCGAAGGTGCCGATGAGCGTCGCAATCGGGCAATCAACTCAAGGTGTCGGCCTGCCCCGATCGTTCGTATCGTTGTGGTTCGTGGCGACTCTCCTGGCGTGGACGGTTGCCGGCGCGTTGGCGGCTGCGCCGGTCAAGGACGTGAGCCAACTGGAGGAGCGACTCGAGCAACTGCGCCAGGAAATCAAGATTCCCGCCTTTTCGGCCGCGATCGCTCGCGGCGGACAAATCGTGTGGGCCAAGGGTTTCGGCATGGCCGACCTCGAAAACCGGGTACCCGCCGCGCCCGACACTTGCTACCACCTGGCATCGCTCACTAAAACGTTTGCCTCGACGATTGTGCTGCAGTTAGTCGAGGAGAGCAAAATCGATTTGGAAGCTCCAGTGTCGCAGTACGGCGTCGTGATCGACGGCGCCGACACGATCCGCGTGAAGCATCTGTTGAGCCACACGTCCGAGGGAGTTCCAGGATCGGCGTTCAAATACAACGGTAATCGCTTTGCACTGTTAGATACGGTCATCGCATCGGGCTCCGGCCGCACCTTCGGCCAGCTAGTGTGCCAGCGGATCATAGGGCCCGTGGGACTTGCGCATACCGCGCCCAACAATCAGGACCCGACGAATTTCGTTTTGGCGGGACATGACCCCGTCGATTTCGAGCGACGCTTGGCGAAGCCATATGAGCTCGATGAGACAGGCCAGTTCAAGCTCGTGAAATATCCCGAGCACTTCAGTGCTTCGGCCGGTCTGATATCGACGGCGCTCGACGTGGCAAAGTACTCGATCGCACTCGACCAAGGGCAACTCTTGCCCCCCAGCGCCATCGAGCGCGCGACCACGCGGACCGTCGCCACCAGCGGACGCTCGCTACCCTACGGACTAGGATGGTTCGTGACTGAACATTTGGGACGAAGACTCGTTTGGCACTACGGGCTGTGGGTAGCGAACTCGTCCTTGATCATCAAGGTTCCCGAGCGAAAACTCACGTTTGTTGTATTGGCCAATTCGGATCGCTTGAGCAAACCGTATCTGCTGGGCATCGGCGCGCTAATGACGTCGCCGATCGCCCGGGTGTTTGTCGAGAGCTTCGCGACCGGCGACAGCCAACTGCCGCTTCCACAGAGCACGCGATAAGCGCCTGCAAAAAAATGGCGGTTTGGCTGCTACTTTCACTCCAGCCGACGCCCGGCTAGACTATTAAAATGCGCGGTTCTCACGGATCGCGACGCGAGATCAGCGGCTCGCGACACTGCCTACTCCATTCCATTTTGGGCTGCGTCCTATGCTTGGCGAGTGGTCACACAAGGTCGGCTTCTTTTGGGTTTTGGCTTTCACGGTCTTGGTGCTGGGGGGCATCTCTCGAGCAGCCCGCGCCGATCTAACCGTGGAAAAACTGACGGCCAACGCGATTACCGGCGTGGGGCCCTACTACCAGGACGTGGCCGACGCCATTAAGCAGTTTGGCAGCAAAAATTACGACGCCGCCTTGAAGCACCTGCAAAGCGCCAAGAAGACAACGCCTCGCCTGGCGCCGCCGGAAGTGATGATGGCCGCGCTGTACTTCGACGCCAACTTCCCGATTGCCGGCATCGCCATGTTGGAAAAGGCAATGCGCAGCGCGCCCGACGACCCCGAAGCCACCGTTATTTTGGCTGAACGGGCCGTGAGTGAAGGCCGGCAAACCGAAGCGGAAATGCTGTTTCAAAAGGCCGGCAAGAGCGTGGAGTCGTTCAACGAGAATCCCAAACGCAAGCAAGACTTTTTATCTCGCATCTTGACCGGCGCGGCCTCGGTCGACGAAGCCCGCAGCGACTGGAAGGAGGCCAGGGCCAAGCTCGAGGCCCTGATCAAGCACGACCCGCGCAGCGCCTCGGCCCACGAACGGTTGGGACGCGTGCTGTTCAACTTGAACGACCAGAAAAAGGCGTATGCCGTGTTTCAGACGGCGGCGGAGATCGACACGAAAGTGGTGCCGGCGGAACTGGCCATGGCGTATCTTTCGGCCGACAAGGTCAACGCCGAGAAATGGCTCAATTTCGCGCTCAAGAAAAGCGCGGGGGATCTACGCACCCAAATCGGCGCCGCCAGCTATTTTCTCAAGAACAACCAGCCCGAGGCGGCCAAGGGGCACGCGGAACTGGCACTGCAACTGGATCCGAACGGCTTCGATTCCAACGCCACGGCCGGTTTGATCGAGCGCATGTTGGGAGACTACAAGAATTCGGAAGCACACCTTTCTAAAGCGCATCTGATGGCGCCGATGCACGGCGGCGTGATCAACAACCTGGCACTAGTCCTGATGGAATTGCCCGACGAGGAAAGCCGACAACGTGCGCTCCAATTTGCCGAGCTGAACGTCAAACATAACGCGAACAGCTCCGAGGCCATGTCGACGCTCGGGTGGGTGAACTATCGTCTCAACCGGCGTCGCGAAGCGGAACGCGCGTTTACTGCCGCGGTCACTTTTCCGGACGGGACAACCAATCGCACGATGACTTCCGAAATGGCCTACTATCTGGCCCACCTTGCCAAGGAACAAGGCAACGTGCCGGAAGCCATCAAGCTGCTTCAAGACGCCCTCAACACCGAACTGCCGTTTGCGTTTCGCAAGCCGGCCGAACAGCTCTTGGCGCAACTCTCGAAGGCCGATTCATCGCAGCAGAAGACCAAGAGCGACAAGTCGCCCGCGGCGTCGAAGAGCGCCGAACCTCCGGGCAAGGTTGGCGCGGCCAAGTAGTCGCCAATTTCGGTTGGGCCGCCCAGATGGCGCGCAAAAAAAGGTCATGGCAAGCGATCCGTCGTCTTGCCATGACCTCTATCCTGAAGCGGGACCACGTGTATCCCGCCCTTCCGACAACTCGTAAGGTTTTTATCGGACTGGCCGAGCCCAAGCCTTGAACCGATTTTCTCGCGCTTGCCGCCCAGGAAAGATGCGAACAATATGCCTGCGGCGCCGTTGGAAATAAGAAGGGCGAGCCCACTCGGGACTCGCCCCACGCTTAAGTCTGCGGCATTGTCACTTCTCCCCAGTCGCTCCAATGCCGCCAACTCAGTTGGCTTTGGACCAGGGGACAATTAGTAGCCCCAGCCGTTGCCACAGTTGCGGTAATCGCCATGGCCGTAGCCATGCTGGCCGTCCCACGAACCGTACCAGGTGTTGTATTTCCAATCGAGGCAGCCAAACCCTGAGCAACTGCTGCATCCGGCATATCCAGCCGGGTCTTGAATGCTTCCGGTGCGAACCGACAGATCGGCGCCGCCGAACCGCAGGCCCGACGGTGTTGCGGCCGCAATATAATCGTTGGGGTCGCCGTAGCCGGACGACGGATACGGTTCCACCGCGAAACTAACGCTGGTCACGCTCAATGCTAACACCAAGGCGGCAACGCAAATCCTGCTCATCGTGAGCTCCTTCGGAACGTGGTAACTTGCTTCGTCCAAAAAAGGCAGGGCCGGTTGTAACCCTCGTTGGGTGGAAACCTGATCCACATGGCTCGCGGGCTGATTACCGCGGCGGGTACCGGCCGTGTGTGTCGTTGAAAAAAAGATTCCCCACAATTGCCCGCAAAGCAAACGCAATCGTTTAATTTTGTGAATCTTTGCCAATTTTACACCTCCGCTTGTCATGCGCATCCCATGGCACGCCTTGGGTTTGCTGCATAAAATGGCGAAACGCGGCCCTGTTTACTTTTTTCACCGCGGTGGCTTCTGTCGTTGTGAGGGTTGTGCGGTTTAACCGGTCTGTACCGATGGAAGAGACGCACACGATTGACGTCCGTCTTGTGAGCTTGGGACTCGTCGGGCTGGCCGGCTTGTTGGCCCTCGCTTGGCGCCGGCCCCAACTCAGCGGCACGACGCTCGCGGCTCCCTGGGCCTGGTCGGTCGTGTCGCTCGTGACCGTGGCGGTGACGGAACTTTTGATCGGCCTCGATAGCCGTCTTGCGGCGAACGGTTGGAGCGCGCCGCTGCGATTCATAGCGGCCATCAGCACGTTCTGTCCAATCATGGCCCTGCTGGGCGCAAAGCGCCCGCAAAACCGCGCCTGGCAGTTTATTGTCCTGTCACTGTGGGCGGTGCTCGGATTGCCGGGCTTCGAGGGGCTTCTGTTCGGCGAGGTTTACGAGATCCATCCGGCCCGCTCCTGGTTTTTGGTAATCCTGGTGGGCATCGGGCTGCTCAATGGCATCGCGACTCGATACTGGCCGTCGAGTGTTTTGTTTTGCGCCGGCCAGTTGGCGCTGATCGCGCCGTATCTTCCTCCGACGCAGGCTTTGTTGTCCGCCGCCGCGGCGCCGTTGTGGGGGCTGGGCTTCTTGACCGCGTCGTGGGGATTGCTCGCGCTGGATTGGCCTCGCCCGAGGCGTGCGGACACGCCCTGGGATCGAGCGTGGCTGGATTTTCGCGATGCGTACGGTGCTGTTTGGAGTCTGCGGGTTGCCGAGCGCATCAACGCGTCGGCAGCGGCCTGCCAATCCCCTATGGTGCTCGGCTGGCGGGGATTTCGCGGACGCGATGCGAGTTCACCGGTCAGCGAACTTCCGCAGCCCGCGGCTGACACGCTGCGCGCGCTGCTGCCTCGTTTTGTGTCACGCCAGTGGATCGACTCGCGCCTCGGTGCCCTGGCACAACCGGACTTCGAGAAGATCTCGGTTCAAGGATCTGAGGCGGTGGCTGCCGCCGAATCGGACCAACCGATGCCGCACGGCCGCTAAGAGGCTGGGGACAAGACGTCGGGGACTGTCCCGATTTTTCGGTGCCTTGGGAGAAAAATGGGACTGTCCCCCTCTCCCCGGACGTTTTGCCCCCACGTTCTAAGTCTCAGAGTTTGAGCTGCGTGAACTCTCTTACTCGATTGGCGATCGCGGGTTCGACCGGCAAGCGCTCCATCGAGCTGGCGCCATAGAAGCCGACAATCCCCTCGGTGTGGTCGAGAATATATTGCGCGTCGGCCGGCTCCGCGATCGGACCGCCATGGCAAAGGACGAGGATTTCTTTGTTGATCCGCACGGCGGCATCGTGCATTGCTTGAATCCGTCGCGCCGATTCGTCCAACGAGAGCGCGGTGCTCGCGCCAATCGTTCCCTTGGTCGTGAGGCCCATGTGGGGAATCAAAATGTCCGCGCCGGCCTCGGCCAAAGCTTTCGCGTCGTGTTCGTGGAACGCGTAGGGCGTCGTCAGCACATCGAACTCATGCGCCTGGCGAATCATGTCCACCTCCATGCCGAATCCCATCCCGGTTTCTTCCAGGCCCTGGCGAAACACGCCGTCGATCAGCCCCACTGTGGGAAAATTCTGAACGCCCGAAAAGCCCGCGGCGATGACTTCGCGCAAGAACCGTTTCATGACGCGAAACGGATCCGTGGCACAGACGCCGGCCAGCACCGGGGTTTTTTGCACGACCGGAATGACCTCGCGGGCCATGTCCATCACGATCGAATTGGCGTCGCCGTAGGGCATCATGCCCGATAGCGAGCCGCGTCCCGCCATGCGGAACCGGCCGGAGTTGTAAATCACCAGCAGGTCGATGCCGCCGGCCTCGGACATTTTCGCGCTGAGACCAGTGCCGGCGCCGCCGACGACGATCGGCCGCCCCGATACCACCTTGGCCCGCAATCTGCCCAGTATCTCTTGGCGAGTAAACGAGCTCATGGCTAATACTTGACCAGCTCCTTGCGCTGGCCTTGGGGGCAAACTGCCTGGAGGGTCTCCGTCGCCTTCTCGGTCATCATCCGCAACTCGCTGCCGACGGCGATAAACTGCATGCCCTGTTCGGCCCGGCGCAGGGCGGTCTGGGGGTCCATGACGTGCATGCCCGTGGGAGTGCCGGTTTTCTTGCCGATCGCGATGACGCGTTGGATCATGGCCTCGAAGGCCTCGTCCGTTGCCTCGGTGCCGTCGGGCTTGCGCATCTGGGCCCGCAAATCGACCGGACCGATGAAGATCGCGTCCACGCCCGGCAAGCTATAGATGGCTTCGGCATTGGCCACGCCGGTGGGACTTTCGGTTTGCAGCACCACCAGGATTTCGTCGTTGGCGCGCTTAAAATACTCGCCGCCGTCGCAGGCGAAGTTCAACGAGTGCATGCCGCCGCCCAGGCTGCGATTGCCGATCGGGGGATACTTGGCCGCGGCGATCGCGGTTTTCGCCTGCTCGACGGTGTCGACCATCGGCACGACGATGCCCCAGGCCCCGGCGTCGAGCGTGCGCTTGATGTAATCGTGGTTGCCCTTGGGCACGCGGGCCAATGGCACGCCGCCGGCGTCGGCAATCGCCGCAAAGATCATGGCCGCCTGCGACCAATCGATCGCGCAGTGCTCCATGTCCAGGGTGAGCCAGGCGAAGTCCATGCGGGCCAGCAACCGCGTGGCGAACAAATCGCCCAGCGAGAGCCAGGTGCCAAAGGTGGGTTTTCCTTCGCGTAAAGCGCGCTTGACGGGATTGGTTCGCATCGGACTTTTTCCCTGGATTTGTTCGATCTCGGCAAACCAGCAGTGTTCCAGACCACCGCGAGCGCCGCAAGCCCTGCGGAATGTCGCCGGCTTTGCAGCCGAATTTTGGCGACGGTTGCCCCCCGATCGCCGATCGGCGAAAATCAACTACACTTAACTGATTGACTGGAATATCGCCCCCGATCGTTCGAAACCCACCGGCAAGCGGACATGCGCCCCCAACCGACATTTGACCTTCGGTCCATGCTCGTAGGCCTGTTGCTGGTCGTCATGGCGGGATGCAGCAGGGCAGGGGGGGCGCCCCAAACTACTCACGCTGCGGTCGAGGATTCTCCCCAGACCATCCACCTGGCCGAAGCCGTCGCCGCAGCGACTGCAGGCTCGGCCGCGGAAGATCCGATGGTCGCAAGCTTGGATCGCCTGCGCAAACGCGGCGAATTCGACGCGTTCGTTGACGCGGCTCTCGCGCCTGGGAACGAACCGGCGGACAACTCGGCGTTGCAAATCATCAGGATCGAAGCTCTGTTGGCGGTCGGCCGCAACACGCAAGCCGCCACCGCCGCTCTCGATGCCGCCGAGTTGGCCAGGAGCGAATCAGATTTCGTCGCAGCCGGACAGGCCCTTAAACTTTGGGCGACGGCGCGGTTCAGACTGCGCGAGCCGCTTGACGATGCTCGCTTCGCAGACCTGCTGGCAAGTTTGCCGGCCGAAGACCCCGCACTACAAACGCTCCGGTTTTGGCACGCGGCGCTCGACAAGCGAACGGCCTACCGCTCAAACGGCGCCGCAGGTTCCCAGGGAGTCGAACTGCCGACGGTGAGCGGCGCGCAGGGATCGGTGCCCGACGCGCTGCGCGCGATCGAAGCCCGGGCCAACGGCGTCGCGCTGCCGATGGTGTTCATCGATACCGGATCGCAGCATACGTTGATCACCACCGAAGCGGCGCGTTTGGCCGGCGTGACAGTGGGCGAGGGCACCACGCAACTGGTCGGTTTCGCGGGAGTCACCGCGCGGCCCGGCGTCCTCGACAAACTCGAGCTTGGCGGCCTGGCGTTGCATGACGTTCCGGTGCTGGTCGGCGACGCCGCGCCGCTCTCAGCGTTGAACGGGCAGATGTCTTTGGGGATTGAATTGATGCACCACGTTCGATTCATCATCGATTATCCCGGCAGGCGCGTTCTTGCGGAGCTCGCGGATACCGCGCGACGCGGAGCCGGCCTTCAACCGGCTTGGGAGATCCCCCTGTGGACGTTTTCACAAGCCTGTTTAGCCCAGGGCCAAATGGTGACGGGCAAAAGGGCGCGAATCCTGGTCGATACCGGTAATCGGGCGGGCACGTTCGTGTCGTCGCGCTGGGCGCGGCACAATATTCCGCGCTTCCAGCGACCGGGCTCCGGCATGGTCTTCAAGTTCAAGCAGCTCGACTTGACCATTGATGCCGTGGAATTGGGAAGCCTGTCGCTTCGCGACTGGCCTGTATTGGATACCATTCCGCACGCGCTCGAGCGGCTCGATCTGGTCGACGTGCTGCTGGGGCACGATCTTCTGTGGCCTTATCAGGTGACGATCGACCTGCGCCAGCGCGTCTTGCTATTATCCGGCGGGCCAACCGCGGCCACCGGCGCGCATCGGCGAAGCAACCACCCGCGCGGTCCCGCACGATCGCACGCTAGCGAGGAGTGATATGCTTTGCGCGCAAGGGCCTCTGCGACGGGCGGCGGGTTTACTGGCGATCGCCGCCGTGGGATCCTGGATCCTTCCTTGTCGCGCGAACGATCTTGCACAACAGCGCGATCGCATGGTCGAGCAGGAAATCGCCGGGGCCGGCATCAAGGATCCGCGCGTGATCCAATCGATGCGCGAGACGCCGCGACACGAATTCGTGGCCGTCTCCTCGCGCGCCAATGCCTATCTCGACATGGCGTTGCCGATCGGACAAGGACAGACGATCTCGCCGCCGTTCGTCGTAGCGTACATGACCGAGCAACTGTTGCCACGGCCCACCGACAAGGTTTTGGAAATCGGCACGGGCAGCGGCTACCAGGCCGCCGTGCTCAGCCCGTTGGTCAAGGAAGTGTACACGATCGAAATCGTCAAGCCGCTGGGTGAGCGCGCGGCCCGCACGCTCAAGCGTCTGAAGTACGGCAACGTGCACGCGAAGATCGGCGACGGATACCAGGGCTGGCCCGAGCACGCGCCTTTCGACAAGATCATCGTGACATGTTCGCCGGAGCAAGTTCCACCCAAGCTCGTCGACCAATTGCGTGAAGGTGGGCGCATGATCGTGCCGGTCGGGGAGCGCTACGAGCAAACGCTGTACTTGTTCCAAAAGCAAGACGGCAAACTGAACAAAGTCGCGCTGCTGCCTACGTTGTTCGTCCCCATGACCGGCAAGGCTGAGCAAGGGCGAGTCGAGCGGCCCGATCCGCTCCATCCGGCGATTAACAACGGCGGGTTCGAGAAATCCGCTTCGGTGGAAGGAGACTCGCAGTCGGCGCCGCCCGGCGGCGAGAAGCCCGCGGCGGCCGTTGAGACCTCGAGCAGCGACCAGGGTCACAGCGACCAGGATGACAAGGAGGAGCTGTTTCCGATCGGTTGGCATTACCAACGCCAGTTGCGGCTGGTCGAAGCCCCCGACGCGCCCGAGGGCAAACATTACGTCACCTTCAACAACAGCGAGGCAGGTCGAGGGGCCCATGCGTTGCAGGGGCTGGCTGTTGACGGCCGGAAAGTGCGCGAACTCGACGTCTCGCTGTGGGTCAAAGCCAAGAACATTCGCCCGGGAGCCAGCAAAGAACAAGAGCCGGTCTTGGCCATCACGTTCTACGACGAAAATCGGGCCCCGACCGGCTATACCTGGGTCGGGCCGTGGCGAGATTCGTTTCCCTGGCAGAAGGTGACAGACAAGCTCCATGTCCCGCCAAAGGCCCGCGAGGCGATCGTGCGCATCGGGCTCAGCGGAGCGACCGGAGAAATCTCGTTCGACGACGTGCGCGTCGAACCGGCAAAATAGCCTCGGGCGCAGCCGTTCAGGCGGCAAAACGAAACGGTTCGTTCGTTACTTCATATCCCGGCCGCAGCCCGATATTCAGCAGCAATCCCAGGGCCAGGCAGTTGGCCAGCAGGCTCGATCCGCCATAACTGACCAGCGGCAGCGCCAGGCCGGCGATCGGCAACAGCCCCACCAGCATTCCCACGTTGATCGACACTTGCGTGGCCACAAGCGCGGCGATCCCGATGGCCACTAGCCGGCCAAACGGCTCGCGGGTCGCTTGTGCCACGGCCAGGCCACGCGCCGCGAGCAGCAGGAACAATGACAAAAGCACGGCCCAGCCGACTAGCCCGAACCGTTCTCCCAAGACAACGGCAATCGAATCGGTATGCGGCTCAGGCACATAGTACGCGCCGCGGTCCGACGACGCTTCGCCATCGATGAAGCTGCCTCTCCAGCCGCCGAGGCTCAACATCTGCTTGGCCTGATGCAGGTGATATCCATCCGCCGTCGGCCGCCCCTCGACCCCGGTTTGTTCGGCGAGCGCCGTGACGCGCGATTTTTGCTCGCGGCTCATCTGCGACCACAGCAACGGCAGCACCGCGAAAGCCATCGCGACCAGAAGCGCCAAATGACGACGCTGCGCTCCGGCCGCAAACAACATCACAAACAGCACCGGAAGAAACACGAGTGCCGTACCCAAGTCGGGCTCTTTGAGAACGAGCAGCAACGGAACCATCACCAGCGCCAACGGCACGAACAAGCCCCACAATTGCCGATAGCTGTCGCGATACATCAAATAGCGGGCCAGTCCCAACACGAACGCCAGCTTGGCGAACTCGGATGGTTGGAAGCCGACGGGTCCAAAGCGAATCCAGCGCTGCGCGCCGTTGACCGGCGGAAAACAGTACACCACGAGCAGCAACGCGAGCGAGCCGAGAAACGCGATGTAGCTCCAGCGAATCAAGATGCGATAACTGGGCACGCTGGCCACCAGCATCGCCATCACGCAAATCGGCGACCAAATGAGTTGCCGCTGCAAATGCCGGCCTGCGCCACCCCAGAGTTGTTCGCTGCGCGCGATTCCCAGCCAACCCAGCAGCATTAAGGCCACGGTTAAGACCACGATGGACCATGGCACGCGGCGGGCCCACTGCCAGCGCTCGATCATGGGGCGACTCCGTCATTATCCTGCGGGGGCCGGAGTATATAGCTCCGCAGGCAAACGACCGAGCCGGCTTCCGCGCCTGTTGCTGCACGGATTCTCAAACGCTCGCACTGCCAGCAGAATCATGCTAGCGCGGGTGCCGATAATTTCTGTGTATACAACCCATATTCACCACTTGGTTTGCGATGCATAATCGAAAAATTCTACGCAGCTTTCTTGTATTCCGTGCTACCTTTGGTATGTTTTGGGAGGCCAAGCTGCCTTTAACCCCAAACGGGTGGGTAAGGCGGCAGCCCCGATTGACTAAAGGAAATTCAAGGGGAGCCAATTCACATGTTGCGCACAGGTATTAAGGCCCTTGCGGTCTTAGCAGTCGTGGGCGTCTTCGGCGCTCAGCATGCCCAAGCGGGCTGGTGGCATCGTCATCACGGATCGAGCGGCGGTTGGGGTTCGAGCGGCGGTAGCTGGGGTTCCAGCGGTGGCTGGGGTTCGAGCGGCGGTTCCAGCGGTGGCTGGGGTTCGAGCGGTGGCTGGGGTTCCAGCGGCGGTTATGCCTCGAGCGGTGGTTGGGGCTCGAGTGGTGGTTGGGGTTCGAGCGGTGGATCGAGTGGCGGCTACAAGGTGATCACGCCGGCCGCGCCGACCGCGCCGCCGGCCACGCCCCCCGCGACTCCCCCGGGCCCGTCGGATGTCGTTCCGCCTCCCGAGCCAACTCCTGGTCCGACGACCTATCATCCCACGTACGGTCCGCTGCGCAATAGCGCCTTGTTGTCGGTCAAGGTTCCCGCCGACGCCAAGGTGTTCGTCAACGACCGTCTCACGACCAGCATCGGCGCTGACCGCGAGTACATCTCCCGCGATCTGCAAGCCGGCTCTCGCTACAACTACAACGTGCGCGCCGAGTTCACGCGCGATGGCCATACCGTGACCGAGACGAAGTCGGTGCAATTGGCCGTCGGCCAATCGGCCAACCTGGACTTCACCGAGAACGAGCCGACGGTGCAGACTGCCGCCGAGACCCGTTCGGCGACGACGTTGATCGTCCGCGTTCCCCAAGACGCCAGGTTGTACCTGGCCGGACGCGAAACGAAGGCCACTGGAGCGGTGCGAGAATTCACGACCTCGAAGATCGCCCCCGGATCCGAGTGGAACACCTACTCGATCCGCGCGGTCATCGAGCGTGACGGACAGCATCAGGTTCGTGAGCAATCGGTTACGCTCAAGGCCGGTGAGTCCCGCGAAGTGAGCATCGATTTCGAGCCCCAAGTGGCCGACAAGGTCGCTGACTCGAGTGCGCGGTAACGCGAAGTCGACTTGAAAGCGATTGTTGCGGGCCTTCCCATCGGCCAAGCGCCGGTGGGAAGGCCTTTTTTTTCGTCGACGAAAGCTGCTAATATGCCCAGCGCGATCGGGCAGGGCAGGGGGGATCCAGCAAGGCATCGTGCCTGCAACGATTGTGCGCCTTATGTCGCGCGTGCTGTCAGTGATGCGAGACGCCGGACCGTCTTCTTTAACGCGCACAACCGGCCGATATTCAAGTC
>JBGQHN010000032.1:0-21226 GCA_041497975.1 Planctomycetia bacterium | reverse complement strand
GAGCAGCTCGCCGGCGACAAGCTCGACCCGCAGACCAAGGCGGTCCTGGCCAAGCAATTCGAACAGTTGCGCGACGCGCTCGAAAAGAAGGCCCAAGCCCATCAACGGGCCCAGGACGAGCTCAAGGAACAGATCGAAGCCCAGCGCCGCGCCGGCAACACCACCGCGGCCGACAAGCTGCAGCAGCAGTTGGACAAGCTGGCCGAAAAGGCGCCGCAAATGGCCAGGCTCGGGCAAATGGCCGAGCAACTTAAGCGGGCCGCGGGGGCCATGAACAAGGGAGACGCGAAGCAAGCGGCCGACGCCTTGGCCCGACTCGGCGAACAGTTGGACGGCATGCAGCAGCAACTGCAAGAGCTGGAGCTACTCGACAGCGCGCTAGACGAAGTGGCCGATGCCAAAAGCGCGATGGCCTGCAAGGAATGCCAGGGCGCAGGCTGCGAAGCCTGCCAGGGAGACGGTAATAAACTCTCCGACAAATGGGCTGTCCATGACATGGCCAAGGGCCAGGGTATCGGCGCCGGCAAGCGCGGAGAGACGAAAAACGATACCGGTTTCTACGATTCCCAGGTGAAACAGAACGTCGGCAAAGGCGCGTCGGTAGTCACCGGCCAGGCCGAAGGACCCAATCGCAAGGGCCAGGTCCAGGAACAAATCAAGGGCCAGTTCTCGGACGCCGAGCAACAAACGGCCGAGGCGCTCAGCGGCCAGCGTCTGCCGCACGACTATCGCGACCACGCCAAGAAGTATTTTGACGCCCTGCGCGAAGGCAAGCATTAGAGTCACGCCGGATTTCCGGCCGCCAGCAAAGTCGGCCGCGCCACGCTCATCGCCCGTTGTCGCGCTCGGCGCGCCGGTGCTTCCAGGGACAATGAACTTGACCCCTTTTCCGAACGTCGCGGTTGTAGGGGCCAACCATTTTCATGTTTCGCGTGCCGAGATAGAATTGACTAAATAGGTATTGCAGGAGATGGGTCTGGTCATGATCTGGCAATCGCTGGCCGCTATCGCCGTGATGGTCGCGGCGCACGCACCCGAGGGTGACGTCGTTGAAAAGCGCAACCCCAACGGCAGCGTGCGCATGCGCACCGAGGTTCGCGTCAACGAGAAGGGCGAATCCACTGCACACGGCAAGCAAATCAGGTATTTCGCCGACGGCAAGCCGTCGAAAGAAGTCACGTACGTCAACGGCCTGAAGGAGGGACCGTGGACGGAATGGCTCTTCAACGGCGCTAAGATCGCCGAAGGCACGTATCGAAATGACGTGAAGCACGGAGTAGAAACTCACTATCTGTCCGGGGGCGTCAAGGTCTCGGAAACGAACTATCTCACCGGCCAGCGCCACGGCAAGCACATCGAATGGCAGTCCGATAGCCGGAAATCACGCGAGTCGAATTACGAGCGCGGCAAACTGCAGGGCGAAGTCCTGGAGTGGTACGCCAAGGGCGATCAATTGAAATCACTGACCCATTACGAACAGGGTCAAAGGCAGGGAACGGATGTCCGCTGGTACCCCAACGGCCAGAAGCAATTCCAGGGCGAATATGTGCACGATCAACGGAACGGCCCCGTGCAAGAGTGGTACACCGACGGCAAGGAACGACTGAGCGTCACCTACAAGGATGGCAAGCAGCACGGCAAGCGCGTTCAATTGTTCACCAACGGCAACAAGCAGACGGAAGGCGAGTATGTCGACGGCAAACAACATGGCGAGTGGCAGGAATGGTACGACGACCAAAGCAAGGCGGCGGTGACCAAATGGGACCACGGCCGGCCGGACGGGGTGCATACCTATTGGCATCGCAACGGCCAAAAAAAGGCCGAGTTCTCCTATCGCAATGGAATGCGCGACGGCACTTGGGCCGACTGGTTTGAAAATGGCCAGCAGCGCAGCGGCGCACTGTTTCTTGCCGACAAGCTCGACGGCGAGATCAGAAGCTGGTACGAGGACGGCAAACCGGCCTCGCTGCGGGTCTACGTCAAAGGCACCAAGGCCGGCACGTGGACCAATTGGGACCGCGACGGCCGGATCGTCTCGGAGGTGCGCTACAAGGACGGCTTGCGATTGGAATAGCGTGTCGCCCGAGGGACATCGAGGTCTTCGCCGGAGTTTCTGCGCCGCAAGGAGCGGCGCCGGGCGGATTTCAAATCAACGCGCGTTACGACCGTAGCTTGGCGGGGATCGTAAACGAATAGAGGGTCACCACCGCGCCGGCCGACAGCAGGCTCCACGGCGCCCATTCCGCCGGAGCGATTTCGCGGTACGCCGGAGCCACTTGCTGGGCCAGGGCTGACGCCATGGCCTCGCGGTTGGGCTGAAGCACTGCCTTGTCAACCACCAGGCACTCCAAGCCCAGGATAAACGCGTAGATGCCCATGGCCAGGAAGAAGGCTCGCAACATTGCTTCGTGCTCGATAGGCGGGGGGTTGTTGGCAGCGGATCCTTGCGTGCGCCCGAGTTTTTCATCGACGCTCCCGTGCGCTTGACTACAGTGCGAAGCGCGTCGGGCCGCCGCGACCTGGGCTGAAGTGGTGCGTGCTATGCGGCTGACAACGAAAAGGACGCGTATGTGGCGCCCGTCGCGGGCGGCTCATTGTCGGATCAATTGGAAAAACTCGCCAGGTACGTCGTGTCTATCAACAAGTGACGGCGGGTTTTCCGATCATTGTCGTGGAATCGCGGCGCGGGGCCTCGAAAGCGGTTGTTCCATTTTTGGGGCACCCCTATAATATTTTTGAGATTCGAGGCTTGGAGCATCCGCTATTGTCGGCAAAACCCAAACTGCTGTTTGTCGGTGATTCACAGCCGCGGCAACAGCAGTTTCTCGATCAGTTGCGCGACTCGTTCGACGTGGTTCACGTCCAAAGCCCGCTGCGGGCGCTGGGGCGGCTTGCGCGCGAGTCATTTGGCGGCTTGTTCGTGTCCGGCGAGCATCTGGGCGACGCCTTTCAAATTGGCAAGCTGCTGCAGAACGAGCGCATCCTGGAAGGCATGCCCGACGGGATCGTCGTGCTCGACGCCGAGAATACCATCATCTGGGGCAACGGCCGGATGCGCGAATGGACCAAGCGCGAAAGCGTCATCGGTTCAAACTTCTACACCGTGCTGGGCAGCCCGGAAATCCTGGGCCCTGACTTTTGTCCGTTTCACACCGCCCTGGCGACGTCGCGGGCCAGCACGTCGACCTTGCGATCCGGCGAGAACCACTATTTCCAGGTTCATGCCGCTCCGGTCTTCGAGGGCAACTTGGCGCCGCAGCACTTGATCGTCACTGTTCGCGACGTGACGAACGAGATGTTGCAGCAGCAGAAGTTGGCCGCCATCCACCAGGCCGGCATCGAGCTGGCCGATTTGATGCCCGACGAGTTGTCGGTGATGTCGGTCGAGGAACGCATCGAACTGCTGAAAAAGAACATCCTGCACTTTACCAAGGACCTGCTGCATTTCGACGTGGTCGAGATTCGCCTCTTGGACGGCCGCACGGGCAAGCTCGAACCGCTGTTGGCGGTCGGCATTATTCCCGAGGCCGCCGGCCGCGATTTGTTCGCCCGGCCGCAAAACAACGGCGTGACCGGCTTCGTGGCATCGACCGGCAAGAGCTATCTGTGCGAGGATACGACGGCCGATCCCTTGTATCTCGAAGGATGTAAGGGAGCCAAAAGCTCGCTGACCGTGCCGCTGGTCTTGCACGACGAGGTCATCG
The DNA here is from genome assembly GCA_041497975.1 of Planctomycetia bacterium. Taxonomy (GTDB): domain Bacteria; phylum Planctomycetota; class Planctomycetia; order Pirellulales; family PALSA-1355; genus PALSA-1355. The sequence continues at coordinate 17,522 of JBGQHN010000032.1, read as the reverse complement.
GCACGTTCAACGTCGAAAGCCCCGAGCCGCGCGCCTTCAGCGAAAGCGATCTTCAGTTCCTGGAAATCTTCACGCGCGACGTGGCCGTGGCCCTCAATACGCTCGAGCTGCTGCGCGCCGAAAAGGCCACCACGGCCCAGGAAAGCGTCGAGGCAATTCACAGCGCCGTGGCCCTGCCGGTCGACGACATCTTGAATGACGCCGTCAACATCATGGAGCGCTATATCGGGCACGAGCCCGAGGTGGTCGAGCGACTGCAAGGCATTCTGCGCAATGCCCGCGACATCAAGCAGTTGATCCAGAAGGTGGGCCAGAAGATGGCGCCAGCGCAAGCGCACCCGGAAGTCGAGCAGCCCGAATCGCGCACCGCGTTGCGTGGCCGGCGGGTTCTGGTGGCCGACGCCGACGAAAGCGTGCGCAGCGCCGCCCACAATTTGCTGGAGCGCTACGGGTGCGTGGTGGAAACCGCCCATGATGGGGCCGAGGCCATCTACATGGTCCGCAACATGGCGCTGGAAGCGAATTACGACGTGGTCATCGTCGACATTCGCCTGCCCGACATGACCGGCTACGAATTGCTCTTGAAGCTGCAAGAGATCATCGACCCGGTGCCGCTGGTGCTGATGACCGGCTTCGGCTACGATCCGGGGCATTCGATCGTGAAGGCCCGCCAGGCGAAGCTGCCGTTGTACGGCGAGCTCTGCAAGCCGTTCCGGCTCGACCAATTGCTGGACACGGTGGAACGAATCGTGCGGCCCGGCGCCGGCCAGGAAGCGGCCCTGGCGCCCGGCACGGCCGAAACGGTTCAGCAGGAATGAGCTTGCTGGCGCGGCCGGACGATGCCCTGGGCGTCCCCGCCGTCTCGTGCCTGCCGAGTTCCGCGTTTCATCCTCCCGCGTCAAACGTCCGCGAGCGTTTATGTTCGCTCTGACCATCGGTTTCGCCGTCTTGGCGCTGGTCGGGCACGCGGCCTTTTGGGTGGGCATCGTCAACCGCTGGCACGGCACGGGTTTTCGACGCGCTATTGTTAAATCGGTTACCCTGGTGTTCTACGTCGGCCTGCTCGCCATTCCTCCCGCCATTCTGTTCGATTGGATTCACCGCGGTCCGGCCTTCTTCGACGCTTCGACCTGGGAACTTAACTGGGCCACGCTCTACGCCGCACTGGCCGCCGCGTATGGCGCGGTACACATTCCGATGTGGGCCGCCGAGCGGATTCGGTCGCGCAAACAGCCGGCGGCCGTCCGGCTGAGCCATGATCGCGTGGTGGACCTGGCCCGGGAAATCGGATTTCCGCCGGTTCACGGCTGGCGTGCGCCGCTGTTGAGCCGCGTGCCGGGCAACCAGCTTTGGCAATTGCACGTCTCGGAGTATTCCGTTCACTTCCCCCGGCTACCCGCCGCGCTTGAGGGGCTATCGGTCTGCCATTGGTCCGACTTGCACTTGAGCGGCCGCATTGGCCGCGAATATTACGAGGAAATGGTGCGCGTGACCAACACGACCGGGGCCGACCTCATCGCGCTGACCGGAGATATCTGCGACGTCGCCCGCCTGATCGATTGGATTCCCGACATTTTCGGACCGGCCCAGGCTCGGCTGGGCAAGTATTTTATCTTGGGCAATCACGACCTGCGCACCAAAGACGTCCAGCGGCTACGCGACGCGATGCGCGAGGCAGAGTTCATCGACGTCGGCGGCAAGCGCGAGACGATCCACGAGGCGCCGGTCGAGATCGCCGGCAATGAACGCCCGTGGTTCGACAACCGGCCGCCTTCGGCCAATTGGCCAAATAGTTCGGCGAGCGAGACGCTCAAGATCCTGCTTTCGCACACGCCCGACGAGTTGGCTTGGGCCCGGGCCGAAGGGTACGATCTGATGTTGGCCGGGCATACGCACGGCGGACAGATTCGCTTTCCCGTTCTGGGACCCGTGCTCTGTCCGAGTTGGCACGGAACGAGATACGCCGCCGGCTTTTATCACGAGCCGCCCACGATGCTCCACGTCAGCCGCGGCACCGGCAGCTTATTTCCCGTGCGGATTAACTGTCGGCCGGAAATCACGAAGCTGGTGCTCACCAGGCGCCAATAGAGCCTGCGCCGCTTGCCCGACGCCCTGCACGCAGATGGGCGCCACGTGCCACGCAGCTCAGCGCTTTTCGATTTCAACGCAGATGCCGCCGGCGCGAAGCAGTTTGTGCATTCGCGTAAACCACAGCTCCTTCTTCCATACCAGGCCCAGCTCCTGGCTGGTATGGAACAGCTCTTTGCGATTGTACGTGCGGCAACACCAGAACCGGCTGGTCCAAGCGCCCGAAAAATTGTCTTCGGTCGTCAACAGCAGCATCCGTCCGCCGGACCGCATGACGCGAGCCAGCTCGGCCAGGCCCGGCCGCGCTTCGGGCAGGTGCTCCAGCACGTACCCGCAAGTGACGCAGTCGAAGCTGCCATCCGCAAACGGCAGATGACACAAATCGGCCGCCACGTGGCTGGGGTGCGAACTCTTCAAGCGCGTGCGGGCCCTGCGCAGCATCTCAGGCGACAGATCGCAGCAGGTGATGTTGGCGCCGGCGTCCGCATACTTCAGCAAGTGTTTGGCGATCTGGCCGGCGCCGCTGCCGACGTCGAGGATGTTCTTGGCTCCGCGCAGATCGAAGCGCCGTTCGCGAAGCAACCGGTCGCCCAGATGAATGTGCAGCGACAGCAAGCTCGCCGTGGCCAGCAGCGCGCCTTGCGGCCCGCCGTACACGTCGCGCACTTTCTCGCGGTATTGCTCGTAGCTGACCCGATTGATCAGGTCGTTCTCAAGCAGCTTGAGGATGGTTTTCTTGCGGCGAGGGGCGCCTGCCTTCTTCCTCTTCGGGCGGGGTAGTAACGCCTTACGAATCATTGCAACTCCTGGCGAGATCCGATCCCGCCGCGGTAAGGCTCTGTTGGGTTGGGTTTAAAGCTGTACTCGACGGTTGTAGATATACCACTCCAGGCACAAAACGCCTAGTACCCCCAGCAAAAGTGGCTTCCAAAGCTCGTTGCGGGCGCCGTGCCAACCGGCCTCGGCCTGCACTTTGTTATAGCCAATATGAATATCGGCGCGCGGCTCGATGTCGCTCTCCGCGCTGTCGAACAAGTTCACGGCGAAGTGTCTTGCCGGCTGCCCGGATTCCTCGACGGCATAAATTCCCAACTCGTCGGTGCCGCTAAAGTGGAACGCTTCGCCGCGATCGCGCGCAAGCGATATGTCCTTTCCGGAGGGCGTGCGGATCAAGAGTGTCTCGGCCGACCCGGCAGTCGCCAGCGAGACGGATTGACCCGGCTGCACGCTGGCGCTGGCGGCCGCAGAACCGTTAAAGTACGACAAGGCGTTCAAGATGAACACCGGAAAGCTCAACCGCAGCGGCCAGTCCGAATTTGCGTACCGCTCGCCCTTTTCATTCACACCCACGATCTCGGCGCCCAGGACGGCGTCTTCGAAACTGTCGCGGGGGGCTATGGCCAACAGCGGCCCCGCGTCGGTCGTGACCAGCACCGTGCTTCCCGGGGGCGGCTTGAGCGGCGACGCTTCGGCAAACTTGACGTTGCCCAGGTCGATCAACTGCATCAGCGGATGGGCCGTCTCGACGTCGATAATCTGCGGCGCCGCCGTTTTCGCGCCGGCCGTCCACGAAGCAAGGGGCGGCAACGCGCCGATGAACAGCGTGTCGGCCTGCGGCATCAGCTTGGGTTGGCACTGGTCGTAAATCACAAGCGAGTAGTAGCCCGCCGCCGCCTTCTGTTCGTACTCTTTGGTTGCCAGCGCTTCGGGCCGGGCCGTTTCAATTTCGGCCCATTGCGTGGCGCTTTCAGTGTCGAGCGCCAGCTCCAAGGCGTCGTTGCCGGGAGTGACCAAAAGCACCTTGCCGCGGACGGGAGGATCGATGGCAGCCCAGGCTTGATCGTCGGCCGCTAGTGCGCCGCCCAAATGGACGCGCAGCTTGATCGCGCCTGCGTGCACGTCGCCCAACTCGAAGACGACGCCGCCGGACCCGTGCGCTTTGAGCTGTAGGGTTTTGTTGTCGAACAGCGAATCGTCGCGATACAGTTCGACGTCCGCGGCCAGGTCTTGCGGCCCGAAATTCTCCAAGCGGGCAAAGGCTTGCAACTGGTCGCTCTTTTGCTCGCCGCGGCGAGTGCTAAAGGCCGTAATGCCCAGGTTGGGTGCATCGCTTTGGCCGATCGGAACAAAAATCGGCGTAAGGTTGCCGAGCGAGAACCCCTCCACGTCCGGAAACTTGCCGTCGCTAAAAATGTACACCGTGGCCGGCATGCCTTCGACCACTTGAGTTTCGTTGATCTCGAACGCGCGGCCGGGATTTGCCAGCCCGGCCGCTACGCGCAGTGCCTCGCCCAACTGCGTGCCGCGATTCGTGGGTTGTATGGCGTTCAATTGCCGCTCGAGCTCGCGGCGGTTGTCGGTGAACACCTGTTCGATGCGAGCCGCGTCGGAAAAGCTGACGATCATCGCCACGTCGCCGGACGCCATCTGCTCGACCAACTGGCCCACGCGCCTCTTGGCCTCGTGCAGCCGCGTGGGTTGTACGTCCGTCGAGCTCATGCTGGCCGACGTGTCGACCAGGAAAATAAAGCGATTGCCCTCGAGCCTGCTGCCGCTCCAGCCCGGCCGCACGAGCGCCAGCATGGCCAGCGCGACGAGCAGGATTTGCAGAAGCAAGAGAATGTTGGCTCGCAGCCGCTGCCAGATGCTGTTGACGTGCAGGTCCTCGATCGATTTGTGCCACAGGTACGTACTGGGCACTTCCAGCGGCGTGCGGCGCAGCTTGAGAAAGTACAACAGCACGATGGCCGGCGGAACCGCCGCCAGCACCGCCCATTGCCACCAGAAAAGCATGTTGATCGTGGACATCAGCGCACCAGTCCCCTTTTGCGCAAGTACCCGGACACGAGCTGGTCGACGGGCAACTGCGTGCTGGCCAGCAGATAATTCATGCCGCGGCGGCCGCAGAACTCGCGGGCTCCATCGACGAAGGCCGCCAGCGTTTTCTGGTATCGGGCGATCAATGGAGCGCTGGCGCTGATTTCGGCGATGTCGCCGTCTTCGCAATCAACCAGTTTCAAATCGCCCTTGATGTCCGGTTCGAGCTCTTCGGGCGACAGCACTTGAATCACGTAGACGTCCATCCGCCGCGCCAACAGGCATTTAAGCGCTTCGGTGTAGCCCTGCTTATCCATCAGATCACTGATCAACACCACGATTCCCTTGCCGGAGTTGCGAATGCAAAAATTTTTGACTCCCTGGGCCAACGCGCTCGATTGCTCGGGCTCGATCGAATCCAACTGCTCGATCATTCGCCACGCGCTTTGACGACCGCGAAATACGGGCGCGGGCCGGTTGGCCGGTTGTCCAATGGTCTCTATCCGCACGCGATCCGCGCGAATGAGCCCGATGAACCCTAGCGCCGCGGCCAATTGCTTGGCGTACCACAGCTTGGTTGGCGAGCCAAAATCCATCGAAGGGCTGGCGTCGATGAGGGCATAGAAGTGCAGGTCCTCCTCTTCGAAGAACATCTTAAGGAATAGCCGATCGAGCCGGGCGTATGTGTTCCAATCGATAAACCGCAGATCATCACCGGGCACATAGTTGCGGAAGTCGGCGAATTCGACGCTTTGTCCCTTGCGCGTGCTGCGGCGCTCGCCCTTTAGGCGGCCTCGAAAGATCTTGCGGCTGACGAGTTCCAATCGCTCAAGTTGGGCCATGAGCTGAGGACTCAAAAGCGCGTCGGACGCGGTTGACATGGCGCGGCACTGCTCCTGGGAGTAAACGTTTAGTCGGTGGCTTTTTCCGGAACTTTTTCCAGGATCTCCAACAGTACCCGGTCGGTGGAGATTTCCTCGGCCTGGGCCTCGAAGTTCAATATAACCCGATGCCGTAGGCCCGGCAGATAAACCCGTCGCACGTCCTCAAAGCTCACGTTGTAGCGGCCCTCGACCAGGGCTCGCACTTTCGAAGCCAGCGCCAGGGTCTGGGCCGCGCGGGGGCTCGCCCCCCAGCGCAGATATCGATTCGTGATCTCCTGGGCCAGCGAACCGGCAGGATGCGTGGCCAGCACGAGCCGCACGATGTAATCTTGCACGTGCGGAGCCAAAATTACTTCCCGCACCAACTGCTGCCATCGGAGTATCTCCGGCCCGTCCATGATCTTCTTCGGCTCGAACGTTTCGCTGCGCGTGGTGCGTTCGACGATCGTCGCCAGCTCCTCGCGGCCCGAGTAGCCGACGACCAACTTGAAAAAGAAGCGGTCCAACTGCGCCTCGGGCAGCGGATAGGTCCCCTCCTGCTCGATCGGGTTCTGCGTCGCCATGACAAAGAACGGCCGCTTGAGCTGGTAGACCGTGCCGCCCGTGCTGACGGACCCTTCCTGCATCGTTTCCAGCATGGCCGATTGGGTTTTGGGAGTGGCGCGATTGATTTCGTCGGCCAGGCAGATTTGCGTGAAGATCGGCCCGCGCTGGAACTCGAAGAACCGCTTGCCCTCCCGCGACTCCATGACCATGTTCGTGCCCAGAATGTCGGCCGGCATCAAGTCGGGCGTAAACTGGATGCGCGAGAAGTCCAAGTCGAGCGTCTTGGCTAGCGTGCGCACCAACAGCGTCTTGCCCAGGCCGGGCACGCCTTCGAGCAAGCAGTGGCCGCCCACGAACAGGCAGGTCAGAACGCCGTGGATAATGTCGTGGTGCCCAACGATCACCCGGCTCACTTCCTCGCGCACCGCGCCGTAGCGCGAAACGAAGAGCTCGGCCCGCTGTTGCAAACTCTCGGTCATGCTCATAAATTCGTGTCCTGCTCTGGGGGTTCTCGTTCGGATTTGCGCTGGCCGCGCAGTTTCTTTTTGGCCTTTAATAGCCGTTGCGTATAGCTCTCTTGTTCATGTTCAGGCGCCAAGGAGGTTGGCCGCGTTTCTCGATCGTCTGGTTGAGCGGATGGCCGGCCGATTCCTTCCTTGAGCGATTCCAGATCCCCGGGTGTCCCGGCGGTGGGCTCGAAACGCAGTGCCGAACGCTTTTGTTTCAACTGATCGGTTACTTCGGCCTTGCGCGAGCGCAACCGCTCGATCGTGGCTTCGACGTCGCCCGAGCCCGCGCGACGCAGAACGCGGTTGCGCACTTGGGAGGCCAGCCGCGGGATCCAGGCAAAACTCACGCTCACGCGCCGCACGAACACGTCGACAAAAAACAGGCAGCTTGCGACCAGCACCAGCAAATGCCAGACGCTCTGGCTGCTGGTGGCGGGCGCTAAATCGTGGCGAAACGTACTGGCTTCCAACAATTTGTTCAGCCGGTCCTCGGGTCCCAGTTTTGGCGGCGCGTCGATGTACTTTCCAGGGGCGCCGCCCTTGGGGACGACGCGCGCCAGCGACTGTAGCAACGCTTCATTCGTTTCGCGCTCGCGAAATTCGGCGGAATAAGGAATGCTCACGCCGACACGCAGCGGCGCCCGGCCCGCTCCGGGACTGACCATCAACAAATAATTGCCGCTTTTCTTGGCGTCGAACACTCCGATATAGCGGCCCGGAGCGGTTTGTTCGATTTCCAAGTCAAGGGGCTTCATGTCCGGGCCGACGACCGTCGAGCTGAAGGTCAAAAAGTTCAGGAATTCGTCGTCCTTGTCCAGCGCCGTGACAACAACGCGAACCTTGCCGTCCTGAATATCGGTCGAGACGGTGAACTTGCCCTGTTCGTCGGCCGCGGTCGGACGCATCGACCAGCGCACGATCTGGCTGAAAAACCGGTCGTAGTCCGTCCAGCTCTTCCAGGCGCTCGTCCAACGATGGCCGGCATCGGACGTAAAGACCACGGCCTTGCCCAGTCCATAGGTCCAACTGCCGAGTATGACGTTGGTGCTCTGGCCCGCCGGCAGCGGCGAAACCACCGAGATCTCCACAAGCGGATTGTCCTTGGGCGTCGTGAGCACGAAACCCGTAATCGGCGGCAACGGGTTTTCGATGCCCCGGGTCATCTCGTGCGGATATCGGATTTGCGGAGAGAATCCGTCACTGCGTTCGAAGAGCAGCGGCCGCGCGACGCGGCGGGCCTCCTTTTGATAGATCCGCGGCAACGTCTTGGCGCTGGTGACGACGTAGTATTTGCCGCCCGTCCTGGTGGCGATGTTTTTCAGGGGAGTGCTGCCCGGCGGACCATGCGTGCCGATGGCGACCGTGCTGATTTTCACCCCCATTTTTATCAGGCCGGCGATAGCGCCCTTGGGGCCGTAGTTGGGCGGCGCGGGGTCGCCGTCGCTGATGATGATCATGTGTTTCGAAGCGGCATCCGGCAATTTGGCGAATTCCTTATACGCCATCACCATCGACGATTCGAACTCGGGCATGTCGCCGGGCGTCATCCGGTCCAGCCGCGCCAGCATCTGTTGTCGATAAGGACCAATTTTGAGCATGCCCCGGGGGCCACCCCACAGCCACTCCTCGCGCAGTCCCCAGTGCACCACGCCGCAATAGTCCTGGTCGCCCAACGTCTTGAGAGCCTCGCGGGCAATGACTTTCTGCCAATAATTGCCGTCGGTCAATTCCGAGGCATGCATCAACATGGCCAGCGCCCCGACCGGCGCTACCTTGGCGTTCTTGATTTGAAAATCGACTGGCATCGCTTCTTCCAACGGAGTGTTGGTCCAGCCGCCGGCGCCAAAACTATTCGCGCCCCCCATCATCACCAGCCCGCCGCCCAGACTTTGCGTGTTGCGAACGAGCATTTCCACCTGTTCGTCGCTAAAGTGCTCCCGCGGCACATTGGCCAGGATGACCGTGTCGAACGGCTGCAGTTGCGTCAGATCTCCGAATAGTTCATCCGGCCGGGTGCTGCGCACCGCAACTTCGATGTTCATCGCCCGCAGCCTTTGCACCATGAAATCGAACTCGCCTTTATTTTCGTAGTCCTCGATCAACAGTGCCTGACCGCTGCCGCGCACGTGCGTAAAGGTGGTGGCCTGGTTGTTTTGTGGCACCGTGTCGAGCGCGGCATTCTGGGGCACGAAGCGGGCTTCGTACGTATAAAAGTCGGGCGCCTCGATTTCTTCGCGCACCGAGAACGCCCGCGTGCCCGGTTCGACGGTGACTTCCTGGTCACTGATCACTTGCTCGCGGCCGCCGGCTTTGCGAACCAGTTGCAGTCTTCCCGCCGCCGGCTGGGCTTCTTGACCCGCGCCCGCCGTGTTATTCAGCACAACGCGCAGCTCGAAAGGCTCGCCGCGGCGAACGTCGCCGGGCACCATCACCTTCTCTACCGCCACGTCGCCCACGCTCACGCTTTGGATCGGCACCACGTCGATACCGATGCCGGCATCGGCCATGGCCCGGGCCTGCTCCATGGCGTCGCCGATGTTCTGATTTCCGTCGGTAACGATGACGATCCGCTTTTGGCTATCGTGCGGAAAACAGGCCAAGGCCAGCTTCATGGCGCCGGCCAGGTTGGTATGCTCGCGATCGACCATCGTTTCCAACCGCCGTATGGGCTGAGTTTCGTCAAGGGGCGGGATTTCAATGGCCGACTCGGCGCCGAACACGATCACGCCGGCCTGATCCTGGCGAACGTGGTCGCGTTGCTGGGCGATTGCCTCGTTCACGTACTTGAGCATGGCGTCACTTTGAGCCGGCGCAACGCTCAAGGATTGATCGAGCAAATAGATCACGGTCAACCGGTCGCTGGTGCGGACCCACTGCACTTCCGCCAGCGCAAGCACCAGCAACACGAAGATTACGCTGCGCAGGGCGATTGCCATGGCACGGCGCGCACGTCCCAGACCGGCCAGGCTGCGGAAGCTCGACCACCACACCAGCGGCACAGCCGCCAGCAGCAAGAGATACCAGGGGCTGTCAAAGGCAACGTGGGCCATGGCTGCGGCGTGTTACATTTCGATACATTGAACGCGATTGTTTCCGGTGTCGAGGACGTAGATGCGCCCCCGGCTGTCGCGCGCCAGAGCCCACGGGTTGAGCAGTTCGCCGGGCGAGCGGCCATGGACTCCGAAACAGCCCAGCGACTCGCCGTCGAGCGTGAACTTTTGCACGCGATGGTTGCCAAACTCGTTGACGTATACGTGGCCCTCGCCATCCAACACCAATCCGTACGGATAGGCGAGCTGTCCCGGCCGGCTCCCGTGGGTTCCCCAGAATTTGATGAGCCGTCCGTCCGTATCAAACATCGCGACGCGGTGATTGCAGGCGTCGGACACCCACAGGTGGTCTTCAGCGTCGATTGCCATGCTCTGCGGCCGCGAGAACTGACCAGGCTCGGAACCGTGGCCTCCCCATTCCAAGACAAACTTGCGCTGGGGCGAGAACTTTTGAATACGGTCGTACTCGCCATATTCGGAAACGTACAGGTTTCCCTGCGAGTCTTCGACAGCGTCGGTGACAAAACCAAATTCGCCCGGTCCTGGCCCGGAAGTTCCGCCCAAGGTGTCGAGCAATTGGCCCTCGGGCGAATAAGTCAGCACGCGAAAATAATGCGTGTCAGCCACCAATACGTTGCCTCGGCCGTCAATTCCCAAGCCGGTCGGCCGGCCGTTGACGTGCACCGGTGTCTGCCACCCGCGCACAAAGTCGCCCTCGGTCGTGAAGACCTGGATGCGCGCCGTAATGTCGACGATATACACCAGATCGTTGGCATCAATCGTCATCGCCCGCGGCTTATGTAGACGACCGTCCGAGATGCCGGAGCGTCCCCATACGGATTGCAAACGGCCGGCGGAGGATGGCTCGAGATCGCAGCCGGCAAGAGCCAACACGGTCGGCGTGCCCAGCACGAGCCGGAGAAACGACCGGCGTTGAATTAGCTCTGAGTGCACCGGGCCACGACGCCTCCAGAAGGCCTTGCTGCGGTCAGGACGAGACGAACTAGGGGGAGCCGATCGGCTTACCAAAAATCTGCGTTCCGCTTCTTCCTTTATCGTGGTCGGGCATAAGTTTCGCAAGGAGCCGTCGACGACTCATACGCGCTGCGACTGGCGCGACGCGAGGTTTAATGGGTCCAGCGCGCGCCGCGCTTCGTCGCCGCAGACGGCCAATTGCACGCCTTGACGTCGTCGGCCATCTTCATGGGACGTGCGCCACGCCGCAGTCCAACGGCCGTTTTTGCACCCGCGGTATCACCGGTTTCAAGCCTTTCGGCCTCCAAGTCCACACCCTTGTCAGCGTGCGCAAAGACCTCTATAGTACTCTATTGCGTTCGGTCGTTCGAAGTTTTGTAGCCTCTAGGAGATCGGTAATCCCTGGTGGCTTACTTGCAATTCGCGCACAGGCCTTTCCCTGGCACGGAAGCAGCCGTTTCACACGGCTGGATAAATCGCCCCATGCCCCCGGTCGTGATCGATATCCGCAGCGCCGAAGATTCGCGCGATGTGGTGCATCGGGCCGTACAGGCCTTGGCGGAGGGAAAACTGGTCGCCTTGCCCACCGAAACGGTCTATGGCCTGGCCGCTAGCGCTCTGGACCAATGCGCCGTCGCTCGTCTGCTGGAAGTCAAGGGCCGCGCGACTGGCAAGGCCCTGACGCTGGCTATTAAGAGCGCCGACGACGTGCTGGATTATGTCCCCGACCTGAGCCCCCTAGGCCGTCGCCTGGCACGGCGGTGTTGGCCGGGACCAGTCACGTTGGTGACCGAGGACTGTCATCCGGAAAGTCTCATTCGCCAGTTGCCCGGGCCGGTGCAAAAGGCCGTCTGTCCCAGCGGCACGATCGGACTGCGCGTACCGGCGCACCCGCTGGTGCTCGATATCCTGCGGATGCTCGTGGGCCCGGTGGTGCTGACCAGCGCCAACGCCGCGGGCGAGGCCGATCCGGTAACTGCCGAAGAGGTGCTGACGGCGTTCGGTGACCGTGTGGAATTGGTTTTGAACGACGGCCAAAGTCGCTTGGGCCAGCCCTCGACCGTGGTCAAGGTGGGACGCAAGGGCCTCGAGATCTTGCGCGCCGGCGTGGTTTCGGAACAAACGCTCAAGCGGCTTTCGAGCCTGATGGTTTTATTGGTTTGCACCGGCAACACGTGTCGCAGCCCGATGGCGGAAGTCATGTGCCGCAAGATGATCGCCGATCGGCTCGGCTGCTCGACGGCCGAACTGGGCGATCACGGCGTAATAGTCATGTCGGCCGGCATCTCGGCGATGATGGGCGCACGCCCGAGTCCCGAGGCGGTCAGCGTGATGGACCGCTTGGGTCTGCAATTGGCCGACCACGAATCGCAGCCGCTGACTGTGCAATTGGTTCGCCACGCGGACATCATTTGGACCATGACCCGGTCGCATCGCCAGGCAATCGTGGCGCAATGGCCAGACGCCTCGCCGCGCACCTTTGTGCTGGCCCGCGACCAGACCGACATTGCCGACCCGATCGGCGGCCCAGTCGAGTACTATGAAAAGTGCGCCGTGCAGATTAAAAGCGCGCTGGAGAAGCGAGTCGCCGAGCTGGAGTTGTAATTTGTCGACCGGTTCGGCCAACTGGCCGGGGAGAGAATTGTCATGCGAATTGCCATTGGCAGCGACCATCGCGGCTTTGCCGTCAAATGCAAGCTTATCGAGTTGCTCAAACGACTCGAGCAAGAAGTGATCGATGCCGGCCCGAACAGCAACGAAAGCGTCGACTATCCCGACATCGCCACGCTCGTTGCCAGCCAGGTGAGCACGGGCGCCGTAGACCGGGGCATCTTGATTTGCGGCACTGGCATCGGCATGTGCATCGCCGCCAACAAGTTCCCCGGAGTGCGCGCGGCTCCCTGCCACGACGACCTGACGGCCGAAATGAGCCGTCGCCACAACGACCTCAACGTGCTGTGTCTTTCGGCCGACATGCTGGGCGAAAAGTTGATCGACCGCATGGTGGAGATCTGGCTCAAGACTGAATTCGAAGGCGGCCGGCACGCGCGGCGCGTCGAAAAGATTGCCGAGATGGAGCAGCGCCGGCCGCAGGCGTGAGTTTGACGCACTTCGGTGGATGTTGGCATGGCGCGCGCCGTCCCTGGCCGTATTGCTGCATGAATCACGTTGCGAGTAAAATACGGTAACAGGATCACGGTATGCGACAACGTCAATCCGAAATCCGGCAGCACATTTTTTGATCTTGCTCGTACTTGCCCGAGCGCTTTTGCCTCGAGAACTGAAGGCTATAGCCGCACAAGTGCTGCCTACTGTGCCCAGAGGATATGGAATGGCCAATTCAAATTCGGCAAATTCAAGCCTTAGCGGTGAAACCCTGCGCGATCAATGGCTCCAGCGGCTCAAAGAGTTGCTGGTCACAGTTGGCGCATGGGCAAAGGAGTTGGGTTGGGCAACGCGTGAAATTGAAAAACGTATGGAAGATGCCGAAGTCGGGCCCTATACCGCTCCAGCGTTGGTTCTTCAACGCGACACCGTTCGCGTCATGGTGGAGCCAATTGCAAGATCCGCGCCAGGCGCGGAGGGAGTAGTTGATATGTATCTGCTGCCCGCGTACGACGACATTGCAAGCCTCTATTTCATGTCGGGAAAGTGGCAGATTCATTACCTGTTCCCACATGATCCAACGCCTTCTATCGTGACTCCGAGATCAGGCGCGCCGAAGTCGCTTTCAAAACAGACACTTGCCAACGTCCTCGAAGAGATGACGAAGAATGCCGTTTGACCCGTACGCGTGGCAACGGCGGATCAAGGCGGTGGAGCGCGAGCACTCGGCTGCTAGATTGGCGGTCGAGCATCTATCGATGCAAGCAGGAACTGATCCGTCGCTATTGCAATCGGACTTGCGATACCGAGATCTTAAGCAGACGTCTGACCTGCTTGAAGGAACTTATATTGTCCGCTTGTTCGCCGAGTTCGAAACGGCGCTCAGACAATTCTGGCGTGCGATCAAAACGAGTAATCCGCCCAACAAAATGCACGATCTAATGCAGAGCCTGGCATCCAAGTGCAAGATAGGCTTCGACCAATTGCGGCTCGCTCATGATGTTAGAGAATACCGGAATGTCTTGGTTCATGAGCGCGAAAAGGATATGGAGCCGATCCCAATTGGGACCGCGCGAAGTCGTCTCTGCACGTTTCTCAGCCGGTTGCGGTAGGCCGTGGAAATCCGAACCCTCTTCGCGCGGTCCGAGCGCGGCGTTGCGCAAAAGCATCAATTCAGCATCGCGCTACTGCAGGCGCTGCGCCAACAATTCCACGGGGTGCATCGCGCTGCGCCCGGTGCCATGCTCGATCTGGTGGCGGCAAGAAAATCCCGGTGCGATGAGTTGGGCATCCGGAGCGCCTCGAATCGCCTTGAACAGCACGCGCTCGCCGATGGCCATGCTCAGGTCGTAATGCTCATAGCCAAACGAGCCGGCCATGCCGCAACAGCCGGAATCGACCAGCTCGACGCGGGCTTCGGGAATCGTCGCCAGCAGCCTGTGCGTGTCCTGGACTCCGACCAGCGCCTTCTGGTGGCAATGAACGTGGAGCAACACCTTCCGGGCTTGCGGCCCGAGCGGCAGATCGACTCCGGCGTTGACCAGATGAGTATCCAGCAGCACCGCGTGCGCCGCGACCGCGCGGGCCGCTTCGCCGGGCACCAGATCGGGATACTCGTCCACCAGCATCAACAGGCAACTCGGCTCGCAGCCGACGATCGGCACCCCGCGCTCGGCCCACGGGAATAGCACCTCGATGTTCCGCCGCGCCAACTCCTGGCCCTGCGACAAGAATCCCTTGGAGACCAACGCGCGGCCGCAGCATTGCAAGCCGGCCAGGCGTACGACGTAGCCGGCCCTTTCGAGCACCTGGACCGCGGCGCGGTTCACGCGCGGCTCGCAGTAACTCGTCAGACAATCATCCAAGAGCACGATTTCGCCACGCGCGCCCGGCGAGGAATTGGCGGATTCGCCATTCGATGATCGGCGGCGGCGAAACCACTTGCGAAAATGGTTGCGCTCGAATCTCGGCAGCGGGCGCCGTGCGTCGATGCCCAGGATCCGCTCGGCAATCCACCCCCCCAAGGGCGCGCGCGCCGCCCAGTTTGAGAAGGGCGCTAGCGCCGCCCCCAATCGATTGATTCGCGCGGCGTGCGCCATCAACCGCGCGCCCAACGGCGCTGGGTGCCGGCGATGATAGCCGTCTAAAAACTCCATCTTCAATTTGGCCACGTCCACGTTCGAGGGGCACTCGGCCTTGCAGCCCTTGCATTGCAGGCACAAGTCGTACGTGGCAAACAATCGCTCGCCGGTCAATTCTTCCGGCGCTAACGCGCCAGACAGAACCATCCGCAGCGCGTTGGCACGCCCGCGCGTGCTGTGCTCTTCGTCGCGCGTGACCATGAACGAAGGACACATCGTGCCGCTTTGCAGTTTTCGACACACGCCCGCTCCGTTACACAGTTCCACCGCGCGCGCAAAGCCCCCTTCGCGCGTAAAGTCGAAGATCGTCGGCACGTCCATCGTTTTGTATGCCGTGCCATAGCGCAAATTTTCGACCGGGCTGGGGCCGTCGACGACTTTGCCGGGATTCATCCGGTTGTGGGGATCGAACGCGGACTTGACCTCTCGGAAGGCCTGGTACAGCCGCGAGCCGAACAGCCGTTCGTTCAAGTAGCTGCGGGCCAGTCCGTCGCCATGCTCGCCGCTCATCGCGCCGCCGAATTCCATCACCAGTTCGCACGCCTCCTCGGAAATCCGCCGCAAGCGGTCCAAGTCGACTTGTTGGGTCAAATCGAGCATCGGGCGGATGTGCAGGCAGCCCACGGACGCGTGCCCATAAAAGGCGCCTTCCGTGCCATGCCGGGCCATGATGTCGCTGAAACGCGCGACGAATTGCGGCAGGTGCTCGGGCGCTACGGCGCCGTCTTCGACAAACGCCACCGGCTTGCGCGCGCCCGGCTGGCCCAGCAAGAGCGGCAGTGCCGCCTTGCGGCAAGCCCACACGTGTTCGCACAGCTTTTTTTCCAGGGCCGGCAACACGTGAAAAAGACCGGGCTGTCCCTGCAATTTTGCCGTCAGCGCATCGGCCTTGGCGACGACGTCTTCGATCCGCTCGCCGTTGAACTCGACCAGCACCAACGATTCCGGGCTGCCAACGACGAAGTCCAGATAGTTGCGATATTCCAGGCTGCGCTGTGCCAGCCGCAGGATCAGCCCGTCCAGCAATTCCGCGGCCGATGGCTCGCACGACAGGATCGTGCCCACGGAAGCCACGGCGTTGGCCATCGAATCGAAGTGCAATACGAGAATGCCGCGCACCTTGGGCAGTGGCAGCAAGTGCACGAGCGACTCGACGACCGTTCCCAAGCCGCCTTCGGCGCCGACGACCAGCTTGGCAATATTGAAGTTTGCGCCGGGATACATTTGCGCTTCGCGCGCGCGGGCCCCTTCGAGCAATCGCGGACTCGGATAACGTCCGCGACACTCGGGCACGAACTCGTCGAGATTGTAGCCGCTGACGCGGCGCAAGACGGGCGGAAAGCGCGCGACGATCTCTTCGCGATGTTCCGCCACGATTCGCTCGACCTCGCGATGGATCCGCCCGACGAGATCGTTGCGCGATTGCTCGTGTTTCAGCTCGGGACCAGTCAGCGGCGCAAACGTCGTCGTGCCGCCGTCCGACAAGACGACGTCGAG
The DNA here is from genome assembly GCA_041497975.1 of Planctomycetia bacterium. Classification (GTDB taxonomy): domain Bacteria; phylum Planctomycetota; class Planctomycetia; order Pirellulales; family PALSA-1355; genus PALSA-1355. The sequence continues at coordinate 909 of JBGQHN010000032.1, read as the reverse complement.
CGCGATAACGCTGTCCACGGTCTTGCCGTGCCAGATGGATCGCGCGCCGGCCGAGTTGTTGCCGATCATGCCGCCGACGTTGGCGCGGCTGCTGGTGGCCACGTCGGGACCGAATTGCAGGCCGTGCGCCGCGGCGGCCGCGTTCAGACTGTCGAGCACGACGCCTGGCTGCACGCGCGCGGTGCGCGACACCGGATCGATTTCGATTCCGCGCATGTACTTGCTGAAGTCGATGATCAGGCCCGCGCCGATCGACTGACCGGACAAGCTCGTGCCGCCGCCGCGCGGAATAATTGTCAGGCCGTATTCGGCGGCCGCCCCAACGGCGGTCACGACGTCTTCGCGCGTCCGCGGGACGACCACGCCCAGCGGCATGATTTGATAGATGCTAGCGTCGGTGCTGTACAACGCTCTTAAATAATCATCGAAAAAAACCTCTCCGGAGAGCCTTTTTTTGAGTAGGTGTATCAATTCTTCCGATTGTGCGGGCGTGACATTCATAGTCGTATCGGTCGTGAACTACCGGCGCAAAAATCCCGTTCAGATGCCGGCGTGATTATACTTGATCGCTGGTGGTTTGTTGTTAAAGTCAAGACTGGAGCTGATTCTGATAGACCCCGTTTTGCACCGCACCAAGGTTTGGCTCGATGTCGACCAATCATAAGCCTCTGCCCGATGAAGTTGAGCATTTGCTGCGCAATGCCGAACTGCGCGACGAACTCGAGCCCTACTTCGACGAATCGATTCGCAACGTGAACGTGGAAGAATTGCCGACTCCCGTGGAGAACGAATTCCTGGCTTCAATGTTGGCCTGGGAACGCGCTCCGATTCTGCCGATCTGCCAATGGTTCGAGCCCGAGCTGAAGCTGCCGCATCCCGATACGCTCGGCGAGCAAGCGTTGCATGACT
>JBGQHN010000031.1:0-21600 GCA_041497975.1 Planctomycetia bacterium | reverse complement strand
TGCCGTCCATGCCCCCGGCCTTGGCGCGCCACGCCGATTTCGCCGCGACGTATTTGCAGCGATCGCCGCGCGACATTTCCGGCACGATGAGCAAACACCAGTTGGGCCTGGCCGATCGGCAGTGCCGCATGTCCGAGCTGTCGCAGCGCCTGCAGGACGCCGTCACGATTCTGTGCACCGCGCTGTACGCCGCGCGGCAAGACGACGAGGTCGTGCGCCAGGCGGCCGACATCATGTGCCAGGACCTGACGCGCAAGATCACCGGCGCCCCGGCCAGCGACCGCTATTATCGGAAGGTGACCAAGCTGGGCGACGCGATCGTTGCCGGCGGTTTCAAGTCGATCGCGGGCCTCGAAGTTGGCGAGATCATGATGTCCTACGACAGTTAGCTCACGCGATTGCAAAGGCGCGCGGGAGCGGCGGATGCACCGCGGCTCCCGCTTTTTTCGTTGCTGCGAGCAAGCTTCTGCCGGCCGCGTTCAGCTTGACTGACCGGCGCGAAATCGGACAATGACCGGCGCAACGAACTAATTCCAGCCGGGCGCGCATTTCCGGACAAGGGTTTCAACGTGGCGACGTTTGCGGTCATTTTGCCGGCGGCCGGAAAAAGCAACCGGTTCCACGACAAGAACTACAAGAAGCCGTTTGCACCCCTGGCGAACAAGGCAGTTTGGCTGCACTCGGCCGAGAAATTCGTTGGCCGTGCCGACGTCAAGCAACTGATCGTCGTGATATCGCCCGAGGACCGCGAGTATTTTCAGTTCAAGTTCGCCGCCAACGCCGCGATCTTGGGCATCGACGTGGTGGACGGAGGGAACCAGCGGTCGGAGTCGGTGGCCAAGGGGCTGGCGCGCGTCAAGAGCGACATCGATTGCGTGTGCGTTCACGACGCCGCGCGACCGTGCCTGGCCGACGAATGGATTTCGAACATTTTCGAAGTCGGCCATAAAACCGGCGCGGCAACCTTCGGCATCCCTGTCACGAGCACGCTCAAACGCGTCGGCGCCGATCACAAAGTCATCGAGACGGTGGGCCGCGAGGGCTTGTGGGAATCGCAAACGCCACAGGTATTCGCCCGTCAATTGTTGCTCGATGCGCACGCCCGGCGCGGCGATTTCGCGGCCACCGATGACGCGCAGCTTGTGGAGCGCTTGGGGCATGCCGTTACGGTCGTGTTGGGTTCGACGATCAACCTGAAAATCGCCACGCGCGAGGATCTGCGATTGGCCGAACAGGCACTGAAAGCTCTTCCCAAGCCAAGGCTGAGCGGCCCGGGCCATCCTTTTGCGGGCGACGACATGTGGCGTTAAGTTCCTCCGTCCGAGGACACGCCGTCAAACGCCGCGTCGCCGCGGCGGGATGACCGGCGCCCATAGTGCACCAGAAGCGTCGCATGCAACCAGGAAGCGGAAATTGAAAGACATTCTTGAGGAACTTCGTTGGCGGGGACTCGTCCACCAGACAACCGATGAAGCTCACTTGTCCAAGTGGCTGAATGAAGCCAGCCGCACCGTCTATGCCGGCTTCGATCCGACGGCCGACAGCCTGCACGTGGGACACTTGATGGGCCTGGTGGTGTTGCGCCGTTTTCAACGCGCCGGGCACCGTCCGATCGCGCTGGTCGGCGGGGCCACCGGAATGATCGGCGACCCCAGCGGCAAGAGCGAGGAGCGGAACTTGCTTTCGCTCGAAGTGCTACGCTCGAACGTCGCGGCCATCGAGGGCCAAATGCGGGCGTTGCTCGATTTCGATGCGGCGCCCAACCGCGCGATCCTGGCCAACAACTACGACTGGATGAGCCGCTTCAGCTATCTCGATTTCTTGCGCGACGTCGGCAAGAACTTTCCCGTCAACGTGATGCTGGCCAAAGAGTCGGTGCGCAACCGGCTGGAAAACAGCGACGCGGGTCTGAGTTACACCGAATTCAGCTACATGCTCCTGCAGGCCCACGACTTCGTGCATCTCTACGACAACTACGAGTGCTCGCTGCAAGTCGGCGGCAGCGACCAGTGGGGCAATATCACGGCCGGAATCGATCTCGGACGCCGCACAAAGGGCGTGCAGTTGTATGGCATCACGTGGCCGCTGTTGACCAAGAGCGACGGCACGAAAATGGGGAAAACCGAAAGCGGCGCGGTATGGCTCTCACCGGCCCGCACCAGCCCCTATGCCTTCTATCAATACTGGATCAACGTCGACGACGCGGACGCGGGCAAATGCCTGCGGTTTTTGACCGATCTGAACCGCGAGGAGATCGAACCGCTCGACGCCGCGCGGGCGGCGGATCCCGGCCGGCGCGAAAGCCAGCGGCGTTTGGCGGAGGAGTTGACCCGCATGATTCATGGCGTCCCGGGGCTGGAAACCGCGCGTCGCGCTACCGACATTTTCTTCGGCGCGGAAATTGGCGAGCTCTCCGATGCCCAGTTGGGAGAAATCTTTTCCGACGTGCCGAGCAAGGATCTACCGCGGGCGAGTCTGAGCGGAGATGGCCTGCAGGTGCTTGATGCGCTGGTTGCGGCCGGTCTGGCCAAATCGAAGGGCGAGGCGCGGCGGGTGATCGAGCAGGGGGGCGCTTACGTAAACAATCGGCGCGTTGAAAGCGCGAGCGCTCAACTGGGCGGCGGCGATCTGGCCAGCGAGACGGTCATGGTCTTGCGCAGCGGCAAGAAAAAGTACGCCCTGCTGCGGTTCCGCGACTAACGCGTGTCGCTCCTGATGGAGTCGCGCGAAAACACGCCTCGTGCCGCCATCATGATGGCCGCGAACAAGAGCGAGCCAAAAATCATTGCCGCCGACATGACCACCGCGAAATAGTCGCGCATCAAGACCAGGGCCGGGGGCTCGGCGGAGGAAGGGGGTCGGCGCCGCACCGGTCCCGATGCATCGCGATTAGGTTCGGCCTCGCGCCATGCTTGCCATTGGGCCCGCGCCTCGGGCGTGTCCATGTCGCGCAGCGTCGAGCGGCGGATTTCGAGAATCACCAGCACCACGGCGGTCATCGTGGCCAGGTACGCCGCCAGCCAAAGCAGGTGCGCTCGGCGGCGGCGCGCGCCCGGGGTCGCCTTGGTCGGGGTCATTTTTTAGCCGGCAGCAGATCGAGCACGGCAGTGCTCAGCACGTTGATCCCGGCCAGCAACGTCTTATCGGCGTCGGGATAATAGACCGCCGAGTGGAGCGAAGGGGGTTCCTGACCGCCGCGTTTCAATCCGGCCAGGCGCAGCGGTTCGATGGAACCCAGCCGCAACATGCAGATCGGCACTCCCGCGCGGCCGTAGCGGCTGAAATCCTCGCCGCCCATCGAAGCTTCTGACGCCACCACGCTGGCTTCGCCGAGCGTTTTGCGCAGCACCGGCAGGAGCCGCGCGACCAGTTTCTCGTCGTTAAACAGGGCGGGCGTCGCTTCGTCGAGCACTTCCACGGTCGGTTTTGGCGCGCAGGCTCCCTCGGCGACAGCATTGGCCTTGCGGCGAATGCCGTCGAGGAGGCGCCGGCGCACTTCGTCCGAGAAACTGCGTACCGTGAGTTGCAAGTGGCACGTGTCGGGGATGACATTGTGTTTCGCGCCCCCGTGAATCGAGCCGACCGTCACTACGGCCGGGTGCACCGGATCCATCTCGCGGCTGACCAGCGTCTGCAGGGAAACGATCAGTTCCGCGGCTTGCATGATCGGATCGATGGTCGAATGCGGCGCGGCGCCATGGCCACCGCGTCCGCGCATCGTGATGTCGACACTGTCGACGTTGGCCAGCGAATAGCCCGACCGGTAGCCGACCCTGCCGGTCTCCAAAGTCGCGTCGACGTGCAGCGCCAGCGCCATGTCCGGCTTGGGAAACCTGGTAAACAATCCGTCGTCGACCATCGACCGCGCTCCCTTGCCCGTCTCTTCGGCAGGCTGACCGACGAGCATGACCGTGCCCGACCACTCGGACTTGTGGCCGGTCAGATACTGGGCCACGCCGGTCAGGTTCGTCATGTGGATATCGTGTCCGCAGGCATGCATCACGCCGATCGTCGAGCCGTCTTTGCCCTTTACCTTGACTTGCGACGCATAGGCCAGGCCCGTGTTTTCCACGACCGGCAGGGCGTCGAGGTCCGTGCGCAGCATAAGCGTGGGCCCTCGTCCGTTTTTGATCAGGCCCACCAGGCCGTGGCCCCCGACGCCGGTGTGCACTTCGACGCCGGCTTGTTTCCACAGTTCGGCCAGCCGGGCGGCGGTTTTCTCTTCCCGCGACGAGAGTTCGGGTTGTTGGTGCAATTGTCGGTAAAGCTCGACCAATTCGCTGATGTGCGAGGCGGCCCACTCGGCCGGCGTTTCGGCCCTGGAAACGGATAGAGGGATGAAGGCGAGCAGACCCGCCGCTAACGCCAGGCAGCGAAACATGGAATTCCTCGCGTCAATAGGTGTCGAAGTGGTTGAATTGCGATGAAATGGGTTCGGCCGGACTATTCTAATCCATCCTGGCCCGCGGGTCGCCACTCGCGGCCCTCGAGAAGTTCCAGGAGCAGCGCCTTGAGTTTCTCGATGGCTCGCGCGCGGTGGCTCAGGACGGCTTTGACTGTCTCGCCCAGCTCGCCGAATGTGCGATGATATTCGACGATTTCGAACAGCGGGTCGTAGCCGAAGCCGGCGCTTCCCGCGCCGTGAAAGCGAATCCGGCCGTGGCAGGCCGCCTCGCTTTGGGCACGGACGCTCCCGCTGGGATCGGCCAGCACCAATGCACAGACGTATCGCGCGGTGCGCCGCTCGGGCGGGGTGTCGCCCAGATCGGCCAAAAGCCGCTCGTTGTTCCGCTCATCGGTCGCCTGGGGACCGCTATAGCGGGCCGAAAAGATTCCCGGGGAGCCGCCCAACGCGTCGACCACGATTCCGCTATCCTCCCCCAGCACCCAGGCGCTCAGACGCCGCGATTGTTCGACCGCTTTGAGGGCCGCATTGGCCGCGAACGACTCGCCGGTCTCGTCGACCGAAATCGCATTGGGAAAATCAGCCAGCGTCTTGGTGCACAGCCCCAACGGCGCGAGCAGGTCGACGAGTTCTTGGGCCTTCTTGCGATTTTGGGTGCCCAGGACCAACAAGGCGGCCGGCGGCATGGCCTGGTATCCGGGAAAGACAACTGCGCGAAAACGCCTGCAAGCGACGACTTCGCCAGTTGTACACCTTGGGGGGGCGGTTCGGCTAACGTGCGTCGGCGGTGCGGCCATAGTCGCTGCTGATCATGCGCCGCGGCACCTCGACGGGCATGGGCTGCACGTCGAAGGGAATGCCCACCAATTTCTTGGCCTGGCCCACCTGCGGTGGCTTGCCGGGTTCCATTTTGGCCTCCGCGCCAAAGGTGCGCATGATCGTGTGGATGGCCGGATTGATCTCGATTTTGCCGTCGTTCCGCTTCGCGCCCACCGAGTCAAACGAGCCGACCGTAACGATGCTCGACGAGCGGTCGTGAAACTCGTAGGCGTCGTAGCCTTTTTTGCGCAGCGCTTCGGTCAACAGGTGGGCGCTTTTAGCGGCCTCCTCGAGAAAGCTCTTGGGCATTTCGCCCCGCTCCACCGCCTCTTCGCGCTTCTTGTCAAGAATGACCGCGTGGCCCGAGAACGTCGCCACCTTGACCGTATAACGCCGGGGACAATCGAGTAAACTGTGCGGCACTCCCTTGTTCATTTCCAGCACGAGCTTGTCGATTCCCTTGGGCACGAAGTATTCGTTCGGCAAAAACGGGTTCGTGACCACGAAGGCATTGGCCATGGGACCGCGTTTCAGCTCGTCGCTGTCCTTGGGCAACATCGCTTGCTTGACTTGCTTTTGCACCGAGCGCAGCGCGGCCAACGATTGATTGGTTGCCTTGCCGGGTTCCACGGCCAGCGACTCCGGTTCGGCGTATTTGAGCTTTTTCAAGACCTTCTGGCCGTCGGGATCGTTGACCGTCGGATAGTCGCCCACCATCACGGCGATTTCCACGAGATCCTTGTCACGCTGGTAACGCATCAGCGGCGCCTCGCCGCGCGTGTCGACGCCTTTGCCCAGCACCGGCTTGGAAAACTCGAATTTCTTTTGGTACGAGTAGGCGGGGAGCTTGTATTTTTTGCGCAGTTCGTAAATCAATTGGCGGGCCTGATCCTCGGCTCCCTCGCCGGAAAACGTCGCGGCCATGATCATCCACGGTCCGTTCTGATCCGTGATCGGATACATTTCGTTGGGGTCGGCTTCCAGATGTTTGAACAGTACCACCTTGGCCCACGGCGGCGCGGCCCCCAGCGGTTGGCAACACGCCAGCCACGCGAGCGCGCCTGTGGCGAGCCACGAAATACTTCTGCCAAACATACTCGCTCCTGCCGAATTGAAAGCGCAAGCCATCGAACAGCGAGGCTCGACGACAGTCGCCGAACGGATAGGAAATCAAACTGCCACGGCCAGCGGCCGCACGCATCGAGATGTGTGGGCGGAAGTCTAGCAAACACCCGACCCCCTGGCTAGACGGACTGGAGGTCGGAAGAACGCGCGTGATAGCGGACGTGCGAGCGGTCGACCGGATTGGCGCAACGCCAAGGGAACCAAAGCCTTGAGACGCCTCGCCACGCTTCAGCAGGCTTGAACTTGAATATGCCCCCCGCCGACGCCCAACGCAGTTACCTTCAGCAACCGGCCAACGAGATTCGCTGGGCCGGGCAACTCCATGGGGGCGTAGCGACAAGCCGTGCCCACCACATGGCCCGAACGGGCAGCAGACGGGGCTTCGACCAGCATTTCGAGCAATGCGCCACGCAAGCTGGCGAAATAACGCTCCCGGAGTTTCTGTTCCAAGGCGGCCAGCTCGCGCCCGCGCTGGGCCTTCACGTGCACGGGCACCTGGTCGCGCATCTGGGCGGCCGCGGTCGTGCGCCGCGGGCTGAACGGAAAAATGTGGATCTTCGAGAAGCCCACCAGTTCGCAGACGCGGCACGTGGCCGCAAAATCGTCATCGGTTTCGCCCGGGAATCCCACGATGACGTCGGTGGTCAGAGCGGGTCGATCGAGCGACTCGCACACGTGCCGGCAGCGGTCGACGAATCGCTGGCTGCCCCAACGGCGACGCATGCGGCGCAACACCTCGTCGGAGCCGCTTTGCATGGAAACATGCAAGTGCGGGCAAATGCGCGCGGGATGTGCCGCCATGACCGCGACCAGTTCCCGCGTGACTTCCGTGGCTTCGATGCTGCTCAAGCGCACGCGAAATTCTCCGCTCAGCGCGGCGAGCTTTTCGAGCAGATGCGACAGCCGAAACCAATCGGACTTCGCGCGGGTGCGACTCCATTCCACGCCGTAATGACCCAAGTGAATTCCGGTAAGCACAATTTCGCGATGGCCGTTATCGACCAGTCGTCGCACTTCGTCGAGGATGTGATCCGGCGGACGACTCTCCAGGCGCGGCCGAACGCTGGGAATGATGCAAAAGCTGCAGTCGAGCATGCAGCCGTCTTGCACCTTGACGTACGCTCGCTGCCGGTTGCCAAAGCTCGAGATGCCGGTGGGCACGTCGATCACGCCCGAGCGGCCCAACAAGTCGGGCAATTCACGCTTGTCGGTTACCACTTCCACGACGGACGGCAGCGCGGCCACTTCCTCTGGCGCCCGCGTGGCATAGCAGCCCATGACCACGATGCGTGTGCCGGGATTCCGGCGGGCCAACTGCCGGATGACTTGTCGACTTTTGGAGTCTCCCTCGGCGGTCACGGTGCAGGTATTGACGATGCACACGTCGGCCGGCTCCTGCTCGGCCGCGTCGCGATAGCCGGCCGAAGCCAGCGCTTGGCGCACAAACTCGGTCTCGTACTGATTGACTTTGCAACCGAGCGTGACCGTTTTGAGCGTGGCCATCAATCGACCCCCCGTGAATTGCAAGCACCGGTTCGTCGCCGGACGGGTTACTCGCTGACCGGTTCGATGCTGGCCGACATGGAGCCCTTGCAATTTTGAATTTGAGAATCCTTCCCAAAGGCATGAATTTGGTCGCGCTTGAGTTCGGCGTGCTCTTTGGTGGTCGTGAGCACGATTGCGCGGCCGCAGTTATTGACTTCCTCGGCGATTTGGAAGCCTTTTTCCACGGGGTGACCGAACAGTTCCTGCACCATGGCGATCACGTACTCGAAGGTGTGGGCCTGGTCGTCCCATAGGATCACGTTATATCGCGGCTGCCGCTTTGGCTTTTTCTTTTGTTGGGCTCGCTTTTCGAGCGCGCTGTGCTCGATTGGTTCGGCGACGCCAGCTTGAGATTCGTCTGCCACGACACTTCCTCACGTTGAATTCCGGCCTGCACGGTTGGCCGAATCGCCCACGGCCCATTATATTGCAGGCCCATCGCGGATGCGAGCGCAGGCGCACGTCGGGGACGAAACTACCCGACGATTTGACCGCGCCCAAAGCGAAGTGCAAACGTGACGGAGCAACCGAAAATTCGGCCTTGCGCCGCAACGCGGTGTTTGGGGTCATCACGAGGGAACTCAGACATGTCGAGCCTGGACCAGTATCTCGAAACCAACCGCTCGAAATTCGAAGGCGATTTGTGCGAGTTGCTGCGCATCGAAAGTGTCAGTGCCGTGAGTGCCCATCGGGCCGACGTGCGGCGGGCGGCCGAATGGGTCGCCGATCAATTTCGCGGTCTGAAGCTTGCGGTCGAGTTGGTCGACACTGCCGGTCATCCGATCGTTTACGCCGAGTCGCCCGCCGTGCCCGGCGCGCCAACGGTGTTGGTGTATGGCCACTACGACGTGCAGCCGCCGGATCCGCTTTCCGAATGGCGATCGCCCCCGTTTGAGCCGACGATCCGCGACGGCAACGTCTATGCGCGAGGAGCCACCGACGACAAGGGCCAGATGCTGACGCACGTCAAATCGGTCGAAGCCTGGATCAAAACCCGAGGCAAGCTGCCGCTACAGGTGAAGTTTCTGATCGAGGGCGAAGAAGAAGTCGGCAGCGTCAACCTGGCCAATTTCATCGCCGAGAACAAAAGCCGCCTGGCGTGCGATTGCGTCGTGATTAGCGACGCGTCGCAGTTCGCGGCGGGCCAACCGGCCATTACGTACGGTCTGCGGGGAATTTCCTACTATGAATTGCGTCTGACCGGCCCCAAGCAGGACCTGCATTCCGGCACGTTTGGCGGTGCCGTCACGAACCCCGCCAATGCGCTTTGTGGGATGCTGGCAGCGCTGGTCAACGAGCACGGCCAGGTGCAGGTGCCCGGGTTTTATGACGACGTCGAGCCTTTGAGTGAGCGTGAGCGCTTGGAAATTCGAAAACTTCCCTTCGACGAACAGGCATTCATGCGGCAGATCGGCGTCGACGCGCTAAGCGGCGAACAAGGGTTCTCGACGCTGGAGCGGCGCTGGGCGCGGCCGACGTTCGACATCAACGGGCTGTGGAGCGGCTATCAAGGGGAAGGAGCCAAGACCGTGTTGCCCGCCCGCGCGGGCGCCAAGTTCAGCTTTCGACTCGTCCCGCGGCAAGACCCGCACAAGGTCACCGCCGCGCTCGAAAAACGCCTGCGCGAGTTGTGCCCCCGCGGTCTGAAATTGGAGCTCATCGATTTTCATGGCGCACCGGGCGTTGTGGTTCCGCTCGACAGCCCATACGTGGCGGCGGCCGAACGGGCGATCGAGCACGGATTTGGCCGGCGGCCGGTTTTCATGCGCGAAGGCGGCTCAATTCCCGTTGTGGCGACCTTCCACGATTTGCTCGGAGTCGATACTCTGCTGTTGGGTTGGGGTTTGGACGACGACAATACCCACAGCCCGAATGAAAAATTCTGCCTGGCAGACTTTCATCGGGGCATCAAGGCCAGCGCTCATTTGTGGCAGGAGTTGGCTGCGCTCGGGAAACCTTAAGCGTACACGGAGGGACCGCGCATCGCGGAATTGAACGCTCTATGCTCGATCGCAGATTCGTGGTGGAACATGCCGACCAGGTGGAATTGAATTGCCAACGGCGCGGTTCGCGCGCCGAAGTCCAGCGCTTTGTCGACTTGGAAAGTCAACGCAAGGCCAGGCAGACCGAGGTCGACGAGCTGAATCGCAAGGCCAACGAGGTCAGCAAATCAATCGGCAAGGCCAAGGACGCCGCCGAGCGCGAAGCGCGCAAGTCCGAAGGCCGGCAGCTGCGCGAACAAACGACCGCCGCGCAGGCCCAGCTAGAGAACATCGCGGCCGAGGCCGACGCGATCTTGCGCATGATTCCCAACATGTCGCATCCCAACGCCCCGGTCGGCGCCGACGATCAGTCGAACACGGTGCTTCGCAAGGGGCTGCACCCTGTGCCCACGTTCGACTTCAAGCCGCTGGACCACGTGGAATTGGCCGAAAAGCTGCAACTGGCTGATTTCGAGGGCGGGGCCAAGGTAGCCGGTCATGGCTTCTACTTTTTGAAAAACGACGCGGTCCTGCTCGAATTGGCCCTGCAGCACTATGCCCTGGACGCGCTCGTCGAAGAAGGCTTTACGCCCACGATTACGCCCGACTTGGCGCGCAATGAAATCCTGCAGGGAACGGGCTATATTCCGCGCGGTCCGGAAACGCAGATCTACAGCATCGCCGACAGCGACTTGAGCCTCGTGGCCACCGCCGAAATCACGCTGGGCGGCTTGCTTTCCGGCGAAATACTGGAACCGTCCCGGTTGCCGGTCAAGCTCTGCGGCATCAGCCACTGCTACCGCACGGAAGCCGGCGCAGGCGGCCGGGCGGCGCGGGGGCTGTACCGCGTCCACCAGTTCACCAAAGTCGAGATGTTCGCCTTCACGCTGCCGGACGGAAGCGAAGACATGCTCAACTATTTTTGCGATCTGGAGTGCCGCATCTTCGACGGCCTGGGCATTGCCTACCAGGTGATCGACACGGCCACCGGGAACCTAGGAGGACCGGCCTACCGCAAGTTCGATTTGGAAGCTTGGATGCCGGGCCGAGGCGAGGCGGGCGAGTATGGCGAAGTGACCAGCACCTCGAATTGCACCGACTATCAGGCCCGCCGGCTGAGCATTCGCTATCGCACGGGCGAGAAGGGCACCGCATTCGTCCACACGCTCAACGGCACCGCGATCGCAATCAGCCGTGCGCTGGTTGCGATCCTGGAGAATTACCAGCAGGCCGATGGCTCGGTCGTCGTGCCGGATGCACTGCGGCGGTGGGTGGGTAAAGATCGCATCGTAGCCCGCTAGATCCGCACGCGCCCTGGCGAATGGCCCGGGCACGTGCTGAGACGATCGAAACGCAGGTGGTTGCGGTCCGCTGCATAGTGTCGTGCATTCGGTCGGCAACTCGAGCCATCAGGCCGCCGTCTTAGCTGCCGAGCGAGTTGGCGATGTTGGTAAACGTGGCGCTCGTGTTGGTGCCCAGCGACTGGATGGCCACGAGGCAGACGATAATGATCAAGGCCAGCATCACGGCATATTCGACGGCTGTGGGACCGTCTTCGGAGGTCAGGAATCGTTTCAAGTGTCGTACGAGTGACATGGTTATGCTCCTTGACACAATCATTCGCTTGGATGGCAAGCGAATTTACAGTTCTTCGCGCGCACCCGACGACGCGCCGGGTGTGACCACACGCCTTTCGGCAACCGGCTACCCTTGGGATGGAATCACAAGGGCCCTTGGCTTTGCGTCCCGGCCTTACGACCGGTTTGCCCTTTCGAGGATGGTGGACGAAGGAGCCTTGTTCTGGCTTTCGCCGCCAAGCTCTACCGACGTGACCAAGCGACTTGCTGGATGTGGTTCGCCCCCCTTAGGTGGCCGAATTAGCGGCAGGTCGTTGGCTAATGAGAACCCTACGTCAACTTCGTCAGTTGTCAAATCCGCCGACGTTTTTTCGCGATCCCACCCCGCTTGGCGCCTACATCGCCGCCATGACCTCTTGCGCCTCGCGGCATAATCGTTCGGCTTCGTTCAAAGTGGGCGCTTCGGCAATGGCCCGCACGATCGGTTCGGTGTTGCTGGCCCGCACCAGGAGCCATTTTCCCGGCCAATCCAGTCGCAGGCCGTCGAGGCGATTGGCCCGGGCGTCGCTGAAATGACGCTCGACCGCTTGCAAAGCCGACGCGATCCGCTGGCCTGGTAGAGTGAGCTTTGTTTTCACGATTTCATACCGCGGCAATTCATCGGCCAACTGGCTGACCTTCACCGCTCGCGAGGCCATTGCGTCAAGAATCATCGCCATGCCGACGAAACTATCGCGCACCAGCCCCACTCGCGGGTCGATGACGCCGCCGTTGCCCTCGCCGCCCAACACGGCGTCATGCTCGTGCATGCAATGGACCACATTGGCTTCACCGACGGCTGACCGGAAGAAGGGCACACCGAACTTTTCGGCCAGATCCTGAGACATACGGCTTGTCGAACAGTTTGTCACAATCGCCCCGCGAACCTCTTGCAAGCGCGCCGCGACGCAGATGGCCAACGTATATTCTTCGCCCAAATAGCGGCCCGCTTCATCGATCACGGCCAGCCGATCGGCGTCGGGATCTTGGCAAAACCCGACGTCGCAACCCGCGCGCGGCACGGCCGCCAGGACGCCGGAGAGATTTTCGGCCGTCGGTTCCGGCACGTGTTCAAACTGTCCGTCGGGTGTTTCTCCCAGCAGCGTGATCGTGCAGCCCAACTCAGTCAGCAGGCGGCGGCCCAATAGGCTGCCGCTGCCACGATTCGCGTCGAGCAAGACTCTGAACCGCCTTGCTCGAATGCGCTGTACGTCAACCGTGCCGGTCACCAGCGACAGGTGCTCGCCGATCGGGTCGGCGCAGGCCCGCACCAGGCCGGCGCCGGTGTGTGCGGCGATAGTTGCCGTTTGCCCGCGATAGCGGTCCATAACCCTCGCGCCGATGGCCTCGGGAATCACGCGGCCTTCGCCCGAGAATAGTTTGAGGCCGTTATACGGCGGAGGATTGTGGCTGGCTGTGATTTGAACCCCGCCAGCGGCCGAAAGCTGCCGCACCAGCACGCCCGTCGTCGGCGTGGCAGCCACGCCGACATCGATCACGTCGCGGCCGACGGCCGGTAGGGCCGGGCACAGCGCCGCGGCCAGCATGGGGCCGCTGGGGCGCCCGTCACGAGTGATTACCAGCGCTCCGGCCGGCAGCTCCGCGGCCAAGGCAAGTGCGTAGCGAGTCGCAATTTCGGGCGTGAGGCTCTCACCAACGATTCCTCGCAGTCCGGAAACAGTGATAATTGGTTGGCTCACAAGTCAGGCTCGCAATGTCACTTCGTTGTCGCAGCCACGGCACTCGCCGCATGGTGCGGCCGGTGGAAACATTTTAGCACTTTTTCGCGGCGCATGCCGGGCGCCCCGATTCGCGGCAGGCATTTGTGACCTTGCCCGCGGAAATAAATCGCGGACAATTGAGCCGACATTGCAAACAATATCAAGCGCCTACGCCATTGCGCGTGGGCGCGTTTCCACCGGAGCAACGGCCCGCATGGCGCAATCGTCCGCCGAGTTTGACGGCGCGGAGGCCCTGTCACGTCTTGCCACCGCCGAGCGCAATCAATTGGTTTCGCCGGGCGCTGTGGCCAACATTCGGGCTTGGCTGACCGAGCCGCGCTACGCCGAGTATGCGCCGCAAGTGGCCGATCACGTGGCTGGCGGCCGCTGGAAAGAATTGGACGACGTCTTTTGGACGGTGATCCCCTTCGGCACCGGCGGGCGACGCGGCAAGATGTATCCGATCGGGTCGTATGCCATCAACGACCGCACGATCGGTGAAAGCGCCCAGGGACTGGCCGATTACGTCAAGCGAGTTCGCGGCGGCCATGCGTTGGCGTGCGCGATTGCCTACGACACGCGGCACCGTTCGCGGCACTTTGCCGAACTTTGTGCCGAAGTCATGGTGGCCGCCGGCTTCACCGTGTATTTCCTCGACGGATATCGCAGCACGCCGGAGCTTTCGTTCGCGGTGCGGTTCAAGCAATGCGATTGTGGAATCATGGTCACGGCCAGCCACAACCCTCCCAGCGACAATGCCGTGAAGGCCTATTGGTCGACCGGCGGGCAACTGCTTCCGCCGCACGATCGGGGCGTGATCGAATGCGTCATGTCAACTACCACGATCTATCGTGTCCCCTTCGCCGATGCCGTGCGGCAAGGCAAGGTGGTTACGTGCCAGCGTGAAGTCGATCCGGCATACATCGTGGCGGTTCAGGCTCAAGGTTTTTCCGGGCCGCGAGGACTGAAAATCATCTATTCGCCGTTGCACGGCGTGGGAGAGTCGGCGGTCTTGCCGGCGCTCGAAGCTGACGGCTTCGAGAATGTCGAAATCTTTGGGCCGCACGCGGAACCGAACGGCGACTTTCCTAACGTGCCGGGCCATGTCGCCAACCCGGAAAACAGCGCGGTGTTTCTCGACATCATCGCCTGGGGACAGAAAACGGGCGCCGACTTGATTCTGGCGACCGATCCCGATTGCGATCGCATTGGCCTGGCCGCGCCGTTATCGGCCGCGACCGATGGACCGTGGGCCACGCTGACCGGCAACCAAATCGGCGGGCTGTTGACCGAATACCTGCTGGCACAGTGGAAGGCCGCCGGTCGGATCACGCCGCAGCATTACGTCGTCAAGACCCTGGTGACGACCGAGTTGGTGCGTCGAATCGCCGACGCCTACGGCGTCACAACGTTCGGCAATCTGCAAGTCGGGTTCAAATATATCGGCGGGCTGATCGACGAAGCCGGGCCCGACAAATTCATTTTCGGCACCGAGGAATCGCACGGTTATCTGGCTGGCACCTATGCCCGCGACAAAGATGCCGCCGTAGCCGCGATGCTGCTGGCCGAGCTGGCCGCCCAAGTCAAAGCCGCCGGCCAGACGTTGCACGACAAGCTCGACGCGCTCTACTGGCAATATGGATATCATGCCGAGTCGCAGGTTTCCGTAGTGATGCCCGGCTCTCGGGGCATGGTCGCGATGGCCGCTTTGATGACCCGTTTCCGCCACGAACCTCCGCGCGAGCTGGCCGGCTTGAAAGTAATTCGGGTTCGCGACTACCTGGAGCTTGTCGAGCTGACCCCGGACGGCCAGCGGAGAGCGTTTGAAGGCCCGCTTGGCGACATGGTGATGCTTGATTTGGAGGCCGAAGGAACCTACGTCGCGGTGCGACCGTCCGGCACCGAACCGAAGGTGAAATACTACATGTTCACCTACGAGCCGGCGGAATTGCTGGCCGATTTGGCCCAGACCAAACGCGCGCATGCGGATCGTGTGGCGGCCCTGGCACGCGATCTCGTGGCCTGTTCATAGCTTGGCGCCTGACACGCTGGCGTGCCGCTCGCTTGGACGCTGGGGTCGCGTCCCGGGGTGAACATCAGGCGAATCTCACCGCTGCTGGCCGGCGAGGCTACAATTGAGCAGCCGGACGTATCGGCCGCGCCGTCCGGCCGCCATGAGCACCGCCTGTTCCCAACCAGCAAATGTCGGACGAGATCGACAAACTTCCTGAGCTTCCGCCGCCCGAGCAGCCTGGAGCGCTCGAGGAGAATGCCGCGTTTGCAGGGCACCGAGCGACGGCCCGGGCGCGCGAATTTCCACAGACGCCTGGCGTTTACCTGATGAAGGATTCGGCGGGGCGCGTGATCTATGTCGGCAAAGCCAAGAATCTGCGGGCCCGGGCCGGCAGCTACTTTCTCAAGGCCGCGGCTGAAGACCGCCGCACGGCGGACCTGGTGCGAGAGATCGCGGATATTGACTTTATCGAGGCCGAAAGCGAAGTAGACGCGCTGCTGGTCGAAGCGCGGCTGATCAAGGACGTGCAACCGAAGTTTAACCAGGATTTGAAGGACGACAAAACCTTTCCCTACCTGGAAATCACCACCCGCGAGGATTTTCCAAGGGTCGAGTTCACGCGCACGCCGCACGAACGGGGCACGAAGCTCTATGGGCCCTTTGCCGGGGCCGGCAGTCTGCGCGGGGCGATGCAAGTCTTGCAGAAGATCTTCAAGTTTCGCACGTGCTCGCTGGACATCGACGAAACGGACGAGAAATGGCGGTGGTACCGGCCTTGCTTGCTGGCGTCGATTGACCAGTGTTCAGCCCCTTGCAATTTGCGGATTTCGAAGGAGGAGTATCGTCGCGACATTCAGCGGCTGCGAATGTTTCTGGAAGGTAACAAGCGCAAGCTGCTGGGCGAGATGAAAGACGAAATGCGCGCGGCGGCCGCGGCCTTGCAGTTCGAAAAGGCGGCCAGGCTCCGGGATGAAATTCACATGCTGGAGACGCTCGACGAGCGCGGCGAGCTCGAAACACACGTCCAGCCCGAGGTGTTCTTTGTCGATCCCAAGAAAGGGCTGGCCGGATTGCAGAAGGTGCTCAAGCTGGATGCTGCGCCGCGCACGATCGAGGGCGTTGATATTGCGCATTTGGGCGGCGGCGAGACGGTCGCTAGCCTGGTGCAGTTCATCGACGGACTGCCGTTCAAGCCCAACTATCGTCGCTACAAGATTCGCGACGTGCAGGGCGTGGACGATTACGCCAGTATCCGCGAGGTCATCGCCCGGCGGTTTCAGCGGCTGCACGACGAATCGGAAATGTTTCCGGACCTGCTGCTCGTCGACGGCGGCAAAGGACAGCTCTCGGCGGCGCAGGGCGTCTTTAAGGAACTGGCAATCGCGCCGCCCAAGATGCTGTCGCTGGCGAAGCGCGAGGAAGAGGTGTTTGTCGTGGGTCAGGACGAGCCGTTGGTGCTCAGCCGGCATTCGTTTGCGCTGCGCCTGTTACAATGCGTGCGCGACGAGGCCCATCGGTTCGCCCAACACTATCACCATATTCTGCGGCGCAAGTCGATGCTGGGCGAGTAGCGCGGCGGTGGTCGAATCCAAGGAGGGTCTCGAAGAGATACGGCCCACCATTTTACATCGACGAGCGTGCCGCTCCATCCGGGACGCAAATCGACCCCGCGCCAGCCCCATCAGGACCGCTACTTCCAGCAGGCACTGTGGGGCCTCATCCGTCCGCTCCTGGGCGACTCGACAGGCACGTTCGGACCCGTGGCTTTTGGCGCCCGGGCGATTATGATCGGCCACAGCCACACAAGTAGGCCGGACTTTGTTGGCCGTTATCGCACACTATGGGCGCCGGTCACTCGGCCGGGCTGGAAATCGGTAGAATTTGAGTTTAAGCAACCGGCGACATTGCCGGCATGTGGGCAATGATGTGAGTTCAGGAAGAAAGGTCGCGGCCTCCGCCGTCGCCAAGCATATGGCCGACACTCTTTACGGCGAAGCGTTTTACGCCTTTCACGAGGAGACTTCGCGAAGCTCGGCCCGCGAGACGATTCCCCTTGTGCTGCGGTACGTCCGGCCCAGGAGCGTCGTGGACGTTGGCTGCGGCATCGGCACGTGGCTGGTCGAGTTCGAGGCGGCCGGGATCGTGGACGTTGTGGGCCTGGATGGCGACTACGTCGAGCGTTCGAAGCTGCTGATTGATCCGCGGCGCTTCCGTGCCTGCGACCTGACGCTGCCGCACGAGCTTGACCGGCAATTTGACCTGGCGATCAGCTTGGAAGTCGCGGAGCATTTGCCGCCGCAGTGCGCCGAGGCCTTTGTGGCCTCGTTGACGCGTCTGGCTCCAGTCGTGCTATTCTCGGCCGCAATCCCGCACGATTCCGGCGATGGACACGTCAATGAGCAGTTTCCCGAGTACTGGCAAGAGAAGTTTCGCCAGCACGACTACGTCGTCGTCGATTGCCTGCGGCGTCCGCTATGGAACAACGACAAAGTGGCGCCCTACTACCGCCAGGACATGATGTTCTACGTGCACCGCGACCGCCTGGCCGATCACCCGCTGCTGGCCGAAGAATTCGCGCGCGCCGGCGAGAATCCGCCCTTGTCGTTCGTGCACCCGCAGACCTATCTCACGCATTATACCGCGATGATGGACAAAATCCGCCAGTCGCAGTGCCTGGCCATGCGCTATGCCGCCCGCTTGCGCGCGATTAACCTGGTCGTGTTTCCAGATTGGACTCAGCCGCCGCAGGTCATCTCGGCCGAGCTGGGCTCGCTGATCCAGGCCCTGGTGACGCACCCCGACGGGCAGACGATTGCGCTGGTGGTCAACGTCGGCGGAACCGACGAGCTCTTTGCCGGCGGAATGATTGCGCGTTTGTCCGACGAGATCATCGCGGCTTACCAAGGCGCGGGCGGCACCAGCCCGGAAATCGCCTCGGTCGGTGGGCAATTTGGTCCAAATCAATGGGAGGTGCTGATGGCCTGCATGCAATGGCGCGTGAAAATAAAGCGCGAAGATCAACTGGCCATTGCCATCGCCAAAGCGGAAGAGTTTCCGTCGCTCACTTGCGATGCCATTCGAGCGGGCGCGTCGCTGGCCAAGCCCGAGTAATTGGTATAATGCTTCCCACCCTCGCGTAGCAGCCGACACCCGTTCGATTCCAAATGCCGAATAAAAGCCTGTCGCTTCATGACGCAGGCAATTCGAACGGCTCGCGAGTGACCTGCTGTCCAACCAGCGCTTGCTCTGCCAGCTCGCGATTGGCGGCCAAAACCAGTGCGACCGCCTCGCGCAGGTTTTCTCTGGCTTCGTCAAGAGTTGCGCCCTGCGTGTTCGCACCCGGCAGCTCCTCGACGGACGCCACGTAACCCTCGGCTACCGGAATGAACACGGCGGTAAGTTTCATTCAACACTCCAATGCGGCTGCTCGAACGGCAACCGTGGGCGGCGGACTGTTGACCGGCGTTTCTCAATTATCCGTCGCGTTTACCCGGCGTGCAAGTTACTCCACGCATGCAGCGAACAATAGGCCCGGTAGGACTCGAACCTACGACCAAGGGATTATGAGTCCCCTGCTCTAACCAACTGAGCTACGGGCCCGCAAGGCAGTTAAAGACCAAGCAAGTCAAATATAGTCGCAGGGCCGGATGCCGGACAGGCGCGTAGACTCGCATGCGGCCGCTCGGGGGAAACGGAGGATTCCGTCCAGGGGCCTCAACATTTTGATTAGAGCCCGGCGCAGTTGTCATCTTCCGTAACATCTACGACGAGTCCGCGTCGCGAAGCTCGCATTTTGTCTGGACCTCCGCGGTGCAATGTTTCTCGATGAACCGCCGCAGTTGGGACGCCTCAACCTGTCCCCACAATAGTCCGCAATCCAGGCAGGCGTGGAGCTCCGGCTGCGGGTGAACGCCGCCGGAGATGGTGAACGTGAAGCTTCGCAGCCCTGGGGGGCGAAACACGCCGGAGAATGGAAAAGATTCGTCGTAGAGACCACCAGGCACCACTCGGCAACTTTGACACTTAGGGCACGCGTCCATCGTTCACTTCGAACACCGTGGTTGACGAAGTGCGGCCGAACTGCAACCAGTGCCGAATGGCCGCAAGTACTTCAGTAATTGCCGCGTTGTCTTGCGACGTAGCGGATTGACCGGCGCCTTTTCGACATGCTACGGTTTCTTTCCCTTCATGGGCAGCATGCCCGTTCCACTCATTACAACGATGAAGAACGATGTGGCGGCAATTGCCCCGTTGATGATTGATACCGCCTCGTCTCGACTGACTTCGCCGGCCAGGAGCCAGCGGACTCCGATTCCGACGAGGCTCCCCACGATCGTGCCAACCAAGAGGGCAACCACAGACTGCACGGCGTAGTTGAGTACGCCCTTCCAAAAGGAACTCAAGAGCGTTTCTCCTTCATGAGTGAAACCGATCCAGGCTCGCAATAGCCACGATTGTAAGAACGCGCCCCTCTGATCCGCTACCTACCAGCCCGTTGAAAAAAGCCATCCTGGCATTTTTCAACCTCGCCAAGTGCGGAGCAAAGCCCCGCACGGCTCGCAAAATAACGACTTCGGTCGTTATTTTGTCATCACATCCGTGTGACGTAGCAGCCTGTCGAATAAATCAACAGGCTGCTACGCTTCCGCCGCCAGCCCCGGGCGACGATGGCCGCGAGACCGAGGGCGCCCAGCGCAAAGCTGGAGGGCTCGGGCACGATTTGATAAGTGATTTCGAGCAGCGGCCGATCGAGAGGAGTGCCAAACTCGGCCGAGCGATATCGCCAGCCGTCGGGGCCGGTGTATTGCAACAGCCACCCCAGGTTCGCGCCGCCGTTGGACATCGACTGAATGCTATCGGTCACGTCGAAGATCGCGTAATCGCCGAGCACGTTCGGTAGGAGCGTGAAATTCGCCGCGCCGCTCGCTTCGGTGCCGATGGTCACTCCGTTCGTCAGGCTGTTCCACGTCGACGCGTCGTTCCATGGAACCAGCATCGAGATCAACGCAATCCGGTCGGCGGTGAGGTCATTCGCGGCACTGCCCGTGAGTATCGACAGCTTGGCCGAGAGAATCGTGGCCCCTGACGGCACAAGTCCCGCGCCGTTTCCAAAGATGCCGTCAAATCGGATCAGGCCTTGCTGCGGGTCGACGCCCGCCGCGGGGCCGTCGCCATCGACCACGAGCGTCGCATCGCCGCCATGGCTTGCACCAGGGCTCCCCTGCTCGATATAAGTGTCGACCGTGCCGTGATAGCCGGACGCATTCGGGTCGACTTGCTGAAACCGCACGGTCTGCAGGGCCGGATCGCTGGTAAACGCGCCGACAATGGAATGCACTTGCGCCGCGGAGCCAGAATGGCTGACACCGTAGGCATCTTCCACGGTCCGCAGCAGGTTGTGCAGTGTCCACGTCGAATCGAGCTGTACTCCCTGGTGAACGTTGGCTCCGTAGAGCACTGTGGGAATTCGGTTTCGGCTGGCGCTGCTATCCTCATCAAAGGTCACCACCAGCAGACTATTGTTGCTGTGCGCCCACGTGGCGTATGCGCCAAGGTTTTGCTGCAGCCAGGCGTCGCCGGCGAGAATCGTGCCGTCGTGCATGTTGTTTTGATTGTTGGGAACCACAACGCTCACGACAGGCAAATCGGCGAAGTTACTTGGGAGCGAAGTGAAGGGCTGGTTCGTCGCGGGGGCGAGATGGTTGTTGCTCGGGGCGTCGGCGGATTGCCATTGGACCCATGGGTTGTGTCGGCGCGCGTAAAGGCCGCCGTTGGCATCGAAGCCGGTATACCCGGGCGAAGGCATCGACTCCGAATAGCCGGTGAAGGTTGCGCCGCCGGCAATCAGCGCGGCGCCCAGGTTCGGGGTATTGAAGGGAGTGATCCCGCTCGTGTCGTTGTTGCTGGTCACCCCTTGGTTCGAGCCGGAGAAGAATTGCAGATAATTCGGCTGGCTGGGGTGCGTCAGGCCGTACATGTTCGTGAGCGAGACGCCGCCCGCGGCCAGGCTATCAATATAGGGTGCCTGACCGGAGCCGATCACCTCCGTGAGCGACTTGTTCTCCTCGATCACGACCACGACGTGGTCCCACGTGGGCGGGGCGGCCGCGGCCTGGGGCGGCGCAAGCAGGAAGACCGCGCCGAGCAGAAAGAGCAGAGCCCAGATGCGGTTCATTAGCGTGCTCCCCGACAAAAGGAGTTGCTGACTTGACCCTTGCCAACATCAACCTAACCGGCTCACGGGCCGATCGCAAGAAAACAATGGGCAAGTCGACACGTCTGTGTGAGCGTCTCGATTGTGGGTGGAAAATTTGCTTGGTAACGTCCCATGCCCAAGGCGCTCATGTTCTCTAGGGCTGTAAGCCCGTCAATA
>JBGQHN010000030.1:0-21900 GCA_041497975.1 Planctomycetia bacterium | reverse complement strand
GCTCTGCGGCCCGTCGATCACTTCTTCGGTCACTTCTTCACCGCGATGCGCCGGCAGGCAATGCATGAACAGCGCGCCCGAGGGCGCCGCGGCCATCAGGTGTGCGTCGACCTGGTAGGCCGCAAAGTCCGCGCGCCGCTTTTGGGCTTCTTGCTCCTGGCCCATGCTGGCCCAAACGTCCGTATAAACGGCCGTCGCCTCGTGTACCGCTTCGGCCGGATCGGTCGTAACGCTTATCTGCAGGTCGGGCACTTCGGAGCGGAAGCTGGCTAGATAACTTTCGTCGAATTGATATGCCTTGGGCGTGGCCATGACGAACTTCATGCCGGTCTTGCCACACCCTTCGGCCAGGCTGCGCGCCACGTTGTTTGCGTCGCCGACATAGGCCAGCGTATGTCCCTTGAGCCGGCCCACCAGCTCTTTGAGCGTATACAGATCGGCCAGGGCCTGGCAGGGATGGGCATAGTCGGTCAGGCCGTTGATCACGGCGCAGCTCGAATAGCGCGCCAGGTCGACGGCCGTTTGATGATGAAACGCGCGAATCACGATCACGTCGACGTATTGGCTGAGCACGCGGCCGAAGTCGGCCACGCTCTCGCGCGCGCCAAACCCGACGTCGTCTCCCAAGAACAGGCTGCTGCCGCCCAGGTTGATCATGCCCGCCTCGAAGCTGACGCGCGTGCGCAGCGAGGGTTTTTCGAATAGTAGCGCCATCACGCGGCCAGGCAGAAGCGCTTCGCGCAGTCCCTTGTGGTACTTGGTTTTGAGATCCTCGGTAATGGCAAAAATCCGGTCGATTTCCGCGGATTTCAAGTCAGCGAGCGTCAACAAGTTTCGCATGGGTCTTCACTCACCCGGATAGGAATGCAACCGAAAATGGCTCCGCGGTTTGCCTAGCCGGTTTGCTGTTTGATCACCTGGGAGAGAATGTCGCAGCCGTCGTGCGCCTGCTGCTCGGTCAAGTTCATGGCCGGCAACAATCGCAGCACGGTGTTGTGGGTGCAATTGACCAGCAACTTGCGATCCATGCAGGCCTGCACGACGCTGGTGCCGTCGATCGACAATTCGACGCCGATCATCACTCCCAGCACGCGCACGTCGCGAACCAAATCGCATTCGCCCTGCAGCGCGGTCAGCCGCTGGCGGAACACTTCGCCCAGTCGCCGGGCGTTTTCCAAGAGATTGTCGTTGTCGATCGTTTCGATCGCGGCAATGCCGGCTCGCGCCGCGATCGGATTGCCGCCGAACGTCGCCGCGTGCATCCCCGGCCGTAAACTCGGCGCAATTTCGCTCGTCGTCAGAAGCGCGCCCCCGGCCACGCCCCCACACAGACTCTTGGCCAGCGTCATCACGTCGGGCGTGACGCCAAAGTGCTGATACGCGAACCAATGGCCCGTCCGCCCGCAACCGCTTTGCACTTCGTCGAAGACCAACAAAAGTCCATGATCATCGGCGATTTTTCGCAACCCGGCCAGAAATCCCTCGGGCGGAAGGTTGATGCCGCCTTCGCCCTGCACCGGTTCGATCATGATCGCCGCCGTCTCATCGTCGACCGCGCGAGCCACCGCGTCCAAGTCTCCGAAGGGAACATAGACGAAGCCGGCCATGAGCGGGCCCAGGCCTTCGTGATACTTGGGCTGCGCGGTGGCCGCGGTGGCGCCCAGCGTACGGCCGTGAAAGCCGCCCTCGAACGTGATGATCTTGTAGCGACCCTTGGGGGCATGCAGCCGCACCAGCTTGATGGCGGCTTCGTTGGCCTCGGTGCCCGAGTTGCAGAAGAAAGCCTGTCCGCCGAAACTGCGCTCGGAGAGCAACTTGGCCCACCGGCCCTGGGCTTCGGTATACCAGGTGTTGGGCACGTGGATCAGCGTGGCGACCTGCTCTTGCACGGCCTTGACCACCGCTTCGGGACAGTGCCCCAGCAGGTTGCAGCCCCAGCCCGGGAAAAAATCGAGGTAGCGATTTCCCTCGACATCCCAGACGTACGAGCCCTCGCCACGCGCCAGCGCCACGTCAAAGCGCCGATAGTTGGGCACGACGTATCGCTGGAACATGTCGATGATTTCGCGCGAGTTCATGGTCGCCTCGGCAGTTGCCATGGGATGTTTTCCTGTTGGTGGGGAGCTTGTACGGTTCACGGTGGCGCGGTTCATTGTTGCGCGATCCCCAGTTGACAGTCCCGGCCGTGACCGGGTTCAGACGCCGGCGAAATACCGCCGCAATTGTGCCTCGGATCGCTTGCCTTCACGGGGAATCCTTGACGATTTCCGTACCCACCCCCTTGTTCGTGTAGATTTCCAAGAGCAGAGCGTGTCGTTCGCGTCCGTCGATGATGTGCACCTTGCGGATTCCCTTGCCGAGCGTGTCGATGCATGCTTCGACCTTGGGGATCATGCCTTGTTCGATCGCACCCTCGCGCACCAGGGCCATCGCCTGGCTGGCGGTGAGCGAATTGATGAGCGAGGCGGGATCGTCCTTCTGCCGCCGCACGCCGTTGACGTCGCTCATGTACACCAGTTTTTCGGCTCCCAGCGCCTGAGCGACCGCGGTGGCCGCCGTGTCGGCATTGACGTTCAGCTTTTCGCCCGTCTCGCTCAAGCACATCGAGGGTATCACCGGCACGGTGCCGGCAAAGCACAAGTTGCTAATCGTGCCGCGGTCGACGCGGGTCACGGTGCCGACCGAACCCAAATCGATGGGCCTGCCCTCGTTGTCTTCCAGAACGAGACGTTCGCCCCACAGGACATTGGTCGTGCGAAAATTCAGCGCCGCGGCGCGGCCGCCAAAGGCCTCGATGCGCTCGGCGATATGTTCGTTCGTTTCATAAGCCAGCACGCGTTCGACGATGTCGCGCGTGGCGTCGTCCGTGTAGCGGCGTCCTTGAATAAATCGCGGCGTCAGACCGGCGGCGTCCATGGCCCGATTGATGGCCGCCCCGCCCCCGTGCACCACGACCGGCCGCATGCCCACCGTTTCCATAAACACGATATCGACCAGCAGGTGGCGCAGCGCATCGATGTCGTCCAACAGGCTGCCGCCCAGCTTGATCACCGTTACCTTGTCGCGGAATTGACGGATCCATCCCAGCGCCTCGATCAGCACGGCGGCTTTTTCGGTCGGTGTCAGCAACTCGGGCGCTCCGGGGCTGCAGGCGTGGCCAGCGGCGCGTCGGCGACGCTAAAACAGCCACTCCTCTCGCGCTTTACCAGGGGGAAACGTTTCATTGTAAAATGCCCCCCTAGGCTGTCAACGCACGGGACCAGCCCTCCGCACGGGCGCGCGGGACGATGAAATCCCCAGACGGCCCCTGGAATGTCCGCCGGCTTGTTGCGAAGATGGTTGTTTTCCCCTCGCTTCAGGACTTCGCTTCCGTTGATTACTTCCCTCGCGGTCGTCATGGCAGCCGGCAAGGGCACCCGAATGAAATCGGAGCTGCCCAAAGTGCTGGTGCCGATCTGCGGGCGGCCCATGATCGATTACGCGTTGGACGCGCTGGCCGCGGCCGGCGTCGAGCGTACGATCGTGGTCATCGGTTACCGCGCCGACCTCGTGCGCCAAGCACTTGCCGGGCGGCGAAACGTCGAGTTCGCGCTGCAAGCAGAACAACGCGGCACGGGGCACGCCGTGATGTGCGCGCGAGATCACTTTGCCAACTATCTGGGACCCGTGTTGGTCGTGGCGGGCGACTCGCCGATGATGCAAAGCGAGTCGATCCGCAAACTGCTGGCCGAGTTCGCGCATGCGCGCCCGGCCTGCATTCTCGGCACCGCGACCAAGGCCGATCCCAGCGGTTTGGGCCGGATCGTCCGGGACGGAAACGGAAAATTTGTGGGAATCGTCGAGGAAAAAGACGCCACCAGCGAACAAAAGCGGATCCAAGAAGTCAACTTAAGTTGTTATGCGTTCAATGGCCCGGATCTGCTGGAATCGCTGGATCGGATTCGTTCCGACAACGCCCAAGGCGAATATTACGTAACCGACTGCCCGAGCGTGCTGTTGGCCGCCGGCCGGGACGTTCGGGCGCTGCCGATTTTGCAACCCTGCGAGGCGCTGAGCATCAATAACATGGAGGAGCTGGCCGTCGTCGAGGCGGCCATGCGCGAAATGGGAATGGACCACGCCCGGGCGTGATACCGACTTTCCAGCGGCGAGACAAAACCGCGTGGCTCGATGAATCAACTTCGAAAAATGACAGGTGGCCTTCGCCATTGCGCGCCACCACAAGGCCGACCCTTTTTTGCGACCAATTGGCATGAACGATCTTAAGATTTTCAGCGGGCGGGCCAACCGGGAACTCACCCGGCGGATTTGCGACTATCTCGGGCTGCCGGTGGGCGGCATCACGATCGGCAATTTCCCCGACAGCGAGATCAGTTGCAAAGTCGACGAGGACATCCGCGGCCGCGACGTATTTCTCGTGCAACCGACTTGCCCGCCGGTGAATGAAAACCTGATGGAGCTGCTGATCATGATCGAGAGCTGCAAGCGGGCCAGCTCCGAACGAATCACGGCCGTCATGCCCTACTACGGCTACGCCCGGCAGGATCGCAAAGACGAGGGCCGCGTGCCGATCACGGCCAAGCTGGTAGCCAATATCATCACCCGCGCCGGCGCCGACCGGGTGCTGGCCATGGACCTGCATGCCGCCCAGATCCAGGGCTTCTTCGACGTGCCGGTCGACCACCTTTACGCGGCGCCGGTCCTCAACGAGTATTTTCTCGACCAGGGTTTCGATCCCAAGGACGTCGTCGTAGTCAGCCCGGACGAAGGGAGCATCAAGCGGGCGCTGGGCCACGCCGAACGGCTGGGCGCAAATTTGGCGATTGTCGACAAGCGCCGCGCCGACGCCGAGCACACCAAACAGGAAAATATCATCGGAGCGCCGGTGAAGGACAAGACCACGATCATGTTCGACGACATGATCAGCACCGCCGGCTCGATTTGCGGCGCCGCCCAAGTGCTCAGCGACCGCGGAGCACGGCAAATCTACGTGGCGGCAACCCACGGCGTGCTGTGCGGGCCGGCCATCGAACGGCTCAAAAAGTCGCCTATTCACGAGGTGATCATCACCGACACGATTCCGCTGCGGCCCGAGCAAATGCTTCCGAAGATCAAAGTGCTCAGCGTGGCCCCTCTGTTAGGGGAAGCAATCAAGCGGATCCATCGCAACGAATCGGTCAGCCGGCTGTTTGACTAAGAGCCTATCCGAGAACCGTCTCGGAGAGGGGGACAGTCCCATTTTGCTCCGCGGACTGCGCAAAATCGGGACAGTCCCCGCCGGTTCTCGGATAGGCTCTAAATCCGGCGAGAATTGAGGTTTGCAATTCTTGGGTGGCCTGGGCTTGAAAGATTGCCCGTTTCGGAGACAATGACCCGTTTGCCCCGCGAGGGGGATCCTTTTCCCGGATCGGCTAACCTGGGGTTCGACGCGGGGCGAGGACGGCTACTTTCGAGCGTCAAAAAAGCTTGCTCGAAGGGCAACGCCAATGCGGCGCGCAGGCGAGGGTCCCAAGACCTCGCGCGCGAGGTTTTCGCTGGCACTTTGGGCCGGGATGGCGAATCGCGATATTAATCCGAGGCTTCTTCGATGGCGGAGACTTTGAACGTCAAGACGCGCCAGACACGCGGCAAGCGTGACGCGCGCCGTTTGCGCAGAGCGGGAAGTGTTCCAGCAATTCTCTACGGACATGGCGAGGCCAATCATAGCCTGGCAGTGGGGGCCGACGAGATGGCGGCCGTCGTGCGCCATGGCGGTCGCGTCGTCGAACTCAAGGGGGCCGTCAACGAAAAGGCCTTGATTCGCGATCTGCAGTTCGACACCTACGGCTTGCACGTGCTGCACGTCGATTTTGCCCGGGTTTCGGAGCACGAGCGGATTGAGGTCAAGGTCAGCATCGAGTTGCGAGGCCAGGCGGCCGGCGTGAAGGACGGCGGCGTGGTCGAACACTTTTTGCACGAAGTTGCAATCGAGTGCGAAGCCCTTTCAATCCCTGATAAGCTCGAACTTAACATTAGCGAACTGAAAATTGGCGATTCTCTGAGCGCGGGCGATGTGCCGCTGCCGCCGGGCGCAACACTGGTCTCGGATCCCGACGCCATGGTGGTGCACTGCATCCAGGCCAGAGCGGAGGAAGAAGGCGCCGCGCCTGCCGCCGGAGTCGTCGAACCGGAAGTGATTGGTCGCAAGGCCGAGGAGGAAGAGGCCGAGGAATGACGCTCGGCGGAGCGAGCCCGAACACGGGAGACGCACAAGCGCAACTCGAGCTTGGAAATGGGTCCATGAAACTCGTCGTTGGCTTGGGCAATCCGGGCCGCAAGTATGAAGGCACCCGGCACAATGTCGGTTTTCGCGTAATCGCTGAACTGGCCGCCAAGCATGCCCGGGGCAAACCGAAGCGGGCTTTCCAGGGAGAAATCGTCGAGGCCGACATCGAGGCCGTAAAAACGTTGCTCCTGTGCCCGGACACGTTGATGAATTTAAGCGGCTCGAGCGTGCTCGAGGCGCGTGATTTTTATAAAATACCGGACGAGGATCTGCTGATCGTCGGCGACGACTTCAACCTGTCGTTAGGCAAGTTGCGGTTTCGCCCCAGCGGTTCGTCCGGGGGTCAAAAAGGATTGGCCGACATCATTCGCCGCCTGGGCACCGACCAGGTTCCCCGGCTGCGAATTGGCATCGGCAGTCCCCCGCCGGGGCGCGACGCCGCGGACTTCGTGCTGGGCAGATTCACCAAGGCCGAACTGCCCGACATCGAAGAAGCGATCTGGCGGGCCGCCGACGCGGTCGTGGTTTGGGTTCGCGAGGGACTCGCGATCTCGATGAATCGATATAATTAGGCAACCGTTCGTCAGGAGTGATCGTCGTGGCTGTCAACGTCTATGAAGGCATGTTCATCCTGGACTCGAATCGCTACTCGCGCGACAACGCCGGCGTTTCGGGCCAGATCCCCGAAATGATCGGCAAGCTGGGCGGCGAGATGCTGGCCAGCCGGCTGTGGGAAGAGCGCCGCCTGGCCTATCCCATCGATGGACATCGCAAGGGCACGTACTGGCT
This sequence comes from Planctomycetia bacterium, assembly GCA_041497975.1. Classification (GTDB taxonomy): domain Bacteria; phylum Planctomycetota; class Planctomycetia; order Pirellulales; family PALSA-1355; genus PALSA-1355. The sequence continues at coordinate 14,846 of JBGQHN010000030.1, read as the reverse complement.
GACTTATTTCAAGTTGGACAGCGGCCAGCTGCCGACCCTGAATCGGCAGTGCCAGTTGAGCGAAAGCATTTTGCGGACGCTGTTCTTGAAAGTCGACCCGCGAATCACCGACGCCCTGGTCAGCCACGCGCTGGCTGGTCCGGCCTCGTTGCGGCGGGCTCCGGAGCCGGTCGCGGTCGCCGCCCCCGTGGTGGCCATCGACGAGGTAATCGAAGCAATCGGCGAGTAACGGCCCGCCCTTTGGACGGACGCGGCCGAGGAGGTACGGACAATGGCCAGCTACAATCGAGTGATTTTGGTGGGCAACCTGACCCGCGATCCCGAGCTGCGCTACATTCCCAGCGGCTCGGCCGTGACGGACGTCGGCCTGGCGGTCAACGATCGCCGCAAGGGAGCCAATGGCGAATGGATCGAAGAAACGACGTTCGTCGACGTTACGCTGTGGGGCCGCACGGCCGAGGTCGCCAGTGAATACCTGAACAAGGGTTCGAGCGTGATGATCGAGGGGCGACTGAAGCTTGATACCTGGGAAAAGGACGGCAAGAAGAACTCCAAGCTGCGCGTGGTCGGCGAGCGGATGGTAATGCTCGGCGGCCGCGGAGGCGGCGCAAGTGGCGGTGGCAGCGGCCCAGCGCGCGGCGCAGCCGGCAAAAGTGAACCGTCGTACGCCTCGCGCGGCGATGAATCGGATGCCCCGCCGCCCGATGACGATATTCCGTTTTGACCGATTTCGCGCGCGTTGCGAGTGGCGCGCTCTAACATTCGTCCGCCGCTCTGGCGGTGCCCGTTCGATATACGAGAAACCCGCATGCCCAATCCAAAATCACCCCCGAAGCGCCGTCTGAAGCGGCTTCCCCGCGGAAAGCACAACGGCGTCGAGTTGTTATTGATTCAAACGGTCGACCACGTAGGCGCCCAGGGGGACGTCGTCGAGGTAAAGCGTGGCTACGCGATGAACTATCTGCTGCCGCAAGGCCTGGCCACGATCGCCACCGATCATCACAAGCGAATGGTGGAAAAGCATCGCGCCCGGCTGCAGGAGATTCAAAACGCCCGCCTGGCCGGGCTGCGCGACCTGGCCGGCGAGCTGAACCGCCAAAGCGTGACGATCGAGGCCAACGCCAACGACGAAGGCCACCTGTATGGGTCCGTCGGGGCTCCGGAAATCGTGGCCGCGCTGAAACGCAACGAGATCACGGTCACCGCCGACCAGGTGCGCTTGAAGGGACCGCTCAAGGAATTGGGCCTGTACACTGTCAACATTCACCTGGGCCACGACATCGAAAGCGAACTGAAGGTGTGGGTCGTGCCCGCCGTCACCGAAGACGAAAAGCCGGAAAAAACGGATAAGAAATAGGTCCGCGTGCCCCGGAATGCTTGGAACGTGGGCGGCGCGCACGCGCCGCGGGGTTGCAAGGAGGACGCGCGCCAGATGAAGGTCAATTCCGAGATTCTCGACCGCCAGCCGCCCTGCAACCTGGACGCGGAGCGGGGCGTCTTGGGCAGCATTCTGTTGCTGCCGCTGGTCTGCGACGACGTAGCGCTCGTCTTGCGCCCCGAAGATTTTTACGACGACGCCAACCGAACGCTCTACACGCACATGCGGGCGATGCACGACGACGGGCGGCGCATCGATACCACCCTGCTGGTCGAACGGCTCAAGAACAGCGGACAGTTCGAAGCGGTTGGCGGGGCCGCCTACCTGGCCGACGTCTTGCAATCGGTGCCCACGGCCGCCAATGCCGTGTATTACGCCGAGATTGTCAAGAACAAGGCGACGCTGCGCTCGCTCATTCATTCCAGCACCGAGATCCTGCGCGACGCTTACGACGAATCGCACGAACCGCGCGAAATGCTGGCCCGCGCCGAGCAAAAGATCTTCTCCATTCTCGACGACCGCGGGGCGGGCGAACTGTCGAACATTCGCGATATTCTGCAGGAGGCCATGGTCCGCATCGACGCGCGGATGAAGCACGAGCACGTCATCGGCGGCATCGAGACCGGATTTCGCGACTTCGATACGTTGACCGGTGGACTGCACGATTCGGAGTTGATCATTCTGGCCTCGCGGCCCAGCATGGGCAAAACGGCGATGGCGCTCAACATCGCCGAGCATTCATCGTTAAACTCGGGCACGGCCACGCTGTTTGTCAGCCTGGAAATGTCGTCGGTCGAGTTGGCCGACCGCATGCTCTGCTCGCTGGCGGAAGTTAACGGCCAGCGGCTGCGCAATGGCACGATCTCGAATGACGACCGCCGCAAACTGGTAGCCAAGGCCGCCGAGATGAGCCAGGCTCCGTTGTTCGTCGACGACACGCCCAACCGCACCATGACCGAAATCGCGGCCGCCGCGAGGCGGCTGAAGCGAAAGGCGAAATTGGGGCTCGTGATCATCGATTATTTGCAGCTCATCGAGCCTGACAACCCGCGCGATCCGCGGCAGGAACAAGTGGCCAAGATTGCCCGCCGCTTGAAGGGGCTTGCGCGGGAATTGAAGCTGCCCGTGTTGTGCCTGGCACAGTTGAATCGTCAGGCCGAAATCACGCGAGACAACCGGCCCCGTTTGAGTCACTTGCGAGAAAGCGGGGCCATCGAGCAGGACGCCGACGTGGTGATGTTCATTCACCGCGAAGAATACTATCAGTCGAACGAGGAAGATCGAGCCAAGGTGGCCGGGCAGGCAGACCTGATCATCGCCAAGCAGCGCAACGGCCCCATTGGCGAACTTAAGCTGTCGTGGCACAAGGACACCACTCGCTTTCGCGACAGCGCTGTTCGACCCTACGACGAATTCGAGCAGTACAACGCGGCCGACGCTTTTTAGGGGGGAAGGCCGCAGGCCGGGATCGAACGCAAGAGGATTGAGATTCCCCTTCATTGCCAGTTTCCCTTATTGCCCACAATTCGCGCGCGAGTTGCCGGCTAATTCGCTGTCGCGTGCTTTGCTGGCTTCTTCGTCCTCCCGCCTCCAGCCTCCCGCCTCCAGCCTCCTGTCTTGCCTGGTTTATGGCATTGCACCCTGCCCGCGCGAACTCACCTTGTCGTGCCGGCTGGGTTTAGGTATCTCTACGCCGCTTTTGACGGACCGAAAGCGAACGCGGGATTCACTTATCGTTCATTTCGGTCCAGTGGACACGAGCCGCCCGGACGTTTGCAATTCAGCTCAGCCCGGGGGCGGCCGCCGCAACACATCTCGCGTCCCACGAACCTGTTCGGAAAACGAGCGTAATGGCTCTAGTTCGCCGTCCCGAGTCTCTCGAGTTGGTTTTAAAGCCGCTTGGAGAGGGGGGCAGTTCCGTTTTGCGGCCAACGCGTTGCAAAATCGGCGCAGTCTCCGCGGTTTTAATATCCCAGCTAGCGCTGCGCATGGCGGTAGCCGCCGTGGTCGTTGGCGCGGGGCTTTCGTGCGCGCTGGTGCACGCTCAGGTTGGACCACCCGGCGGACAAAGCGTTCCGAGTTACGCCCAGCAGCCGCCTGACCCGTCGATTCCGCCTGCCGCGGCGCCGGACGTAACCGCGCCGCACGAGCGCGTGCTCGATATCCGTGTCGTCGGCAACAGCACCATCACGCGCGAAAAAGTGCTGGCCAACATCGGCACGCGCATCGGCCGACCCTTCGACCAAACGATCTACGAGAAGGACATTCGCAAACTGTCCTCCAAGAATTGGTTTGTGCACGTTCAGCCGCGAACCGAACGGGTTTCCGGGGGCATCGTCATCACGTTGGAAGTCGTCGAGCGGCCCGTTTTGCAGTACGTCAAATACGTCGGCAACGTGAAAATCAAAAGCGCCAAAACGCTGGAGAAGGAAACGGGCGTCAAAAAAGGCGACGCGCTCGACCCGTTTGCCATCCAGGACGGGGCCCGCAAAATCGAATCCTTCTATCAGGCCAAGGGATTCAACAACGTCAAAGTCAGTGTGCTCGAAGGCAACAAGCCGGGCGACCGCGGGGCCGTCTACCTGATCAACGAAGGCAAGATCCAAAAGTTCTCGAAGGTCCGCTTCGAAGGCAATTCTTACAGCATCGCGCCTGACGGCCGCTTGAAAACGCTGATCCAGTCGAAGCCACCGCTGTTCTGGCTCTTCAAAGGCCAGGTCGATCCGAAAAAGATCGAAGAAGACGTCGAGAAGTTGCTCACTTACTACCGCGGCCTGGGCTTTTTCCAGGCCCACGTCGGCCGCGAGTACGAATTCAACGAGAAAGAGGATCGCGTGACCTTGACGTTCCACATCAACGAAGGTCCGCGCTATAAGGTGGTCAACATCTCGTTCCTCGGCAACACGATCTATCCGGAGGACGCGCTGTCTACGGACCGAAAGCTCAACTCGGGCCAGTACTTCGACCAGAACAAAATGAACTCCGACATCGGCACGGTGAAGGACCTGTATGGCAGCAACGGCTACGTGTTCGCCGACGTCGTGGCGGAATTGAAGTTCGACGAAGAGCCGGGCCGGCTGGACCTGATCTACCAGGTCAGCGAGGGCAATCAATATCGCATCGGCGACATCAGCGTCGTCATCAAAGGCGACAACCCCCACACGCGCCATTCCACCGTGCTCAATCGGCTCTCGATGCGCCCGGGCGACATCGCCGACATTCGCGATTTCCGCTCGAGCGAACGGCGATTGAAGCTGTCGGGTTTGTACAACATCGACCCCAGCAAGGGCGAGACGCCCCGCATCGTCTTCTCGCCGCCCGACTCGGAAGAGTCGCTGGCCAACAGCAAGCGAAAGGCCAGTGCCAAGCGGACCGGCAATCCCGACTCATTCCGCGGACAGAGCCCCGACCAGCCGCCCTCGGGCAGTATGATTCCGCAGTCGCCGCCCGCCGGCACGACCGTGCGTGGGCAGAGTCCCGATCAGTACGGCGGCTATGGGGGATATGGCGCTGGATTTGCCGGTCAAAGCGTCAAGGCAATCACTCCAGGCCCGCAACCCTACACGGTCGCCCAACCGGCCACGGCGCCTTCCGGGGGACCATTTAGTTTGCCCGTCCAGAACGGCAATTCGTACGCTCCGGCGTACGGTCAGCCCCAGCCAGGGTATGCGCCCGGCGGACAACCCGGCGTGACGCCGTTGGGCGCCGGCCCGCCGCTGCCAGCCGGTCCCGGTCTACCCGGGCCGCCCGTGCTGCCGCCGCCTGGAGAATTCTTAAGTGGAGGGCCCATCGCCCAGCAACCGAGCATTCCGGTCGAGGTCATCGTCAACGAGGCCCAGACCGGCAAGTTCATGTTCGGTGCCGGAGTGAACTCGAATGCCGGGCTTGTGGGCTCGATCGTGCTCGACGAACAGAATTTTGATATCCGCCGGTTCCCCACCAGTTGGGAAGACGTTCGCAGCGGACGCGCGTTTCGCGGGGCCGGGCAGAAGTTCCGCATCGAAGCCGCGCCCGGTACGCAGGTGTCTCGTTATCTATTCAACTTCGCCGAGCCCTACTTGTTCGATACCCCGGTCAGCTACGGCTTGAGCGGTTATTACTTCAATCGCTTCTACCGCAACTGGACCGAACAGCGCGCCGGCGGCCGCACCAGCCTGGGTTATCAGTTCACTCCCGATTTGTCAGGCAACATCGCGCTGCGGGCCGAGGACGTGCGCATTTCACAGCCAAGCACGAACACGGTGCCCGACTTGAACGCAGTGTTGGGACATACGCAGCTTTACAGCGTCAAGCCGCAAATCTCGTACGACACGCGCGACAGCACGTTCCTGCCGACGCAAGGCATGTTCTTGTCCACCGACTTCGAATACGCCTTCGGCACGTTTCAGTTTCCGCGGTACATGATCAACTTCCAAACGCACCTTCTCATGCGAGAACGGCCCGACGGATCGGGCCGCCACGTGCTGAGTTTCTACACCCAGTTCGGCATCTCGGGCAACGACACGCCGATTTACGAGCGGTTCTATGCCGGCGGTTTCGGCACGTTGCGCGGCTTCCAGTTCCGTGGAGCGTCGCCAACGATCAACGGGGTCCAAGTCGGCGGTCGGTTGATGACTGTGAATTCCGTGGAGTACATGTTCCCGATCACCGCCGACGACATGCTCAAGGGCGTGGTCTTCGTGGACTACGGTACTGTCGAGTACGACCGCAGCTTCAGTTGGGACAACTATCGCGTCGCGCCGGGCGTCGGCTTACGCGTCACGATCCCGATGATCAGCCTGGCGCCGATCGCTTTGGACTTTGCCTTCCCGGTGCATCAGTCGCCCACCGACCTGGGCCAAACCTTCAGCTTCTTCGTCGGCGTCGGCCACTAGAGCGCGTCTCGCGATCCTCTAGTGACGAGACCTGGGGCCTCGCCGATTGTTCAACGCCGCAGTCAGCCAGATCGCCACAGCGTTGCGAGAAATCACCTGCCCAGCCGAGCTCCTGTTGAATGTCTCGGAGGAGCCGCCGATCGTCAGCCGAAACCATTGAATTGGTACCTGGTGACGGCGATAATGCACCGGAGTACTACTCGAAAGAGGGCTGGCTGCGCTCGGCAGAACGACGCGCGCTGACGGTGGGGTGAATCGATTGCTTGCGATCGATCGAGTCTGACCATGTCCAAGCCGGATGACTTGACCGAATTGATTTCTTCGTTGCGAAGCGACCAGCGACTGCGGTGGTTGCGGGGCGAACGCGTTTTGGTCGAGTCGTATTTCGGTCAGCATCCCGAATTGCGCGGCGACGATGAGACCTGTATAAACCTTGTTTACGGAGAGTATTGTCTTCGGAAGGAACTTGCCGACCCGGTCCAACCATCCGAGTATCTCCGGCGGTTCCCCAAATTCGCCGATCGGCTTCAAGCACTGTTCGAAGTTCACCAGGCGATGTCCACCGGCAGCGGCAACGCCGCCCATGCCCAGCAAACGCCGCGTGCTCTTTTGCGTGTTGTGGCTCGACTCAATTGTCCGCATTGCAGTAATCCCATCGAACTGGCCGTCGATGCCGCCGGAGAGGACGTCGTGTGTCCCTCCTGCGGGAGCGCGTTCCGACTGGACGCTGATCGCACCCAAACCTGGAGCAAAGACAAGCTCCCAACACTGGGCAAATTCCAGTTGCTGAGCGTTGCTGGCCGAGGGGCATTTGGAACTGTTTATCGCGCGCGCGACCTGAAGCTCCAGCGAATTGTCGCGGTGAAACTTCCCCGCAGCGGCCAGCTCACGTCCGATGAAGACGAGGATCGCTTCGTACGTGAGGCGCGGAGCGTCGCGCAATTGCAGCACCCAGGAATTGTGCCGGTGTACGAAGTGGGCCGTAGCGAAACCCTCCCCTACATCGTCAGCGAATTCGTCGAGGGCATCACGCTGGCGGACACTCTGACGGCCCGACGATTCGGCTTCAAAGAGTCAGCGCAGCTAATAGCGCAAGTGGCCGCGGCGCTGCAGCACGCACATGCGCATGGCGTCGTACATCGCGATCTAAAGCCGTCGAACATTATTCTGACTGTCGATGGCAAACCACGAGTGATGGACTTCGGACTGGCCAAGCGCGAAGTTGGCGAGGTCACGATGACCACCGAAGGCCAGGTGCTCGGCACCCCCGCTTACATGAGCCCAGAGCAAGCGTCAGGACAGGCCCATCATGTCGACGGCCGCAGCGATGTCTACAGCCTGGGGAGTGTTCTTTATGAACTGCTGACTGGCGAACTACCGTTTCGCGGAAATCAGCGGATGATTTTGCACCAGGTGTTGCACGACGAGCCACGTTTGCTGCGCTCGCTGAACGATCGGATTCCACGCGATCTGGAGACGATTTGTCTCAAAGCGATGTCGAAAGAGACGAATCGGCGTTATCAAAGTGCCCAGGCCATGCTCGATGATCTGGAGCGCTACCTGAGCGGCCAGCCGATCACGGCCCGTCCGGTTGGGCGACTCGAGCGGAGTTGGAGATGGTGCCGGCGAAATCCTCTGACAGCGTGCCTCTCCGTCGGATTCCTGCTCGCGCTGGTGCTGGGTATGGCAGGATCCTCGTACTTTGCACTTCGGGCGGGCGAGCGCGCGCAAGAGGCCGTCACACAACGTAAGGTCGCGGAGGAAAAAGCCGTCGAAGCAGTGGCCGCCGCCCACGAAGCTCAAGAACAAAGAGAGTTCGCCCGACGGCTCCTATACCGCTCGAACATGACGCTAGCTCAAGGAGCCTGGAGGGTCGGCAATGTCCCGCGTGCGCTCGAATTGTTGGACCAGCTTAAACCGACGCTGGCCGAGCCAGACCTGCGCGGCTGGGAATGGAATTACCAGCGAGCGCTCTGCTACGGCGACCTGCGGACGCTCGAGGGACACGCTCGCGGCGTGTTGAGCGTGGCGGTGAGCCCCGACGGCGGACGCATTGCCACGGCGAGCGCGGACGGGACTTCAAAACTCTGGGACGCTGCGCTCGGCACGGTAATCGGAACATTCGAGGGGCACGCCGGGCCTGTGCTAAGCGTAGCATTCAGCCCGGACGGGCGGCAGTTGGCCACCGGAGGTATCGACCGGACCGTGAAACTGTGGGACGCCGGGACCGGCAAACAAATCCGCTCACTCCAACAGGCAAGCGCTGTGACGAGCCTTGCGTTCAGCCCGGATGGAAGGCGGCTGGTACGAGGAAGCCACGACCAGACTGTGAAACTGCTGGACGCCCACACCGGCACGCAGCTCCGCGCGTTCCAAGGCCACAACGGAGTTGTCCATCAGGTAACATTCAGCCCTGACGGTCGACGAATGGCCACGGCGAACGACGACCACAGTGTGAAGATTCTCGATGCCGAATCCGGCAGGGAATTACAAACGCTGCAGGGACATGCCGAGTTTGCATCAAGCGTACGATTCAGCCCCGACAGTCTGAAACTAGCCAGTGGTAGCGGCGACAAGACGCTCAAGCTTTGGGACGCGGAAACTGGCACATTGCTGCGCACGTTTGAAGGGCATGCAAACTCCGTTCGCAGCGTCGCTTTCAGCCCCGATGGCCGGCACTTGGCCTCGGGCGGCGAAGACCACACCGTAAAACTGTGGAACGTCGACAACGGCACGCAACTCCGCACCTTTCCAGGACACACTGGAATTGTTCACTCCGTCGCGTTCAGTCCCGATGGGCGCCAAATAGTATCGGGCAGCAATGACGCAACGGTCAAACTCTGGGATAAGAACGGCGCAACGGATTTAGGCACGCTGCTGGAGCATGGCAAGTCATTCGCCATTTTATCATTCCGCCCGGACGGTCGAACGTTGGCTACCGCCGGCTCGAGCCCCGCGATCAAACTCTGGGACGCTTCAACTGGCGCTCAACTTCGCACGTTTGTTGGACATACTGCGGCAGTAAAAAGTACAGCGTTCAGCCCCGATGGCCGGCGACTTGCGTCGGCCAGCGCGGACAAGTCGCTGAGGCTCTGGGATGTCGAGACCGGGAGGCAATTGCGAACGCTTGAACCACATACCGCGGGGGTCACGGCCGTGGCCTTTAGTCCGGATGGCAGCGTGGTCGCGTCGATGAGCGACCAAATCCGGTTCTGGAATGCCGAGACGGGCACCGAGCTGCGCGCGTTAAAGGACACCGCGAATTGTCGTTCGACTTTGGCATTTAGCCCCGACGGAAAGCAATTCGCTGCCGCCGGCGACGCAACTGTGAAGCTGTTCAACGCCGGCACGGGCACGCAACGGTGCGCCTTACACGGACACACGGACCTCGTGTCAGCAGTGGCGTTCAGCCCCGATGGCACGCAGTTGGCTTCGACCGGCGGTGACGGATCAATCAGACTGTGGGACGTCGACTCAGCCGCGGAAGTGCATGCATTGCGAGGCCACACCGGCTCGGTATCAAGCATTGCCTTCAGCCCGGACGGCCGGCGGCTGGCCTCGGCGGCAACCGATCGTATGGTGAAGCTCTGGGATGTCGGAAGTGGTGCGGAAATCTTCAGTATTGCCTGCCCCCAGGGCGCGACCGCGGCGTGTTTTAGCCCCGACGGGCGTTGGTTAGGCGTGGGCGGAACGGCGATCGTGCTGTTCGATTCGTATATGCCGACGGCCGATGAAAAGATGGGCCGCTTGTTGGCCAGCCAAATCGTCGAAGTTTTTCCCCTGCTTGACGAATCGCTCGAAAACACTCGAGTAAAGCCGCAATGGAATGCGTCAATGCTCACGGCAGCCCGACGATACGTCGAAGCTGCCGCTTGCACGACCGAACAGGCTCCGCTGCGGGTCTTAAATCTGCTGGCGTTCGAACCGTCCGACGACCAGACGGCGATCGATCATCGACTTGCCGAGGCACACCAACTTGTGGAAGCCTTACGGCGCCGTGACCCGGAAAACTCCGAATATCGAACACTGCTGGCTGCTCTGCGCTGGCGGATGCGCGACGCCCGCGGGGCGCTCGAATTGCTGTCGAACGCAGGTGCCATTCAGCAACCGAATAACGCTGCCATTTATCTATTGGCCAGCCATGATGCCGACAACGCGGTTGGAATCGATGCAATTGCCGAGTCGCTTAAGGCTGCTTCGTCGTCCCCGGCGGACGACCCGCTGGCCAGCGCCTACCGCACACTTTTCGACGACGCGTTGACCGAGGCCATCAGACGCGGCGAGATCGCTCATCGTGCGGGTCGCTGGAAAGACGCCGTCGAAGAATTCGATTTCGTGTCCCGTTTTCGTTCTCTGCCGTCAACGAACCTCGAATCGTATGCCGAGGCCCTCGCGGTGTTGGGTCGGTGGAAGGATAGCGGAAGCGTCTGGCAAAGAATTCAAATCCCCGAGGACGACTGGAACAAACGCTGTAATTGCGCGATGATTTGGTTGGCAGCAGAAAATATTGAAGGGTATCGCATGAGGTGTCGTGAGCTGCTGCCGAAATATGGCGAGACAACTGATTCCGGGGCGGCCCTCGCGATCGGCGCTGCGTGCATCCTCGGGGAGGGGGCAGTTGAGGACCCTGAGCAACTCGTACGCTTTGGCCGGCATTGCGTCCAGCTGCAACAGCTAAGTCCACCGATGTGGACGATCTTGGGTATCGCCCAGTTTCGAAACGGACGGCTGCGCGAAGCGCTGCACACTTTGGAGAAATCGCGTGCGCTGCACAATGGCGCTGCCCTGTTGGCCGGCGATCGTTTGGCTGAATTGCGCCTCAGTCAGTTGTGTTGTCTGACGTTTCTCGCGTGGACTTATCATGATCTCGGCGAAGAGGCTGAAATGGCCAAGACTGTGGCCGCAGCGGAAGCGTTGATCATCCAAGTCGAGCGTCTCGAACCGCCGCGAGATGGCCGGCTTGCACCTTGGAATGCCAGATACTGCACGATGCTGGCGCGGCGCGAACTTGCGAAAATGAATTCCGCCACGCTGCCTCCGGCGGCCACGGACGACCAGTGAGCCCCGATCCGATTGCAAGCCGCGGTCAACACCGTTTTCTCATTTCGCGGCGGCGCAAGCGATATCTGCTCGCCTGTTGCCCAACTTGGCGTTACCCAGATGCCTGGTGCAAACCACATCATCGGTCGGCACCGCCTCATTACTTGCCTCGCAACACTTCAACGCGAATTTTCGCCCGACGGAAAATTACTTGACATTTGCAGGTTCGCATATTTAAACTTTCCCTCACTGCCACCGTTGGACGAAACGTTTCCGCTGTAGGTGGGGAACGCTAATGCACGAACGCATCAGGGGCTTGCTGCGGCTAACTGCAATTCTTCCGTGGCTACCGGCACGCGTAGCGGCTTCCGCCAACACCAACGTGGGACTCAATGCCGACGATCCGGCCAGCGGTGTTCCGGCCTACGTGACCTTCGGTTTGCTTGGCGTTTCGATCGGCGTCGATAGACGTGAGCGATGAAAAACCCACTGCATTGTTTAGTGGAGTTTCTTGATGCGCCGCTTTATTCCCGTCCGCCTTGGCAATGCAGAAGCCGGACAGTACCAGGAATTCACCTATTGAGGGAGGACCGCCAATGACACGGATACTTCGCTATTCGACAATTTCAACCGGAATGGCCCTGCTGCTTGCGAACATAGCGATTGCCGAGCAACTTTATTGGGCCGGGCATGCCGGTTCCAACAAGATTCAGCGATCGAATTTGGATGGCTCTAACGTCCAGGACGTGATTCCCGGCGGCATTGGTGAACCCTTTGGGATCGCAATCGATTATCCGTCCGATCAGATGTACTTCACCAATGCCAATGGCGGCGTCATCCGGCGCGCGGAATTGGACGGTTCGAATATTCAGACCTATCCCAGCGGTGGCGATGCCCGGGGGATTGCTGTCGACACGACGAACGGCAAGCGCTATTGGACCGTTATCACTTCCGACAGCATTGTTCGATCGAACTTGGACGGATCAAGCCAAGAGTCGCTCATCACGACCGGCCTGTCGTCTCCACTTGGCATCGCGCTGGATGCGTCCCAGGGAAAGATGTATTGGGTCGATACGGACACCAATAAGATTGAACGGTCGGACGTCGACGGATCAAATCGACAAGCGATCATTACGACAGGGCTGTCTCGTCCCGGCGCGATCGACTTGGACTTGTCGGCCGGCAAAATCTATTTCACCAATCGCTCCCCGGGCACAATCGAGCGCGCGAATCTTGATGGTTCGAACCGCGAACTGCTCGTGTCGGTCGCGGTAGACGACATGTGGGGTATCGCGGTCGATCAGGGGCATCAGAAGGTGTACTGGACCACTTTCAATGGTGGCACGATTGAAAGTGCCAATCTGGATGGCTCTGGCCATGTTCAGGTTCTCTCGGGATTGGGGCATTTGGCAGACATCGCCATTGTCCCCGAGCCTTCGACGCTCGTGCTGGCAGCCTTTGGCCTCATATTGCTTGGTGTTCTGGCGAAGTGTCACACCAGGCGCGTCTGAACCGACCTTCCGCGGTACGATCATCGGCGCTCAGCCCTGCCTTGCCACCAGTCGCCAGGCAGGGCTTTGCCTTTCTTCTCCGTTTGCCGTCATCAATCATACGCCGGTTGCGATTTCTAGTTTCACCATCGCGATATAGCTTGCGTCGAGAATACTTAGAGCCTAGGGACAAAACCGTTTCGGAGAGGGGGACAGTCCCATTTTGCTCCGCGGACTGCGCAAAATTGGGACAGTCCCCGACGGTATTGTCCGCATGCTCCTAGTCTGGATCTCGGTTTCTGGCCCCTTGCCAACAGAAACGCCAGCGATGGCAGGCCGATAATTGCCTGGCGCTCGCTGGCGCGTCGCATTCATCTTGTTCCACCGAGGCGCCGACAAAACGTCGCGCGGCGGTTCGCAGATGTTCCTACCAGTAATAGGGCCCCGGGCCGTAGTACGCGCCGTACGGACGGTAGTCCACGTAAGGCCGGTAGGCGTATACCGGATATCGATAAGGGTACGGCCGGTACGCGTAATAGGGTCGAATGTACGGTCGGTAATAGGGGGCGTAGTAGGGGCGATAATAGGCGCGCCGTGGATAGGCGACGGTTGCAACCTCCGGCCCACTGTTTGCCACATCGCCGACCTGGGTGTACACGGCCGTTCGCATCGGCGCATCGCTCGCTGACAACGAGCCAGACACCGACAGCACGCCCATCAGGGCCACGGCAACCACCAACAGATTCTTTAGTTTCATGATAGTTCCTCCTGCTTTCGCATTCAAACAATAGCATGTCGCCAACAACATGCTATGCGCCCCCGGAACGCCGGGCAACTACGGCCTCTAGGGGGTCCGTGGGCGCGCGGAGCGGCGAATGTAGGGCTTATTCGTAGCGCAGGAGGCTGAACGGCTTGTACTTAGCCAGGCGCTGCGCGCCGCCCAAGGAGGCCAGTTCGATCAGGAACGCGCAACCGGCAACCGTGGCGTTCGATTTCTCGACCAGACGGCAGCAAGCCTCGACCGTGCCGCCGGTGGCCAACAAATCGTCGACCAAAAGCACGCGCTGCCCGGTCGAAATTCCGTCACGGTGCACTTCGAGCGTGTCGCTGCCATACTCCAGCTCATAATGAAAAGCGTGTGTATCGAATGGCAATTTGCCTGGCTTGCGCACGGGAACGAAGCCGACGTCCAGTTCCAAGGCCAACGGAGCGGCGAATATAAACCCGCGCGCCTCGGCGGCAGCCACCGCGTCGACCCCGGCGCCTCGATAATGGTCCGCCATTTGTCGGATCGCCTCGCGAAAGGCGCGGGGCTCGCCCAACAGCGGAGTAATGTCGCGAAACAGGATGCCCGGCTTGGGAAAGTCGGGCACGGCTCGAATAAACGATTTCAGGTCCATAGCGGGCGCCGAAAAACAGCGGAACCAAACGTTCGTCAAGGGGACATCTTATCAGACCCGCGGCTGGGTACCATGCTCGCTGGGTGACATGCTCGCGCCTCGTGAGCATGTGCGTGAATGAAGCGTGAAGGCATGCTCGCGAAGCGCGAGCACGGTCATCACACCCGGGCACCTTAGCTTTTCGTGCCTTGCAGGCTGTGGGCCAGTTTGCCCAGCGCCTCGGTTTCGATCTGGCGGACACGTTCTCGCGTCAGGCCCAGCGATTCGCCGATCTCTTTGAGCGTGCGGGGCTCGTTGTCGAGCAGGCCGAATCGCATTCGCAACACCGTGGCCTCCCGATGCTCCATCGTTTCGAGCATTTGCATCACGTGCACCATGTTGTCGCTGTCGACCAGCTCGTCTTCCGGGCTCTTGAGCCGTTCGTCCATCACCATCTCGCCCAGCGACCAGCCCGTTTCGGCCTGGTCGGTCTGCGGTGTCGAGTTGTAAATGCGAATCGCCTTCTTGATGATGGGCAGCTTCTTTTTGGCCAGGCCCAGCACGCGGGCAATCTCCTCGGGCGTTGGCGTGCGACCGAGTTCTTCGGCCAGCCGGGCCGTCGCGCGGCGCCACTTGGAGAGCAGCTCGACCATGTAGGCCGGAATGCGAATCGTCTTGGCCGTGT
>JBGQHN010000029.1:0-22996 GCA_041497975.1 Planctomycetia bacterium | reverse complement strand
GCAGCACGAGCCGGCGTGCAATTTCCGGCGCGAACACGCGCTCGCCGTGGGCTGCCTGGCGCAGCGCCGCTTCGATCTGGCCGAACGGTTGCTGCTTGGTCAAATAGCCGGCGGCGCCAACGCGCAGTGCTTCGCGCACGTTGGCATCCGACGGCGCATCGTCGAGGAAAATCACCACCGTGCCGGGACAACGGCGGAGAATCTTTTTCGCGCCTTCGAAGACGCCTGGTTCGGGCAGGATGTCCATCAAAACGACACACGGCCGGAGTTCTTCGGCCAAACGTACGGCCTCGTCGACTTTGCCGGCCGTGGCCACCAGTTCCATGTCCTCGGCGGCCTGAATCAGCGTGCCGAGCGCCGCACGGATCAACGCCTGATCGTCCACCAACTCTACGCGCAATTTGCCACTGTGTTCCATGGCGCGACCCCGGTGCCAAGAGGCCTGAATACGCAAGCGTGCCGACTGCGCCTCTTGCCCGTTCCTTGCCAAGCCGGTCATCCACGCGTGTTTCGACGCGCAGCTACCAAAAAAAAAGGCACGACCGAACGCCTTCTAAAAGGCCATTCGACAGTGCCTTCATCTTGCGGGCCTGAATCATCCCGCACGGCAAGGCGGCCTGTCCCATTCCCTGGACAAGCCAGTCTTCGCCCCAATTGTGCCCGCTCGACGAATTTGTGTCAACTCGGCTATGGCGTGGGCGGAAAGACACCTTCCTGCATCAGCGTTCGCCGCAGGGCCACGCGGAAATCGCGGTTGATGGCGAGGACGTGTACCGTGACGCGTCCGACCGGGGTGATCCCTTCGAGTTCGGGTCCATTCCAGCGGAAAATGATCGCTCCACGCGTCGCGACGCGGATGGAACAGGTGGACCGTCTGCTGCAACACGCGATCGAAGCCGGCGATGTTCGAGCCCTTGTGATGATTGCAGGCGAAACACGCCAGAGCGAGATTGCCCTCGGTTGCCGATCCCGAGTGCTGGACCGCGATAATATGATCCAACTCAAAGGGGAGGGCGTCGAAGGCTTGCGAAACCTTGCAATACTCGCACTGGCGGTTTGCCCGTGACCACACCAGCTCCTGCAGCGACTTGTCCACGGCCATTACGAGCCAGCGTCAGATGAACCGCGCAGAGCCATTCGCGCCTTCGATTGCAAAATGCCCAGGTAATGTCCGACGCGCTCGTAGTTGTCGATCTCTCGTTGTTCGTCGGGCGTCAATATTGTGTGTCTGACTTTCTCCGCCAAGACGTGCATGCGCTGGGTGTCCTCGGGGCTGAACCCGACGGACAGCAGCGAACGGGCCGCGACTTGAGAGAGCCCGGGCTCGCTTGGCAATACAAGCCGTTCGAAGATGGCCGTTTCGCTGGTCGATTCGATTGACATGGAAGCTTGGCAAACTATGCATTTCAGGAGAACTTACCACATTATCCCGTGGTCACGCTCAACGGTCAACCAAACCTCTTGATGCAATTCCGCCGCCGGCCCCATCACGTTCTCAGCAGTGCTTCCAGGCGCTTTCGCAGGTTTCCCAGCTCTTTCGACTTGAACGAACCCCGGGTTCGTTCGAGCGTGGCCACCGCATCGCACAGCGCGGAGCGTAGCTCGCCCGGGAGTGGCGGCGACCAATGTTTCAGTGCGCCCTGCGCTTCGTCCCCGTGGCTTGCGTCCGTCAGGGCATGCAAATCCGACAGGCCGTCCACGATACTGCGCAGCGTTATGCCGACCACGGCCTGCAGCGACGAGGAGCAAGCGGCCCGCGGCTGATCGGTCACGTTCATTTGCATTTTCATCAGGCCTTCGCGGTATTCTTGCAGGCGCTCCAACTCGTTGCGGACCACGCGTTGCACCGCCGAGCGCTGGGCGGCATGGCGCACCTTGGCGAGCAGCTCTGAAAAATCGAACGGTTTGACCAGGTAGGCGATCACCGGCAGTTCCACCGATTGGATGGCCGAGGCGATGGACGGATGGCCGGTCACGAGAATAATCGATTGCGCCTCGCCCTGCCGCGATAGCTGGTGGATGAACTCCAAATCCGAGTTGCCGGGCATCTTGATATCGGCGATCACGAGATCGTAGGGCCGCTCGTCCAAAAGTCGCCGCGCGTCGCTCACGCCGCTGGCGCCGTCGCATGCGTATCCCTCGCGACGCAGCAGATCAACCGTTGAACATAGAAACGTTTCTTCGTCGTCCACGAACAGGATGCAAAAGGAGTCAGGCATGGGTTGCCTCGGTGTCTGGTTTCTAGATGGGGACGCGGACGAAAAAAGTGGTGCCCTGATCCGGCGAGCTCTCGAAGTCCAGGGTGCCTTGCAGGGCCTCGACGATGCCGCGTGAAATCGACAACCCCAGGCCAAGGCCTCCCGTGCCTGATTGGTTCTTGGTCGTGAAGAACGGTTCGTAGATTTGCGGCCGTAGATCGAGGGGAATTCCTGCTCCCTCGTCGGCGACCGTGATTTCCGCGTTGTCCGCCCGCAGCGCGGCGGTGATCGTCACGACGCCTCCGGCCGGCGAGGCTTCGATCGCATTGACGATGATGTTGTACAAGACCTGGCGCATCGAATCTTCCGGCAGCGAAACCGGTTCCTTCGCGGCCGTCGTGTCGACTTCGAGCTTCACTCCGCGCTCGGGCGCGATGGTGCTCAGCAGGGCCACGATGTCGCGAATCGTCTGGCCGAGTTGAGTCTTGCGCGGCAACACGTGGCCGGGCCGGTAAAGATCGAACATCTGGCGCACGATGCGCGCGATCCGGTTGATTTCGCGTTCGATACGCGCCAAATAGCCGTAATACGGGTGACCGCGCGGAATGGCGTCTTCAATCAGCAGGAAGGAGTTTCTGATGCCGGCCAGCGGATTGTTGATTTCGTGGGCGATGCGCGCCGCGATCCGCCCCGTGGCCGCCAGCTTTTCGCTTTCGCGCAACATTTCCTCCGTCCGTTTACGCTGGGTGATGTCGTGCAGGATGCCGGTGAAAATACTTCTCCCCGCGATCACCGTTGCGCCCACGCGCATTTCCAGCTCGCATTTAGTGCCGTCTTTCCGCAGGCCGACGACCTCGCCCACTCGCGCCAGCAGGCCGCGAAATGCTTTGCGCCCGCGCGCATCGCGACCGAGTGGTGCGCCGCGGATCGCCGGAATGAGCATCTGCAGCGGCTGCCCCAGGACCTCGTCGGCCGAGTATCCAAACAATCGTTGAGCGCCAAGATTGAACTGCTCAACGACTCCACGATCATTGACCGTGATGATGCCGTCGGTAGCGGTATTGAGGACGCTGCGCATGCGGGCTTCGCTTTCGCGAAGCTGCTGGGCGGCTTGCATGCGGACCGTAATATCGCGCGAGACGCCGATGATTTCTCCGGGGCCCTCTCGCGTCTGAGCGGGAATCGTCTTATAGGCCCCCTCCAACCAGATGTATTGACCGTCCTTGCGCCGCATGCGGTAGGTCACCGTGGCGACGCCCGAGCGGCCGACAAGCAAGCTGCGCGCTTTGGCGATGGCGTCCCAATCGTCCGGGTGAACAAACTCGCGCGAGTCCCGCCCAATCAGCTCCTCGGGCTCATAGCCAAACAGCGTTCGACAAGCCGGCGAGACATATCGGCACACCCGCTGGGCCGTATGCGTCGAAATCACGTCGGTCGAATACTCGGCCAACACGCGGTAGAGCTCTTCGCTTTTGCGCAACTGGTCCTCGGCGCGGCGGCGGTCCGTGATGTCCTCCACGGTACCTACCCGGCCGACCACGGTACCGTCGGGCGAGATCATAGGCGCCGATCGCACGTGCAATTGGCGCAGCTCGCCGCCTTTGATAAACCTCCGCTCCAGATCGTGCTGGTCTGTGGTGGCGGCGACTCGCATCCAATTGGCCAAGGCCTGTTCGTAATCATCGGGGTGAAAGACCCGCGCAAATCCGATGCCCGCCAGCTCGTGTGCCTCATAGCCGTAGATGGCCTGCAACCGCGGGTTGGTGTATACGACGTTGCCGGCCTTGTCCGACACAAAAATGCCCACGGGTGACGAATTGCTCAACAATCGAAAGCGCTGTTCGCTTTCCCGCAACAGGTCCTCCGCCTGCTTGCGCTGGGTGATGTCTAGAACGTTTCCCAGGTAGCTGGTCACGCGGCCCCGGTCGTCGGACAAGGGCACTGCCCTGCCCGACACCCAGCGCAGCGTTTGGTCGTCATGCTGAAAGCGGAATTCCCGCACGAATTCCTGATCCGAGTCGAGGGCCAACCGCAAGGCAGCCAGGACTTCTTCGCGGTCCTCGCGATGCAGCGTCCGCAGCCAACCTTGTCCGTTCGCTTCGTGCTCGGCTACTCCCGCAATCGCCGCATAGCGACTATTGACGAACAGGCTGTTTCCTTCCAGGTCGCACTGAAAAATACCCGTCGGCGAATGCACCGCCAGCGTGCGGAAACGCTGCCGGCTCTCCTGGCCGCGCGCAACTTCGGCTTCCAGCTGGGCGACACGCTCTCGCAGTGCCGCGATCTCGACGGATTGTGTCGTACACGTGGAAGGCATCGTGCCCGGTTCGACGAAGAAGCGATGGTGCCTGGGGGTTGCAAACCGCGTGCAATGATAGGCGATGCCGCCTGGTCCAGCAATTCCCCGCGAACTGGCGATAAGGCATCCCGCTGGATGGGAGTAGGCGGCTGGCAATCAGCGAGCGCATTGGTGCCGCATCGGGCGGGCGAGCTAACACGGAACATCGATCGGGTTTACCGGTTGGCCGCGGCGCGCGACGTGGCGCGCGATGAGATCCACGAGATTTCCGTCGATCGGCTTCGTGGCGTACGCGTCGCACCCGGCGACAAGGCATTTCTCCAGGTCGTCGCGCATGGCGTGGGCGGTCAGGGCGATAATTGGCCCCAGGTATCCTCGCGCGCGCAACTGCCGTGTGGCGGCATAACCGTCGAGCACCGGCATCTGCATGTCCATCAGGATCACGTCGTACGGTTTGCCCTCGGCGTCGGCCGCCAGCGCCATGGCCAAGGCCTGTTGGCCGTCTGCCGCCAAAGAAACCCGGGCACCGGCCTTCTGCAACACGAAGGTGACCAGCTCCTGGTTGTCGGGACTGTCCTCGGCCAACAAGATATGTCCGTCGACCATCGTGGTGCCCCACAGCGGCTTCGTCGGGCGTTCGACGGCGGGAGCGTCTTTGGGGCATTCGAGCAGGCACACGCCATCCAGCGGCCCAGTGGCGATTGTCACGCGGAACGTGCTGCCGTTGTCGGGTGAACTGCCGAGGCAGACAAGCGTGCCGCCGAGCAATTCCGCCAGACGCTTGCTGATCGTCAGCCCCAGGCCCGTGCCGCCGAACTTGCGAGCCGTGGAAGCGTCCGCCTGCATGAACGGATGGAAGAGCTTGTCCAACTCATGGCGGCCCATACCGATTCCTTGATCGACGATGTCGAACTGAAGCACCGAATCGTCTGGGTCACGGCGCACCAGCCGAATATTCAGCCGGACTTCGCCGCGCGAGCTGAACTTGATGGCGTTGCCGACCAGGTTGATCAGGATCTGACGAATTCGGGTGGGGTCGGAGCGAATCGTGGCGGGGATTTCGCCTTCATATTCGATCAACAACGGCAAGCCTTTGGCGTCGGACCGCACGCGCATCAAAAGGGCCACGTCGGAGACGATTTGGTGGGGCGAGCAGCGCAGCCGCTCCACCGTCAGTTTCCCGGCCTCGATCTTGGACAGATCCAAGATGCCGTTGATCAGTTCCACCAGAAATTCGCCGTTGCGCTTGATGGTTTTGGCGGCGTTGATCGATTCAAGGTCTTTGAGATTGGCCAGCAGAATGTCGGCAAAACCCAGCACCGCGGTCATCGGCGTGCGAATTTCGTGACTCATATTCGCCAGGAACTCGCTCTTGGCCCGACTGGCCGATTCGGCGCTGGCGCGGGCCTCCCGCAGCTCGTTGGATTGCTTTTCCAGAGCCACGGCTTGTTTTTCGAGCGCGCGTCGAGCGAATTCCAAACGGTCCGTGTAGTCGCCGAATCCCCGCGTGCGCGCGGTGATTTCAAATTCGATGACCTTGCTGGTCT
The DNA here is from genome assembly GCA_041497975.1 of Planctomycetia bacterium. Lineage (GTDB taxonomy): Bacteria > Planctomycetota > Planctomycetia > Pirellulales > PALSA-1355 > PALSA-1355. Next base: position 16,952 of record JBGQHN010000029.1, on the reverse strand, counting down.
CCTCCAACCGCGACTGGTTGAGGGCGATTTCGGACATTTCGCGCACATTGTGTCGCATCGAGATCGCCAGGAAGACGTCCTCGAATAAAACCCAGCGTACCTGCTCCAGTGTTCTGAACGGGAAGGCCGAGGCCTCGTGTAGGGCTTGCGGCCAGAAAACTCCGCGGCCAATGTGGTCGCAAACCACCACCATCGTGGCGGTCACTAGCACTTGCCAATCGCGGTAACATGCGAGCACGGCCAGCGACCCAAAGACGTGAAAATGCGATTCGATCCGGCCCCCCGTCAAATGGATCAATAGCGCCGACCACATCATTTGCGCCACGGCGATGACGTGGCGGGTCAGTCTCGTGCCCGGCCGCTGCACGACGAAGAAGGTGGGCACGGCGGTCAGGCACCCGCCCGCGATGAGCGCCGTCCATATCTGGCGATTGACGTGACTTCCCCCCCCGTTCCAACTTGGAAATGAGAACAACAGCACGCCCACCAGGCTGAGGACCCACTGCAGGATCATCAGGTAGGCAAACATCCGATCGGTGCGGCGATGGATCGCGTCGAATTGCTCTTGTAGGAGCTGTTCTGCCCGCACGGGAAATGGTGTCACGGTGTGAATCATCCTAGCTGGCCGGATGAGAAGCCAGCGTGAATAACTGCCGGCGCGGCGTCATCGCCGCGGGCAACCGAGCAGGTAGAGCCTGGTAGCAGGTCATGGGCCAGCCGAGAGTGCACGAGCCAACGGCACAAAACCGAGGGGACGAAGCCCCTGGCAACGGTTCAAATCTACGTTGCACGCCGCCGCGCGCGAGGCCGAGGGCCTTCGATGGGCCGCCGATGACGGTCGTACGGGACGTGCCGAACGAATGGGGGCCAACGCGTTGGGGGAGAGGGGCCGGACAACACTGTCGGGGACTGTCCCGATTTTGCGGAGTCCGCGGAGCAAAATGGGACTGTCCCCTTCTGGGAGCCGATTCTGACCGGCGCCTCTCAGGCATTGTGGAGTTGGCGGCTTTGACTTGCCGTGCGGAAAATCCTAGCTTTACCAGGTTTTGTCCGGGGCGCTTGGGCTGCCGGCAAGCCGATTCGGTTCCCACGCGCCAAGTCGCCCATCGAGGCGGCGGAGAACTTGATGCAAGTTCTGATCGTCGACGACAATCCGCTCGCTCTGGATCTTCTCGAACATACGCTCAAGCGGAGCGGCTACGAAGTTCTCGTGGCCGACAACGGCCGTACTGCGCTCGAGATATTAGAGCGCGGAAACTGCCAGTTGGTTGTCAGCGACTGGGAGATGCCCAGCATGAGCGGCCTGGAGCTTTGCCGCCAGATTCGCAGCTCCTGCGCGATCAATTACGTTTACGTGATCCTGCTCACGGCTCGCAGCCAGGCCTCCGACTCGATCGAAGGCATGTCGGCCGGAGCCGATGATTTCATCGTCAAGCCGTTCCAGCCCAGCGAGTTGACGTTACGCGTCCGCGCTGGCGAACGGTTGCTCGGGCTGGAGACACGCGACCTGTTGATCTTCGCCCTGGCCAAGCTGGCCGAATCGCGCGATACCGACACGGGCGCCCATCTGGAACGCGTACGCACGTACTCGCGCGTCATCGCCGAGCACCTGGCCAAGCTGCCGAAGTATCGCGAGGCGGTCAACGCCGATTTTGTGCGGCTGATCTACCTGACCAGTCCCTTGCACGACATCGGCAAAGTGGCCGTTCCCGACACCGTGCTGCTCAAGCCGGGGGCGCTAACGCTCGAAGAATTCGAGGTCATGAAGTCGCACACGACGCACGGCGCCGAAACGCTCGACGCCGCCCTCAACGAATTTCCAGTCGCACGCTATCTGCGGATGGCGCGCGACATCGCCGCCAGCCACCACGAATGGTACGACGGCTCCGGATATCCCCTGGGCCTGGCCGGCGACAAGATTCCCATGTGCGGCAGAATCGTGGCCCTGGCCGACGTCTACGATGCCTTGACTTCGCGACGCGTCTACAAGGACGCGTACAGCCACGAAAAAGCCCGGGCGATTCTGATGCAAGCCCGAAACACACACTTCGACCCCGACGTGGCCGACGCCTTCCTGGCCAACGAGAAAAAGTTCGTCACGATTGGGCAGGAACTGGCAGACCCGCCGCAGACCTACCAGAAGCTGGTCAAGGTGTGACGACGAACCGGCGCGGCTAGGGTGGACTTCACGTCGCCGTGCGTCACATGGCGCTCGGCGTTGCCTCCTCGGTCGAAAGCGTGGGCGCAAACCCACGGCGCAACGTGTTCTCGGTAATCGTCCGCGGCACGACGAATTGCAGCAAGTAATCGTTCCCGCCGGCTTTCGTGCCGATTCCCGACAGCTTGAACCCGCCAAACGGTTGTCGTGCGACGAGCGCTCCCGTGATTCCGCGGTTCAAGTACAGATTGCCGACCAGCAATTCCCGTCGCGCCCGCCGCAAATGCTCGGGACTGCGCGAAAATATTCCGCCGGTCAGTCCGTAATCCGTATCGTTGAAGATGCGGATGGCTTCGTCGAGGTTGGCGGCCCGCAGAACGGCCAGCACCGGGCCAAAGATTTCTTCTTGCGCTACTCGGCCAGCGGGCGGCAGGTCGGTGAAAATATGCGGTCCGACGTAAAACCCTTCATCGGCCAGCGCTGTGACGTCGATGGCCAACGCTTCGCGGCCGGTCTGCCGCCCCAATTGTATGTAGTTCTGCACGCGCGCCAGCGACTCGGCGTCGATCAGGGCCGACACGCTGGTCGCGGGATCTTCGGCCGGGCCGACCTTGAGACTTCGCGTGGCTTCGACCAGCCGCGCCAGAAACGTCTCGTACACGGCATCCAGCACGATGACGCGCGAACAGGCCGAACACTTCTGGCCCTGATAGCCAAAGGCGCTGCGCACGACGCCCACGACCGCTTCGTCCAGATCGGCGTCATCGTCGACGATGATCGCGTTCTTGCCGCCCATCTCGGCGATCACGTGCTTCACGAATTTCAGTTGTCCCGAGGTGGAAACCTGCGCCGCGCGAGCATTGATCGCCAGCCCCACGCCGCGCGAACCGGTAAACGCGACGAGCGCCACGTCGTGATGTTCGACCAAGGCCGCGCCCACTGTTTCGCCGGGTCCGGGCAAATAATTCAGCACGCCGGGCGGAAGATCCAGCTCGCGGAAGATCTCCATCAGCTTGGCGGCCACGACCGGCGATTGCTCGGCCGGCTTCATCACCACGGTGTTGCCGGTGGCCAGCGCCGCCGCGGTCATGCCCGTTAGAATCGCCAGGGGAAAATTCCAGGGCGCGATCACGGCGGTCACGCCTCGGGGCAAGTAGCCGAATCGATTTTCCTCTCCCGGCACGTCGACGCCGTGGGGCGCCTCCATTTCAATGGCCCGGGCGGCGTAATACTCGCAAAAGTCGATCGCTTCGCACACGTCGCTGTCGGCTTCGCGCCACTCTTTGGCGCATTCGTACACTTCCCACGCGGCCAACTCGAACCGCCGGCGGCGCATGGCCTCGGCCGCGCCCCGCAGGTACGTCGCTCGGCCTTCGGCCCCCAGCTTCCACCAATCGCCCAGCGCCCTGCGGGCCCCGCGCACCGCTGCCTCGGCGTGTGTGACATCGGCCGTGGCGACTTGTCCCACCGAGCGCGCCTTGTGCGCGGGACAGATCGACGCGCTCCATTGGGTCGTCGGCACGTCCTGGCCGTCGATGACCAGGGGATAGGTCGCGTCAAACTGGCGCTGGACCTGGGCCAGTGCCACCTGCATGGCCCCTCGAGCGGACTCGCGCCCGAAATCGGTGGGTGGTTCGTTCTGATAAATGGGCGTGAAGTTCGAGGCGGCCGGCCGGCGCGCCTCGGCGCGGCCGTCGGCCTTGGTGCGATGGTCGAGAGGGTTCATAAGCAGGGTCTCCGCGGAAACGTGCTCGGCAAAGCCGGCCCGCAAAAACGATTCATTGGACGTGTTTTCCAAGAGGCGGCGGACCAGGTACGCCATTCCGGGAATCAGCTCACCGTACGGCATGTAAATTCGCAAGCGATATCCCAAGTCGACCAGCGCTTGCTTTTCGGCGTCGGCCATGCCGTACAGCATTTGCAGCTCGAAGCCGCTGGCGGCGATTCCCAAATGCTTGGCCACCGCCATGCCGTGCGCCAGCGACCGCAGGTTGTGGCTGCCCAGCGCGGTCAGCAGGTGTTGATGGTTGGCCATGGCGAACCGCGTCAATTGTTCGTAGTTGGCGTCCGTCTCCCATTTGTGCTGGAACACTGGAACCGGCCAGAGCGCGGCCTGGGCAAACACGGTTTCGTAGTCCCAGTAGGCGCCTTTCACCAGCCGGACCCACACCGGACGGCCGCGCTGGGCCGCCCAATCGCCGAGCGAGCGCAGATCGTCGGCCGAGTCGGTCAAATAGCACTGAATCACGATCCCCACGTCGCTCGTGTCGCGAAACTCATCCTCCAGCAAGATCTGCCGGAAGATGGCCAGCGTCAGATCCTTCGTGCGGTACGACTCCATGTCGATGTTGACAAATGCGCGGTGTGTTCGGGCGGCGCGGAGCAGGGTGCGCAACCGCTCGCCCACGCGCCGCGTCGTGCCGGTCGGATCGATGGGGTCGAATTGGCTGTCCAGGGCCGAGAGCTTGATCGATACGTTGACGCGCGGCAGCTCGGCGATTGAAGCACGGTCAATTTGCGGCACCTCGGGCCAACTGTTCACGACCGGAGCGATACCCTCAATCAAGTTGACGTAGGATTGCAAATAGTGCTCGGCCTCGGCTTCGCTGGTGACCGCTTCGCCGAGCAGATCCACGGTGAAGGCGCGTCGCAGCTTTCGTTCGCGCATGGCGGCGGCGAGAACTTCGTTTTGGTTCGTGCCGGCGATGAAGCGGCGCGCATGGCCCAAGGCGTTGCGACGCGCGGCGATGGCCAGTGCCCGGCCGGCGATCGACCGCGGGGTCGCCACCGCCAGGCCCAGCCGCGCGGCCGATGGCAGGTGCCGGCGCACGTCGTGAAAGTATTCGTGCAAATGTCGCGTCACCGCTTCGCTCGTCGAAAGCATCGGCAACACGTCGACGAAGCGGAACATCTGGACTTTGACCGATTCATCCTGCATGGCCCAGGCCATAATTCGATCGTCCCACCAGCGGCGATCCCACACTGTCGGCTGCGAATTTCGGGCGCGATCGACCAGGTAGCGGCCTAGTTCCTGCGTGGTGCGCTCGATCTGGGCCAGTTGGCGGTTGGAAAGTTCTTCGGACACGGATGCGCTTGGGGCTCGTGCGAAAGAGTGCGGCCGCTGATATTCACGCGCGAAGCCCTCGCATGCCGCGGCGAAACCAGCGGGGGCAAACAATTCTACGCCTTCGGCCGCCCGGCGGCGAAGCGCCCAATTGGCGTCCAATTGTCGGGCGCCGGGGGCGAATTGTATGCAGGCGTGCATTGGCGGGCTAAAATTGGCGAGATTTGGCGGCGGCCCGCCGACGGCGTGCACGTGGCCGCCAAAGAGTTTCCTCCAATGTTCAGAAATTCTCCGATGTCCAGGCTGATGCTATCCGTCGCTCGGCGCGGCGCCGCGACGTTCGTTGTGGCGCTGCTTCTTTTCGGATACTCGGCGATGGCCCAAACGGCGCCGACACCCAGTGTCGATGCCCGCCGCGGCGAAATCGAGCAAGCGATCAAAGCCGCGATGGAACGTCACGACGTGCCGGGCGTCAGCGTGGCCGTGATCGACGACTATCAAATCGCGTGGGCCGAGGGATTTGGGTGGCGCGCTTCGACGCACGACGGCGGCGTGCGTCCCACGACGCGTTTTCAAGCCGCTTCGATCAGCAAACCCGTTACGGCGCTGGCCGTCCTCAGATGCGTCGAACAGGGTCGACTCGACTTGAATGAGGACGTGAACAAGCGCTTGAAATCGTGGCGGATTCCCGACAGCCCGCTCATGCGCGACCGGCCCCCGGTGATGCTGCGGCATTTGCTGAGCCACACGGCGGGCTTGTCGGTGCACGGCTTTGAGGGCTACGCCGCCAACACGCAGGTCCCCAGCTTGCTGCAAGTGCTGGATGGCTCGCCACCGGCAAACTCCCGGCCGATTCGCGTGGACGTGAAGCCGGGCTACATGTTCCGCTACTCCGGCGGCGGCTACTGTGTCGTGCAACAGTTGTTGGGCGACGTCACGGGCCAGCCATTTCCCGAATTCATGCACGCGCAAGTCCTCGAACCACTCGGCATGACGCATAGCACTTACGAGCAGCCATTGTCCGGGGCGCTCGTCGACGAAGCGGCCTTTGGTCACCGCGCGAAAAAGGTCCTGATCCCTGGCAACTATCACGTCTATCCCGAAATGTCGGCGGCCGGGCTATGGACCACGCCCAGCGACCTGGCGCGGGTCGTGATCGATCTGGCCACGAGCGTCGAGGGCGGCAAGGGCAAGCTCTTGTCGCAGGGCATGGCCAACGAAATGCTGAAGGCTCAAAAAGGACGCCTTGGCCTGGGAGTTTTCGTCCAGGGCGAGGGAGACAAACTGTCCTTCAGCCACGGCGGCGCGAACGAAGGCTACCGCTGCCACATGGTCGGCTACCCTGCGACCGGCCAAGGGTTCGTCATCATGACCAACAGCGACACGGGCGGCGAACTGATCAAAGAAGTGTCACAACTCGTGGCCAAGACGTACGCGTGGCCGTAGTGGGTGCCCCCACCTCCCGGGCTGCTCGTGAGTGGCCGCGACAACTTTGAATAAGCAAGTTGTCGGGGCCCATCGGACGCCATTCCAGGAAGCGGATGACCGTCCAGGAAAAAACGGTCGTCTCGAATTAATCGCTATAAATCGTACGTCCGGCGGTGCATCTGACGAGTGCGTTACCTGCCGGCAGGCTTGACACGGCCGTTCGCAATCTCTTGGCCGCAATCGGCTTAGGCCCGCGGCGCCCGAATTCTCTTTCACCCGCGCCCGGGCGTCCGCTATAGTTAACAGTATCGTCAGATTCGTGGTTGGTGGCGGGTGGCCAGGGTGCCGCCGCCATATTTGAATGTCCGAAGCTACTATTCCGCTGGTTGACTCCAAGTCGCTCTTGGCTTTGTTTGGTACTCGCGACCAGCATCTCCGAAAAATTCGGGATTCTCTGGGGGTTGCGGTCTCCAGCCGCAACGACCGGATTCATATCGAGGGCCAGGACGAGGCGGTAGCCCAGGCCACGGAAGTCTTCGAGCAACTCAAGGGGATTGCGTCCCGCTACGGCGTGGTTTCGCCGGAAGAGGTTTCGCACATCCTGGCGCAGGTCTCGGGCAAGTCGCTGGACGTGGAGCACTCGCCGATCGAGTTGCAATTTGCCGGACGGCAGATCCGCCCGCGCACGGCCGGCCAGGCCCGCTATGTGTCGGCGATCGCCAATAATGATCTCGTGTTTTGCATCGGCCCGGCGGGCACCGGCAAGACGTATCTGGCCGTGGCGATGGCCGTGCAGGCACTTAAGCAAGAAATTATCCGCAAGATCGTGCTCGTTCGCCCCGCGGTCGAGGCCGGGGAAAGCTTGGGCTTTCTGCCGGGCGACTTGCAGGCCAAAATCAATCCCTATCTCCGGCCGCTGTTGGACGCGCTGCGGGAAATGATGGATTACGAACAGATCAAGCGCTACACGGAGCAAGACCTGATCGAGATGATTCCGCTGGCCTACATGCGCGGCCGCACGTTGAACGAGGCCTTCGTCATTCTCGACGAGGCCCAAAATACGACGGTCGCGCAGATGAAAATGTTTTTGACCCGCATGGGCCTGGGGACCAAAATGGTCGTCTCCGGCGACACGACGCAGGTCGACTTGCCGGTGCATACGCGCAACGGCCTGATCGACGCGATCCATCGTATGCAAAAGATCGAGGGTTTTTGCCAGGTGACGTTGAACAACGAGGACATCGTGCGTCATCGACTGGTTCAGGAGATCGTCCGCGCTTACGAGGAGGAGGAGCCGAGACGGCGGCGCTAGTTGCGCCCCCTGCGGCAGGCCATGGCGAGTGGAAGTCAAAAGCGGACGCGATCCGAGCGAGTAGCAGCGCTCGAGTTGCCTCCCGGCTTGCTCGAGCGAACCTGGGAATATCTGCAGCGCGGCGACGTGCTGGTGCGCCTGGGAATGTGCGTGCTGGCCGTCATCGGTCTGTGGGCCGTGACCACGTCGTGGTCGATTCCCTTGGCCTATCATCGGAACTTTACGCCACCGCGCGACGTTGTCGCCAAGGTCTCGTTTCAGAAGGCCGATCCCGAGGGCACCAAGGAAGCCAAGGCGCTGGCCGCGCGCAAAGTCAGCTATGTTTATGAACAAGACAAGGATCCGCTCGTTCAACTCCGCTTTGCCTTGCAAAACCGCGTGGTGATCGTCGCCGGGGCCAAGTCGCTGTCCGAACTCGATAAGAAGGTGTGGGCCGAGTTCTTTCCCGCGCCCGACGCAGGGGCCCCGGCCCTGACGGCCGATGAACAGGAACAGCGCTTCAAGCTGTTTCACGACGCCCTGGCCACGCCCGAGTCGCTCTTAAAGCTCGAACGCGCCGCGGCCGAGGCCTTGGCGCCCGCCGAGCAGCACGGGCTGATGGAAAAGCTGCCCCAGGAACATAATGAAGGCAATCAAGAGGAAATTGTCGTGTTGCCGAAAGGTAGCCCGGACCGTCCGCAAGTCGTCAAAGTCAGCGACGTGTTGATTGGCGAGGCCGACTGGCTGAAAAAGTCGCTGGCCGAGCGGTTGGAGTCGCCGGAGGTGGCCGAGCGGGTGTTTACCTGGCTGCGCGGCCGCTTGCCGACCACGCTGGCGTTGAACAAGGCCGAGACCAAGCGATCTAAAGACAAAGCCATTGCCGCGATCAACGACAAGTTCATTACCATCTCGCCGGGAGAAGTGCTGGCCCGAGGCGGCCAGCCGCTTACGGAAGAAAACATCAATCTGCTCGCCTTGGAGCATAAGGCGTTTCTCGATCAACTGCGCTGGAGCCAGCGTGCCGCCTATGGCCTGGCGGTGGTGGGCATGTTTGTCGCCTTGTTCGTGCTGTGCGGCGCCTATGTCTGGCACTACGAGCCCCGGCTCGTGGACAACCTGCGGCGATTTACCACTACCCTGGGCCTGATCGTCGTCACGGTCGGCCTGGCCGCGTTGGCTTCCGGCGACAACGTGCGCGCCGAGCTGGTGCCGCTGATGGTCTTCGGCATGATCTTGTCGATCGCTTATCATCGCGAATTGGCGCTACTGTTCTCGGCCGCCGCCACGGTGATCGTCGTGGTCACCACCGGCCAGGGGCTGAGCGAATTCATGATCCTGTACGCCACGGTCGCCTCGGCCATCCTGTTGGTGGGCAGCATCCGCAATCGGCGGAAGCTGATTTACGTGGGTATCGCCGTGGGCCTGGTGGCCCTGTCGACCACGATCGGCGTCGACACGTTGGCCGCCCAGCCGATCGCCACGATTTGGCCCGACGCCCTGCGCTTCGGCCTGTGGAGCGTGTTTGCCGGGTTGCTGATGTTGGGTCTGTTGCCGTTTATCGAAAGCTTGTTCGGCGTGCAAACCGAGTTGAGCCTGCTGGAACTGGGCGACGTGGCACACCCGCTGTTGCAGGAACTAGTCCGCCGTGCCCCGGGCACGTACAACCATTCGATCAACGTGGCTTCGATCGCCGAAGCGGCCGCGGAAAGCATTGGCGCCAAGGGATTGTTGGTCCGCGTGGGGGCCTACTTTCACGACATCGGCAAGATGCTCAAGCCGGGCTACTTCGTCGAGAATCAAGCTCACGATGCCAACCGTCACGAATCGCTCGTGCCGGCCATGAGCACGTTGATCATCATCGCGCATATCAAGGACGGCGCGGACCTGGCCCGACAACACCGGCTGCCGGAGCCGATCATCGATTTCATCGAGCAGCATCACGGCACAACGCTCGTGGAGTATTTCTATCGCCGGGCCAACGAGCGCAACGAATCGAACCCCGACGGCGGCGAGATCGACGAAAGCGATTTCCGTTATCCCGGTCCCAAGCCGCAAACCAAGGAGGCCGCCGTCCTGATGCTGGCCGACGCCGTCGAAAGCGCCAGCCGGGCCCTGGTGGAACCCACGCCCTCGCGCATCGAGAGCCTGGTGGAGGACATCGCCATGAAGCGGCTGCTCGACGGCCAGTTCGACGCCTGCGGGCTGACTCTGCAAGAAGTGGCCACGATCAACGACAGCTTGATCAAGTCGCTGACGGCGGTCTACCACGGCCGCGTCAAGTATCCCGATCAAAGAACCGCCTGATCCGGCCGGCCGAAGACGGCTATAGTAGTTGGGTAGGCAGTGCGTGCGCGCTCGGCGTGGGCGGCGCCGGCTGGGGGCACCCCGATTTCTTTCATATTGTTCGTGCTTGCTATTCATGCTGTCGATCGACATCAGCATCGGGTGTTGTCCGCTCGCGGTCGATGAGGAGCGGCCGCGGCGCGCCGTGCAAGCGATCTTGCGCGACGCGCAAATTGACGAGGGGACGCTGAGCATCGCGGTGGTCGACGATGCCACGATGCACGGCTTGAACCGGCAATATCTCGAACACGATTATCCCACCGACGTGTTGAGCTTCGCTTTGGAGCGCAGCCCGGGGCAGATCGAGGGGGAAGTCATCGTCAATTTCGACATGGCCGCCAGAAGGGCGGGCGAGTTTGGCTGGAGCGACGAGGACGAGCTGCTGTTGTACGTCATCCATGGCACGTTGCACCTGGTCGGATACGATGACGCGTCGGATGAAGCGCGAGCCGAAATGCGGGCCGCCGAGCGGCGGTACCTGGCGCTGTTTCGGCTGCAGCCGCGCCAACAGCCGGCCAGCGACGGCGCGCAAGCCGCCGATCGCTAGCACGTGGTGAGGGTCCATTTCGAAGTCGGCACGGCCCTTGGGCTAGCTAGCTATGTCGAGTGAAAAGGCCACGGCGATCGTGCTGCGACTCGTCGAGTTCAGCGAAACGAGCAGCGTGATAACGCTCTTCACGCGCGAGTTCGGCAAGATACGGGTTTTGGCCAAGGGTGCTCGCCGCCCCAAAGGGCCGTTCGACTCTGCCCTTGACCTGCTGGGGCTGTGTCGCATAGTCTTCCTCCGCAAATCGTCCGATGCGTTGGACTTGTTGACTGAAGCGAAGCTAGAGCGGCGCTTTCGACCGCCCGGCGGCGGCTTATCAAATCTGTATGCCGCATACTACGTCGCCGAGCTGTTGAACGAGTTGACCGACGACTACGATCCGCATCCCGAGCTATTCGACGCGGCCGATAGGACCCTGGCCGCGTTGCATACTTCGAATGCGGTTGCGCCGGTCCTGTTGCGCTTCGAGTTGACGGCCTTGCGCGTGTTGGGCCACTTGCCCGCGCTCGAAACGTGCGCGGAATGCGGAACACCCGTCAAAGCGGTCGGTCGAATTCCCTTCAGCCAGGTGGCCGGCGGAGTACTGTGTCCATCATGTCGCGCGGGCCAACGACAGATTATCGCGATCAGCGCGGCAGCGCTCAAGATGCTTGCGCGGTACTGCGATCCGGCCAGTGCATTGCGCGGGGAGGAATTGGACTCCAAGGCGTACGGCGAGTTGAGGGCGATTCTGAACCACTACTGGTCGCACCTGTTGGGCCATCCGCCGCGCATGCAGCGTTATCTGGGCAGCGCGGCCCCTTGACACTTCCCAACGCATCGGCTCGCGGCGCGTCGACTGGTCGCGGCGAGGGGGACAGTCCCATTTTGCTCCCGGGGCACCGCAAAATCGGGACAGTCCCCGACGGTAATCGGATGGGCTCTCTGGCGCGCGTCACGGTCATTCTTGTCTTGTGCCTGGCGGCAGCGGCCGGAGGCTGCGCGTTTTCGCGTCAGAGCGAGCCGGCAAGGGCGCCCCTCACCGCGGAAGAAGCCGCCTGGTGGGCCGCCAACCAGCACCGCAAACGATACGTCCCCGGCCGGGGATACTACATCGAGGGCACCAGCGGGTTTTTCGATCACGAAGGACGCAAGGTCGGCGGCGAGTTGGTCGCCACCACCGCGGACAACGACGAAGCGTTCCTCGAAAAAATTTCTCCCAAGCGCACCTTGGCGCGCATCAAGAAAGCGATCGGTCAAGGGCCGAACGAAGCGATCGCCCGCAAGGCGCTGGAGGAAGGCGACTCGCTGTTCCGCCAGAAGGAATTCGGCAAGGCCGCGGCCCGGTATCGCGTGGCCTACAAGCGCTGGCCCGACTCACCGCTCGAGGAAGAGGCGCTGTTCAAAGCGGCCGAGAGCGAGTTTTTCGCCGATCGCTATTCCAAAGCCGACGACGAATATGCGCTGTTGGTCAAGAAATATAACTCGACGCAATATCTGAGCCAGGTCGTGATTCGCCGCTTCGCGATTGGCCGCTATTGGGAGCTGCACGATCGCGAGCATCATCACTTGCCGCTCACGCCCAACCTGGTCGACAAGACGCGACCCATGTTCGACACCGGGGGCCATGCCCTGCGCGTTTACGAGCGCATTCGCCTCGACGATCCCACGGGCCCGTGGTCCGACGACGCCGTGATGGCCACGGCCAACGCGCATTTTCTCAAGGGACACTGGGAAGAAGCGGACTATCACTACGGGTTGTTGCGATCGGAGTATCCCAAGAGCGAACATCAGTTTCAAGCGCACCTGCTGGGCTTGCGCTGCAAGTTGCTGAGATATCAGGGGTCGGGCTACGAAGGCGGCCCGCTCGATGAAGCCGAAGATCTCGCCTCGCAGTTGCTGACCCAGTTCTCGACCGAACTGGGCAGCGAGCGCGAGCGCGTGGTGCAAGTGCGGGCCGGGGTGCGCAGCCAACGGGCGCTACGCGACTTTGACCTGGCCGAGTACTACGCCAAAGGAAAATATTACGGCGCCTCGCGCATCTACTACGCCAAGGTGGCAAAGGAATATCCCGAGACGCAACTGGCCCAGGAATCGCGCAGCCGTTTAGAACGGATCAAAGAGCAACCCGATACTCCGACGCCGCCGTTCGAGTGGCTGGCCAACCTGTTGCCACGGTCGAAGCGCGAAGGGCCCGTGCTGCCTAAGAACTTTTCCACGGTTGCATCGAACCCGAATTCCAATGCTGTCCGGTAATCGGACAGCCACCGGCGCAACGTGAACGCAAGCCAAGCTTATCCCGCGAAGACCGACGGCCGTTCGTGCAGCGTGCGACGCTTTGGTCGAGCGCGCCGACGGATTGCGCGCCCAGTGCGCGCGATTTGCGGCCGGCGAGCGGCGCTTGTCGCTTGCATGTCCGTGGCGCTCGTCGGCATCTTTTCGCTGGCCGGCTGCGGTCGCTACCGTTTTGGCGCGGCGTCGCTGTATCCGCCGGATATCCAGACCGTGTACGTGCCGGTCTTCGAATCCAACAGTTTTCGCCGCGGCTTGAGCGAATGGCTGACCGAGGCGGTGTGCAAGGAAATCGAGCTGAAAACGCCCTATAAGGTCGTCGGGACTCCGCAGGCCGACAGTGTGCTGACCGGCAAGCTGACCGGCGATACCAAGCGCGTGATTATCGAGGACAAGTTCGATTATCCGCGCGAAGTCGAGGCCAACATCGTGGTCGAGGTTCGCTGGGTAAACCGCCGCGGCGACTTGATCAACCAGGCGACCTCCGTTCCGCTGCCGCAAGATCTGGTCTTGCTCAGCGCCCCGGGAACGCAAGTCGCCGAGTTCGGCCAGTCGCTCAGCACCGCACAACTCCAATCCATTCGCAGCCTGGCGTCCCAAATCGTGTCGCTCATGGAAATGCCGTGGTAAGCTGGCGGAATGCACGCCCTGCCTCCACCTGCCGCGCCTCGCGCGTGGAACGAGCGATTCCCCGACCGCGCGCAAACCTGGCAACTGCGCCGCCAGCGGCTCGATCTGCCGCGCCGGCCGCTCGTGATGGGCATTCTCAATGTCACGCCAGATAGCTTTTCCGACGGTGGGCAGTTTGCCGACGTCGGCGCAGCCATCACCCGTGGGCTGGAACTGGCAGCCGAAGGAGCTGACATCCTGGACATCGGCGGCGAAAGCACCCGGCCCTACTCACTAGCGGTCGACGCCAAGACCCAGCTCGATCGGGTCATGCCCGTGCTCGAGGCACTTGCGCCGCGACTGACCATTCCGATTTCGATCGACACGTCGAAAGCCGTAGTGGCCCGCGAGGCCTTGTCGGCCGGCGTGGAAATCATCAATGACGTAACGGCCCTGACCGGTGACGAGCGGATGGTCGACGTGGCCCGTCAATCGCTGGCAGGCGTTTGCGTCATGCACATGCGGGGCGATCCGCGAACCATGCAAGACGACCCCGTCTATGGCGACGTTGTCGAGGAAGTGTTCGACTACCTTCGCTCGCGCCGCGATGATCTCGTGGCGCAAGGCATCGACGCCGAGCGGATCGCCGTCGATCCCGGGATCGGCTTTGGCAAGACGCATGCCCACAACCTGGCACTGGTTGCCGCCTGCTGGCGGTTGCATGAGCTGGGTGCGCCGATCCTGGTGGGCCACTCGCGTAAAGGATTTATCGGCAAATTGATCGGCGACAAGTCCGCGGATCGGACTGCCGGCACGATCGGAGCCGCTTTGTCGCTGGCCTCGCAAGGGGTCCAGATTCTGCGAGTTCACGACGTGGCCGCCGTGCGACAGGCGCTGGCGGTGTACGAGGCGACCGGCGGCATCGACGGCAAAACAATCGATTTAAACGACTTGTGAACCCGAAGATGAACCGGCCCGGGCATCGTCTCGACAAAGCCCGCCGCGACCCGCAATTGAGCCTATAAACGGCGTCTGCGCTTGGGGATAGCGACGTTGACTGCGCACTGGTTTTGAGGGATACTTGCGATTGACCTGCAAGGCTTCAAGCGCGCAATGATTGCGCCCAATTGCCCCCCCTGAAGGCTTCCTTCGATGGCTGTCGCTGAGACGATCAATTTGCGCAATTACTGCCTGGAAACGGCCCAGCGCGCTCGGCGCGCGGCCGCTGAACTGGCGCGCTTGGGCGGCGACCAGAAAAACGCCTGGCTGGCGCGCTCCGCCGACCTGTTGCGCAGCCAGCAAGGCGTGCTGGCCGAGGCCAATCAGCTCGACCTGGCCGCGGCCCCGCAGTTTGGGCTCACGGCCGCCCAGATTGATCGCTTGCGGCTGACGCCCGAAGTGATCGAGGCGATGGCGGTGGGTCTCGAGGAAATTGCCGCGTTGGGCGAACCGATTGGCGAAGTCATCGAGTCGACCATTCGCCCGAACGGCCTGGAAGTGCTCAAAGTCCGCGTGCCGTTGGGTGTCGTGTTCTTCATCTATGAATCGCGCCCGAACGTCACGGCCGACGCGGCGGCGATTTGCGTCAAGAGCGGCAACGCCGTGATCTTGCGCGGAGGCAAAGAGGCGCTGCACTCCAACCGCGCCATCGTCGCCCTGCTCGAGCAAGCCGCCGAGGAGGTGGGGTTGCCAGAGGGCGCCGTGCAGTTGGTGAATACGACGGATCGCGAGGCGGTAGGCCATTTTCTGGCTTTGGAGGAGTACATCGACGTGGCGATACCGCGCGGCGGCGAGGGACTGATTCGCCGCGTCGCCGCCGAGGCCACAATGCCGGTCATCAAACATTTCACCGGGAATTGCCACGTGTACGTCGATCGGGCCGCCGATCTGGACATGGCCGAGCGGATTACCGTCAACGCCAAGTGCCAGCGAATGGGAGTCTGCAACGCGGCCGAATCGTTAGTGGTCCACCGCGAGGTGGCGGCGACATTTCTGCCGCGCATTGCCAAGGCGCTTGCCGAGCGCAACGTCGAGATTCGCGGTGACGGTCGCACGCGAACGCTCGTGCCGCGCGCGCGCGCCGCTACCGAAGAGGACTTCGCCGCCGAATACTTGGGCCCGATTCTTTCCGTCAAGATCGTTGACTCGCTCGAAGAGGCCATCGAACACGTCAACCGATACGGTTCGCGGCATACCGACGCGATTGTCACGACGGATTTGAACGCCGCGCGTGCGTTCGTGACCGCCGTGGACAGCGCGGCTGTGATGGTCAACGCCAGCACGCGTTTCAATGATGGCGCGCAGTTCGGCCTGGGGGCTGAAATCGGCATCAGCACTGACAAGTTCCACGCTCGCGGGCCGTGCGGCATCAAGGAACTGACCAGTTACAAATACGTGGTTTACGGCAACGGACAAATTCGGGAGTAAACCACCGGCCGGTGGCACGCGCTGGGTTTAGAATCGCCTGGAGGCCAAGGATGGCTGACGAAGTGCTGAGTCAGGCTGAGTTGGAAACATTGCTCAGCAGCCTGGAGTCGGGCCTGGCGCCCAAGGCCAGGCCGTCGGCCAGCCATCCGCTGCCGGCGCCGCACGCGCCGCGATTAACCGCGTCGCAACCGTCGGCCAGACCGCGCCAGCGATCGATGGCGCCGGACGCGTCGCAGGCGCGGGATTTCGACCGGGAGCCCATGGCGGCGATCCGCGCCTTGCACGAGGGCTTTGGCCGCAATTTCTCGGTCGCTCTCTCGGCCCTGCTGCGCAGCGTGGTCGAAGTCAAACTGGCCGCGGTAGAACAGCTTACGTATGGCGAATTCATCGCCCGGCTGCAAAACCCTACCTGCGCGAGCGTGGTGCGCGCGGCCCAGCTCAACGCCAGTTGGGTTGTCGATATCCAGCTGTCGGTCCTGTATGCGATTATCGACCGGCTGTTGGGCGGCGGGCGCGAACCGGGCCTGGTGGCGCGTCGCCCGCTGACGGACATCGAGCTGCGGCTCGCGTCGCGTGTTACCAAATTGTTCTTGCAAGAATTGAAAAAGTCGTGGCAGCCGGTGTTGCCGATCGACCTCTCGCTCGATCGCGTGGAAAGCAATCCACGATTGGTGCTCTCGGTGGCGTCGCGCGAAGCGGTGGTGCTGGTCAGTTTCGAATCCATCGTCGGCGACGTGCGGGGCACAATGACTCTGTGCATGCCGGCCGGTTCGATCGAGCCGATTATCAACAAGTGCGCGGCGGGCACCGTGAG
>JBGQHN010000028.1:0-23003 GCA_041497975.1 Planctomycetia bacterium | reverse complement strand
CTGACCGACGTGGAAGGCAACGTGCTCGACGAACTGATCGCGTAGGAGCCGCGGTGCGTAATCAGGCGTCGCTCACCCCCTCACCCGCGAGCAGTCGCTCGCTGCCCTCTCCCGCAATGGGAGAGGACATTGCAGCGCGACGCATGCGTGATATGTGCTCTCGCGGCCTTCAGCTCGTCGCTTCCTATTCTCCCTCTCCCCTCGTGGGAGAGGGTCGGGGTGAGGGGGTTCTTTCTTCGCCCCGTCCGTTCACGAGCCGGTGCAGCTCGGTCCAAATCAATTCGTCCACTGCATCGCTGTCTTCCCACAGTTGATGATTCCAGAACCGCACGACGTGAAATCCATGCTGTTCAAGCCAGTGCGTTCGTTCAGCGTCATACTCCTGGCGGAGCGTGTGCTGTCCGCCATCCAGTTCCAAAACGAGTTTCTGCTCCATGCAGACGAAGTCCACGATAAATGGTTCCAAAGTGACTTGTCGCCGGAACTTGAAGTTGCCGAATCGACGATTGCGCAGTTTCGACCACAGGCGTCGCTCAGCGTCTGTCATGACGCGGCGTAACTCGCGCGCACGAGCGATGGATTGTGCTTTGCCGGATCGAGAGTTCTCCATTGAAACCCCCCTCACCCCGACCCTCTCCCACGAGGGGAGAGGGAGAACAAAATCACCCGGCGACGAGTACCTTAATCACCCAGCCACGATTTCCTTCACCACGCGGCCGGCGACGTCGGTCAGGCGGAAATCGCGACCGTTGGAACGGTAGGTGAGCTTTTCGTGATTGATGCCCAGCAGGTGCAGGATCGTGGCGTGCAGATCGTTGATGCTGACGCGGTCCGTCACGGCCTTGTGGCCGATTTCGTCGGTGGCGCCATAGTGAACACCGCCGTTGACGCCGCCGCCGGCAAGCCAGGTGGTGAAGGCGTGCGGGTTGTGGTCGCGGCCGGTGCCCCCTTTTTGCACGATCGGCAAGCGGCCGAATTCGCCGTTCCAAATGACGAGCGTCGATTCGAGCAGTCCGCGCTGCTTAAGATCGGTCAGAAGTCCGCCGATGGGAATATCAGTCTCGCCGGCGAATTGCCGGTGATTCTGCTCGATGTTGGCGTGCCCGTCCCAACTCCGCTCGTTTTCCATTCCGCCCGAATAGATTTGCACGAACCGCACGCCACGCTCGACCAGCCGCCGCGCCGTGAGCACTTGCCTGGCGAAGTGCGTGCACTTGGGGTTGTCGACGCCGTACAGCTCGCGAATGTGTGCCGGCTCGCCGTCGATGGCCAGCGCGTCGGGTGCGGCCATTTGCATGCGGTAGGCAAGTTCGAAGCTTTCGATCCGGGCGGCCAGGTCCGCCTCATGGGCCTGCGGCTGGCGTTTGTTCAACTCGCGTAACAGTTCCAGTTGGGCCCGCTGCTGGACGTCGGTCATGTCCTCGCGGCGATAAAGATTGTTAATCGGCGCCCCTTGGCCGTTGAGGGCCGTGCCCTGAAACACGCCGGGCAAAAAGCCCGCGCCCCAGTTCTGGGCGTGGCCCTTGGGCAATCCTCGGCCCAGCGTGTCATACATGGTAATGAAGCCGGGCAGATTTTGGTTCTCGGTCCCCAGGCCGTACGTGACCCAAGCTCCCATGCACGGAAAACCCATGCGGCTCATGCCGGTGTTGATTTCGAACAGGGCAGGCGAATGGTTGTTCGTTTTGGTGAAGCACGAATGGATGAAAGCCATCTGGTCGACGTGTTCGGTCATCTTGGGAAAGATTTCCGAGACCCATGCGCCCGACGCGCCGTGCTGGGCGAAACGAAAAGGCGACTTCATCAGCGGCCCGACCTGGTCGGTAAAGAATCCGGTGTTCTTGTCGAAGCCGGCCAGCTCCTGGCCGTCGCGCTTGGTGAGTTCGGGCTTATAGTCCCAGGTGTCGACCTGGCTGGGCCCGCCGTTCATGAACAGCCAGATCACGCTTTTGGCAGTGGCCGGAAAATGCGTTGACCGCGGCGCCATGGGATTGATCGCCAGGTCATTCGCGGCCGCGTGGGCCGACCGCGCGAGCAGCCCCTGGCCGTCCAAGAGCGCCGCCAGCGCCAACAACCCACAACCGGAACCAGCGCGGTAAAGAAAATCTCGGCGCGACGGGAAGGCCGCCGACGGCGATGCGAAAAGCTGCGGAATGTTCATAGCGCGTCGCTCGCGATGGGCATGTTAGGTCCCAAAACTGGGTTTCAAAACTGTCTCGGAGAGGGGGACAGTCCCAATTTGCTCCCAAGGCACCGCAAAATAGGGACAGTCCCCGCCAGTTTTGAGCCCTATTCAATGTAAATGAACTCGTTCAAGCCAAACAGCACCTGGCAAAAGTCGGCCAAGGCCATTTCCGCCGCCTCGCTCTTGCCGGCCGCCTGGTACGACTCGGTGGCGCGCTCGACAAACGCGGTTGCCATGCTCAATTCATCGCTTTCGGCTGGCCTGCCTAGCGCGGTAAGGTACGCGCGGCCAATCGCGCTCTCGCTCGTCGCCCCTTCGCTCGCCAGCAGCCGCTTGGCAAAGGCCCGCGCGTAGCTGTGGACTTGTTTGCTATTAAGCATGGCCAGCGCCTGTGGCGGCACGATGGTCGAGGCCCGCTGCCCGAGTCCCTGCAGCGAGTCCGGGGCGTCGAACAGCATCATGCTGGGCACGAGCTGGCTGCGCTTGACGGTGAAATAGATGCTTCTGCGACGGTGCGATTCGTCGAGCGTGCCCGGGCCGAACATGCGCGTGTCGAGCTGGCCGCTCGTGGCCAGCATTGCGTCGCGAATCACTTCGGCTTCCAGCCGTCGCCGCGAGCGATGCCACAGCAGAGAATTGTCCGGGTCGATGCTCGTTCGCACCGCGTTGGCATCCGAGGACTGCATGTACACGGCGCTGGTCATGATCTGCTTGTGGATGTTTTTGACGCGCCATCCACCTTGGATCAGTTGATCCGCCAGATAGTCGAGCAATTCGGGGTGGGTGGGGCGCTGGCCGGCGGACCCGAAGTCACTGGGCGTGGCCACAATGCCGCGACCCAGGTGGTGCTGCCATAGGCGGTTGACGATCACGCGGGCCAGGAGATGGCCGGCGCCGGCTTCGACATCCGTGATCCAATTCGCCAAAGCCCGGCGGCGATAGCTCGTGCGCCAGCCGGGCGGCGGTGCGGCTTGCCAATGTTTTTCGCGCTCCTGGGCGGTCATGAGCACTTGCAAGAAGCTTTGTTGGGCTTCGCCAATCTTTTGGTTAAGGTCGCCCCGCTTGAGATAAAAAGTCTTGTCAAAAAAATCGGCCCCCTGGGTATGCAGGCGAATAGCGGGCAGCCCCTCGCTGGCGATCATGACCTTTGTCAGTTGGGGCTTGGGCGCCAGCTTGAGATGGTCTTGCACGGCGCCGTTTAGCTGTTGCCAATCGGAGTCATGACTCCGAAACCAGGCCCGCAAGGCGGCGAGCTGCTCTTCCTTGCGCTCGGCCGGCGGCGTGACGATTGCCTGGTTGACTTCCTCGACCGTCTGCTCGGGTGCCTCGTCGCCGTCGAGTCCAACCGGCTTGGCGGCCGTGCTTAGCGCGATCCGCAGGCGTCCCAGATTGTGCGCGGTATTGTTCTCGAATTTTAGAATGAACGTTAGCGTCGTTCCCTGGGGATTGGCCAGCGGCGTTTCCAGTTCGAAACTGGCCGCCTGGCGCTTGCCGATTTCGGGATCGACGGCCCAGGCGGTCGACTTGTTGTCGTCGATCGCGGCGGCCACCGGGTAGCCTTTTTGCTCGAAGGTGGCTTTGGGCGTGGTTAACTTAACCGGCGCGCCTGGAGCTTGCGCGCCGAGCGGCGCGGCCCAGAGTTGAAAGTCGGAGAGAGCGAAGTTCCCGTTGGGAGCCCGGCCCGGTCCGCCCTTGGGTAGCGATTCGTCGGCGAGCGCTTCCACGCGCACCGCGGTGATTGGGGTCGCCTTCGTGGGGACAACGAGTGTATAGACGTCCTGTGAAGGATTCTTGCCGCTGACCAGATACGAGCCATCCTCTTGCCGCGCGAAGGTCGCCTCGCCGGCCGACTTCGTGTCTTGCACCGCCGCGATCAGCCACCTGGCGGCGACCGGCTTGAGGTCCTTGGCCAGCCAGGTTTCAAAACGGTCGGGCAGTTGTTCGCTTTCGAATTTCGCCAGCGCATCGCCCAAGGGCGCATGCTCGAGGTCAAATTCGGCCTTGGCGTCGCGATAAATCTCGGGGTGAAAATCGAGCTCGACTTCACTGCGCACGGTCGTGGTGAAGGTGGACACGAGCCGATAGTAGTCGGCCTGCGGAATCGGATCGAACTTGTGATCGTGACACCGGGCACACCCGACGGTCAGCCCCAGCATCGCAGTGCCGATCGTGGCCGCCATGTCGTCCAGCTCGTCGTAGCGCTCTTTTTCCACCTGGTTGGCGGTGATCTGCGTGGCGTGCGTGCCCGCCCCCAAGAACCCGGTGGCCATCAGGGCCAGATGGTTGTCCGGCTCGAACTCATCGCCCGCGATTTGCAGCTTCACAAACCGGTCATAGGGCATGTCCTGATTGAGGGCCTGGATCACAAAGTCGCGATAGTGATACGCCGTGAGGCGATCGTAATCTTGTTCGTAGCCGTGGCTTTCGGCAAAACGCGCCAGGTCGAGCCAATGGCGTCCCCATCGCTCGCCATAGTGTGAGCTGGCAAGCAAACGGTCGACCGCGCGGTCGAAAGCATCGGCCGCGGTGTCGACCACAAACGCCTCGACCTCCGCGGAGTCTGGTGGTAGACCGATTAGATCGAAGTACGCCCGGCGGATCAGTTTGCGACGATCTGCCAATGTGTTTGGCGCCAAGCCCTTTGCCTCTAGAGACGCAAGCACGAAACGATCGATCGGCGTACGACACCAGGCCTCGTTTTTGACGGGCGGAAGCGGAGACTTTTTCAATGGCGCAAACGACCAGAACTGCCGGTCGGCTTCGCTGACCGATTTGGTGGTCATCGCGGCCGCCAGGTCGACAAGCGGCTTGTCGTAGGCCGCCCCACAGGCAATCCACTGACTGATCTGCTCCAGGGCGCTATCTGGCAGTTTTGGGCTGTCCTGGGGCATGTTCGGCTCGTCTTCGTGCCGAATCAGCTTGACAAGATGGCTCTCGGCCGGCTTGCCGACCACGATAGCCGGCCCGTCGGCTCCGCCCTTCATGAGTCCCTCGCGGGTCGTCAAGTCAAACTCGCCCTCGGTCTTTTCGCCGCCGTGACACTTGACGCAATGTTGAGCGAACAGGCCTCGGACCCCGGTCTTGAACAGCTCCACGCTGTGGGCCATTTGGGCCGCATGGTCAGCGGGCACTTCCTCGGCGAAAGTTGCCGCCCCCAATCCATTTACCGCCAATGCCAATAACCACATGACACGCGCGCTGTGGGCTGCGTGGCACAGCCGACCATGGAATTCCATACCGCGACTCATCATCCGTTGCGCTCCAAGCTTGGGAAATACAAGGATCCGTTAGCTATCATTTCCCACCAAGGCAACTCGACTGTCAAGTGGCTTGGAGGTTTGGGTCGTACGAGATAAATAGGTCGATCCCTCGGTGGGCGGCGATGCGAGCTCGCCGTTCAGGGTCGAGCGCGAACAAATGGCCCATGCTGATCGGTCGTATTGTTCGGTGAGAGCACGAGTTGGGCGCCGAAAGCCGTTCAGGTGTGATAGTCGGCATTCAGCCGGACATACTCGGCCGTCAAGTCGGTCGTCCAGAATCGCACTTCCGCGTCGCCCTCAGTAAAGTGCAGCACGACATGGGTATCGCGATTTTCCCGAATGGACGCCGAGACCTTGTCGGCGTCGAAGGCCACCGGCGCGCCGCGCTTGTAGAGCATGAACCCATTGATTTGCAAATCGACCCCCAACGGATCGAATTCGATGCCGGCGTAGCCGGCCGCCGAGACGATTCGTCCCCAGTTCGGGTCGCCGCCGGCCACGGCCGTTTTCACCAGCGGACTGTCGGCCACGGTCCGGGCGATTTGCCGGGCGGCATCCATCGTTGCACATCCCGTCACGTCGAGCGTGATCAAATGCGTGGCGCCCTCGCCGTCGGCGGGAATCGAGCGCGCCAGTTCGACGCATGTTTCGCGTAAAGCTTCGCGAAATTTTCGAAGATCGGCCCCGGCCAACGGAGGTCCGCCCGCGGCGCCATTGGCCAGCAGTAGCACGGTGTCGTTGGTGCTCATGTGTCCGTCGACACTGATGCAATTGAACGAGCGATCGACCACGTCGCGAAGCGTCTCTTGAGCCGAAGCAGTGTCGAGCGTGGCGTCTGTCAGCACCAGGCCCAGCATGGTGGCCATGTTAGGGCCGATCATTGCGGCACCCTTGGCCATGCCCGTTATTTGCACCTTGCGTCCCCCCAGCGTGATCCGTCTGCCGGCGATCTTATGCGTGGTGTCGGTTGTGAGCATTCCGCGCGCGGCAGACAATAGCGCGTCGTCGTCAGAGGCCAATAAATCGGCGGCCGCGCGGATGCCGGGAATGATTTTGTCCATCGGCAGAAACGTCCCAATGACGCCCGTGGACATGACCAGGGCCTGCGATTCGACGGCGTTGCAGACCGATGCGGCGACGCGGGCCATCTCCTGGGCGTCCTCGAAACCGCGGCGGCCGGTGCACGCGTTGGCATTGCCGGAGTTTACGACGACGGTGCGCACGTCGGCGGCCGGAGTGCGCGACCGACTGAGCGCGACCGAGGCGGCAAACACGCGGTTTTGCGTGTAAACACCGGCGGCCACCGCGGGCCGGTCGGAGACCACGAGCGACAGATCGAGTTTCGACGTGTTGCGCTTGACCCCGCAGTAAACGCCCGAAAGACGATAGCCTTGAGGAACCGCAATTGACATGGATCGCGATCTTCCTGGGGGTCGTGCGCGCCGGCGGCGGCTGACGAAGAAAAAAGGTACGAAGAAGAGGCGACGCGGCGGCTGCGGCGCTAAAGCGCGGTCGTTTCGGCGAATCCGTACATCAAATTGAAGTTTTGAACCGCCGCGCCGGAGGCTCCTTTAATCAAGTTGTCCAAACAGCTAATCATGATCAGCCGCCCGCGGACCATGCGCGCGGTGATGTCGCAAAAGTTTGTGCCCGAGGTGTCTTTGGTGCCCGGCAAATGATTGACGACGCGAACGAACGGTTCGTTGGAATAAAACTCGCGGATCGTATCCAGCGCTTTCTCTTCGGTCAAATCGGCCAGCGGCTGGCAGTAAATCGTTGACAAGATGCCGCGGTCCATAGGGACCAGGTGCGGCGTAAAAATCACTTCGACCTCGCGACCGCTGGCGGTAGTCAGCACCTGCTCGATCTCGGGCATGTGCCGATGTCGCCCCACGTTGTAGGCCGAAATACTTTCGTTGCACTCGGGAAAGTGCGTGGTCAGCTTGGGAGTGCGACCCGCGCCGGACACGCCGCTTTTCGCATCGATGATAATCTCGCGGGGGGCCACCAGTCCGCTTTTCACCAGCGGCGCCAAGGGCAGGATTGCGCAAGTCGGGTAGCAGCCGGGATTGGCGACAAGTTTCGCCCCGCTAATCTGCTGGCGGAACAGTTCTGGCAGGCCGTAGACGACCTTGCCTAGGCGCTGGGGATCGCCATGCTTTTGTCCGTACCACTGGGCATAGACTTCCGGATTGTTGAGCCGGTAGTCGGCGCTCAGGTCGACGACGCGTAGCCCCGCGTCGAGCAACTTGGGAACCAAGGCCGAGGTGACTCCGTGGGGCAGACAACTAAACGCCACTTCGGCCCGCGAGGCGATTTCCGCCGGGCTCAATTCGGACATGGCCAGGTCCATGCGGCCGGCCAATTGCGGGTGCACCGAAGCGACGTGCGGATTGCCCTCACTGCGGCTGGTCAGCGCCGTGATTTCCACCTCCGGATGCCGCAGCAGGATCTTGATCAGTTCCAGGGCCGTGTAGCCGGTGGCTCCGATGATGGCAGCGCGAATCATAGGCGGATTGGCTCGGAAAGGTTTCGGTCGCTAGGCGCGACTTTGCGATGCGTCAGTATATCGCAATACCCGCCTGGCTGCCACCGTCGGACGTCGGCCCAAATCAATGCAATCACGGGCTTTACGTGCCAGGCGACCCGTGCGTCCAATCGGTCGCCTAGTCGCTCGGTGCAACGTCGAAGGACGGATGACAGGGCGAACGCTTTTGTGGAGAGATGCTTCGGCCGGCCTTCGGGTTCACGCGATTTCAATTTCGCGCATGCCAGCCGGTGGCATCGATGCGCTTGAATTCGTCGTGGATGTTGTCCCCTTCGAAAAACGAAAGCCAGCCGTGCAGTCGCTTTGTTTCGCCCGGTGCGCAATCGGGAAACCGCGGATCGGAATGCAGGCAAGGGCAACGGGCGTTTGACCACGCGCGATGGTTTGGCACCCAGGCCGTAATGATCCAGCGGTGGCCATCCTTTGAGCGACAAGCGGCATAGGGAGCCGCCAGGACCTTGTTGTCGACGGTCTGTTCCTCGAAACCTTTCGCACCCTTGAGCATCACGCAATTCTGCACGCGCAAATCCGTGAGTGTGTCCGGCGTGCCGTTGGTCAGCCACATTTCCATCCGCACCGCCGCGGCCGACGGAATGACTTTTGTTCCAAAGCGGATCCCATTCGGCAGCCGGCGCTCGAAATCGAGCGTGCCGTCGGCCCGGCGAGTCCACTCCAACGGCTCGAGCTCCACGTTTTGCTTTGTCCAGATCGTGGGCACGTGCGTATGCGCTAGATAGGTCAAACCCAGGTTCGACCAGATAGCCTCGGGAATATCCGCCACGACGTAGCTTTCCTCGTCCCAAGGGGTGAAGACGCTGATCTTGGTATCGCGCTGCGGCCGCACGGCGCCTTCGAGAAAGCCGATCCGCGGGTGCCGGCCGCCCGGATAGGGCAGCACCCGCAACGGGTCGCCGGGACGACGCTGGGGTCTGGCGCCTACGGTGATTTGAAAGCGATCGATGGCCGTCGCAATCTCCGCGGGCCCAAGGCCGGTGGCCGATGCAATTTCTTCGGGCGTGAAGCGATGAAACCAGATCATGTTTTCCAGCCAGTAGCGCAGTTGCGCGTCGTCGGCCGGTTTGCGATGGTTCGTGGGCGGCGCCGTCTCGGTCGTCTGCGCGCCGCCCAGCGGCGCGAGGCCAAGCACCAACGCAATTACCATCGCGATCGCACAGGATGTTTTCATCGGTGATGCGCCCGCGCCGCTTGAAATGCGTGGTAAATCGGAGCCATGCATCGCGCGCCGCTTACGGGTTTGCAAAGCAGTAGAGCGCCTTTTCCGTGCGGAGATAAATGCGGCCGTCGGCGATTACAGGCGTGGCGGCGATCCGCTCGGAGAAATCGCGGGAAGAAATGATGTCGATCTTCGGACCGGCGCGCAGCACGCTGACGACACCTCCGCCGCTGGCGACAAAGATTTTTCCGTCGCCGCCGACCGGCGACGCATAGTAGTTGCCGTCACCGCGGGCTCGGCCTTGCTTGATAAGGCTCCCGTTTCGCGCATCCAACAGGGTTACGATGCCGCCGTCCTTTACCAGCACGACTTGACCTCGGTACAACAAAGGGCTGGACACATACGGCAATCCGCGCTTGTACTCCCACACGACCTGAGGCGGCCCCGCGTCGCTTGCGCGCAATGCCACGAGCCTATTCTGGGCCAGTTCGAAGAGTCGCGCATACTTGTTCCATTCGGGCTCGTCGAGGGCCTGGTCGCCGTTGAGATCGATACGGAAGAATCGCGAGCGGACTTCACCCAATGGAAGCTCCTCATTTTCCAGCCGGGCGCTCTTGTTCTTGTCCCAAAGCTCAAGCGCCCGATCCCAAGGTTCCATGGCAATCCGGGCATCCGAATCTCCGCCCGGAGACCAGGTGCAAACATAGAGCAAGTCGTTGAACCTGGCGGGCGTCGTGTTGACGATCCGCGCGAAACCGTCCAACGACCAGATCGGCCGACCATCGGCCAGATCATAAGCCATGAGTTGCAGGGCCCCCGCGACAACCAGTTGTTTTCTTCCGTCGGTTTTCCACACGACTGGCGTGGCATAGCTGCGTGTGAATCCGTCGCGCGGAGTTTGCCAGACGGTCTCCCCATCCACTTGTCGAACCGCGATCAGGAAGCTGTCGAGATCGTGATCCTCGTTGAGGATGACTTTGCCGTCGACCACGATCGGCGAACTGGCGGCCCCGAACTCGTCCCGGAATGGCCCGAGCGGTTTCGACCAGATGGCCTTGCCATCCATGTCGTAGCACATAAGCCCATAGCTGCCGAAGAACGAGAAGACTCGCTTGCCGTCGCACGCCACGCTGGCGGCAGCCGGACTTCCTTCGACGTGGACCTTTTCCAGCTTTTCGGCGCGAACGGCCTGCCGCCAGAGCAGCTTGCCGCTCGCGCGGTCCAGGCACAGCGTGATCAATTCACCACTGTCCTCGGCGGTCAGCAACATCCGATCGCCGACGATCGACGGCGTCGAATGCCCGGGCGGCAATGGCTGTTTCCAGACCAGGTGGTCGGCGTCCAACTGCTCGGGCAGGGCCGGCTCATCCGCGGCGGGCACCCCGCCGTCGTGGCGGAAGTAGATTGTCGCTTGCGCCGAAGCAACGCAGCAGGCGACCGCCAGCACCATGCAACCGGCGAACCATTGACATGCGGCCTGTTTGAATCTCATGGCACACCGGCGCCGCTTTCAGCGCACGCTTAGATCCTGCGAGGCATTGATCGAGGAGCCGGGCACCGGTCCCAAACCCAAGAGCATCAGCGCCAAATTGCCGCCATCGCCGTTGCGGATCGGCTGAGCTCGGGGGTCGGCGTAGTCGGGCCGACTGGTGTGCGGGTCGACGCGAGTCGCTAAATTGAGAGCGTACAAATCGCCGGTCGCCACGCCGGCGCCCCACACATAAAACGGAATCGTGTAGTTAAGCGGATTGGTGTTGAAACCATGGTCCAAACCTTTGCCGCCGTGGTCGGCCGAGAGAATGATGGCGGTCTTGCCCTTGAATCGTTCATCGCCGGTAACGAGTTCCAAGATCTTGCCCAAGAAACCGTCGACTCTTTTGACGGCATCGTTGTACTCTGGGCTGCCCCACGTCTTGGCATGCCCGGCCGTGTCGGTATCGTGGAAATGGACAAACGTGTAGTGGAAGGGATTGGCTTTCATTTCGGTGACGAAGCGGTCGATCATCACCTGAGAGTTGCCATCCTTGACGTACTGGTCGATTTTGTCTCGGCCGTTGTCGGCACCGACGGTGTCAGGAGCGCCGTTGCGACCGTCGTACGATTGGTCATAGAGGATGAACTTGCTCTTGGAGGCGAACATCGCCGTGCGCAGGCCGTTGTCGTGGGCCACGTCGAACGTGCTCTGCACATAATCGTGCCGATTGCTGTGGATAGTTTTCTCACGAGGATCGCTGTTGACGATCCAGGTGTGGCCCGCGATGGCCGACGGGCTCGCCGGCCGGTCCTTCACCGGACGACCGGTAATCATGCAGGTGTGGTTGGGCAGCGTGATCGTATAGTCAAAGTCGGTGCGGGCATTGTTGGTCCAGGCGCCTTCGGTTTGCAGGCGTTTGAAGTTTTCCGCCGAGCCCTCGTCGATGAGTGCCTGCAAATAACCAGAGCCCAGACCGTCAACGCTGATGTGAATCACGTAGTTGGCGGCGTGGGCCAGCGAGCCACACACGGCCCAGGCAGCAACGAGACAGGTGATCGCGCGCACCCCGAGGGGACCGCGCGAAGCTGTTTTGATAGGAAAGATTCGTAAGGCGGGCATCATCGACTCTCGATCACGTGGACGCGTTTACCGCGGACGCTTTCGCGGCGCCCTGTGACTATCATAACCAGAGTGCCGTGGCGTTCTAGGCGTCGACTCCGCGCGGCACCGCCCAGTGGCCTTCGCGATAAACGCGGCGAACCAGGCTGGCGGCGTCGGGATTGTTGGTAATCCGTTCGGCCTGCGGGTCGAATTGAATCGTGCCGCTCACGCGGGTCGCGATATTGCCCAGATGGCATAGCGCACTCGAGCGATGGTTGATTTCGATATCGGCATGGGGCCGCGCGCCGTTGCGAATGCAGGCCATGAAGTCTTGGTGATGGGACGGCAGGTCGGGCTCGCCGGAATTTACTTCCTCGACGAGCTTGTTGCGGGGGCCAAAGATCTTGTAGCCTCCTTTTTTCCCCAACAGCATCATCCCCCGGGTGCCGTAAAAGGCATTTCCGTTCTCGTAGCCTTCCTGCACGTAGGGCGACCAGATGCGCTGCTCGAAAATAAGCTGCCGCTTGTGGCCCACTTTGCCGTCGGCCGCGTACTCGAAGACCACGGTTTGCGTATCGGGAAATTGCTGATCGTCGTCGAAAAAGTACTTGCCGCCCAGTGCCACGACGGACGACGGATGCGTTTCGACACCCAGGCCCCAGCAGGCCAGGTCAATGTCGTGCACGCCGTCATTGCCCATGTCGCCGGCGCCGAAGTTGTACCACCACCGCCAGATTCCCGGCAGCAGGTTCGATTGATAGGGCACCGCCGGCGCGGGGCCAAGCCACAAATCGTAATCCAGCGTCGAAGGCGGATCGCTCGGTTTGGCGTGTCCGATCGAGCGCCGCAACTGGCTGTTCCAGGCCTTGGAAACCAGTACGTCGCCGATCGCTCCGGCGCGCAAGCGGTCCATCGCCTGGCGAACGTGCTCGGTGCTGCGGCTTTGCGTACCGACCTGCACGACCACCTTGTTGCGCCGTGCCGCCTCGATCATCAGCCGCCCCTCGCGAATATTGTGGGCGCACGGTTTTTCGACGTAGACGTGTTTGCCGGCATTGCAAGCCAGGATCGTCGCCGGGCCGTGCCAATGATCGGGCGTGGCGATCCACACCGCGTCGACCGATTTGTCGTCCAGCACGCGGCGTAGATCCTTGACTGCCTTGGGGGCCTTGCCGCTAAGCTTCTCGGTCGTGGCGGCCGCCGCGGCAAACCGCGTTTCGTCGACGTCGCACACGTAGGCCAGGTGCACCTGCTTGTTCTTGGCCAGCAGGTCGACGTGGTGACTCCCCATTCCGCCGGGACCAATCACGCCGACGACCAACCGGTCGGCGGCATCGCGGGCCTGGACCGCGCTCGAGAAGGCCAGCACGGTCGCCGCCGCGGCTCCTTGCCCGGTGTGTTTGATGAATTCTCGCCTATCCGTGGTGGACATAATTCGACTCCCGTTGATTGGTGGGTGGCTGGGAACGAAA
The DNA here is from genome assembly GCA_041497975.1 of Planctomycetia bacterium. Classification (GTDB taxonomy): domain Bacteria; phylum Planctomycetota; class Planctomycetia; order Pirellulales; family PALSA-1355; genus PALSA-1355. The sequence continues at coordinate 9,789 of JBGQHN010000028.1, read as the reverse complement.
TCTTCAGGCGTGATGCTAGCGACCGCGGTCCTTAATCGAGCAGGAATTTCTGTACGAAGGCAATGGTGGCATAAAACTGAAAGTCCGCGTTTTTCTTCTTCGCGAATCCGTGGCCCTCGTCCTGCGCCATCAGATACCAGACCGGGGTGTTGCCCTTGCGCACCGTTTCGATCATCTGCTGCGACTCGCTGAGCGGAACGCGCGGGTCGTTTTTGCCTTGCACGACGAACAGGGGCTTGTGGATGTCGGCGGCGTGATTCAACGGGGCGATCCGTTCCAGGAACTCTCGCATTTTCGGCTCGCGCTCGTCGCCGTACTCGACGCGCCGCAAATCCCGGCGATAGCTTTCGGTGCGCTCCAGGAACGTCACCAGGTTCGAAATACCCACGACGTCTAATGAGCAGCGGATGCGATCGTTATATCGGGTGGCGACGGCCAATGTCATGTGGCCGCCATAACTGCCGCCGGTCACCATGACGCGATCGCGATCCAAATCCTCTCGCGTCTTGAGCCAGTCGAATAGCGCGCCGATATCCTTGTACGAGTCCTCGCGCAAAAAACCGTTATCGAGCTTGAGAAACGATTTGCCATATCCGGACGAACCGCGGATGTTCGGCATGAGAATCGCGACTCCCATCTCGTTCAGGAAGTAATTGTTTCGCGCCAGAAAAATCGGCCGCGACTGGCCTTCGGGGCCGCCATGAATATTGACGATCAGCGGACGCTTGCCGGAGAACTTTGCCGGCGGGTTGTACAGGAATCCGGAAATCTCGCGGCCGTCAAAGCTCTTCCAGGTCACAAGCTTGGGCTCGACGAACGTGGCGGCGTTCAATCCGCCCGTTTCACTCGCCGTCCAACGCTCCACTTTTCCGCTCTCCACGTCCAACGAATAGACGTCCGCCGGGCTTCGCGCGGAGGTGACCACAAACCCCAGGTCGCGATTGTTCTCGTGCCATTGAATGCGTCCGATGACGCCCGAAGGCACTCCGCTTACGGCCTGCCGCTGTTTTGTCGCGGTGTCCAGCAAATGCATGCGGCTGATGCCGTTTTCGTTCGTGACGAAGGCAATGCGCTTGCCATCGAACGACAGCCTGGCGTCTTCCACGTCCCAAGGAATGTCGTCGGTCAGGCAAACATGCTTGTTCGTTTCCAGATCGATGTACGTCAACCGCACGAATTCACTGTCGCGATCGGTGGCGACATAAATGCCATTGCCGTCTTTGGCGAAGGCGATCGGATGATAGGCGATCTTCTCGGCGCTTCCCTTGGGCGTGACCAGCTTCTTTTGACCATTGGCCACCTCGACGATCCAGATGTAGCCTTCGTTGATGGAAAGCGTCTCGCCCACCAGCAGTTGCTTGTCGCCAGGCGACCAGTCCACCGCGCTCCAGCCGCCGCCCTGGTTTTCGACAAGCAGTTTATCGCTGCCTGGTTGGGCCGGGTTCATCACGAAAATATCAACGTCGCTGCGATTGCGCCGGGTCGATCCATAGGCAATTCGATCGCCCGCGTTGGACCACGAGCCGCCCGTATTGCGAGATTTGCCGTCGGTCAGCAGCGTCGAGTCGCCGCTGGCCGGGTCATAACGAAAAAGCTGGAAGAACTCGTTGCCGCCACGGTCTTTGGTGAAGATGAAGAAGTCACCCTGATGCGGGCAATAGGAAGCGCCCGAGACCCGGTCGGGAAAAAAGGTGAGCTGCCTGCGGTCGGCGAGCGGATTGGCCACGTGATGCACTTGGAGCGTATCGGCGAAGCGGGTACCGATCAAAACCTCGCGCCTCTTGGGGTGCCAATCCAATAACTCGGCCGAACGAAACTCGGTATACCGGCTTGCCCGTTCGGCCATCGTCGCGGAAATTGGCGGCAGCCCTTCGACCACAAGGTTTTCGTTGGGCGATACGACGTCAACCTGTTGGGCCAACACCCTGATGGAAATACAGAAACTCAGGCACAAACCGCAGGTCAAAGGCATGTGTCTCATGGCATCTCCTACTGCTCTTGGCCACTTCCCCGTGACGCGGGGGCACGAGCGCCCAGCTTACGATTGGCGCCGGCAATAAGCAATGGTTTGCGGTGAAGCGTTTTTGCTGCGAATTTTGGAGCATGCGCGCGGCCAGGGTCGCCAAACATTTACAACCGGCTCGCAGGCAAGTATGTTAAGCAAAACGGCGAAATCGCGGCGAATTCTTTCGCGTTGTCGACGCGCGCCGGAAAGTGTCCGGCGCAATTCGGCGGCGTTGGGGCGCCGATTTTCACACGATTCTCACACGAGGAAACTTGCGATGAAGCGGATTCTTGCCGTCCTTTGTTTGTGCATTCTGCCCGCCCTGACGGCGCCGGCCGATGAGCCCGCCTTCAAAGTGGGTTTTGCCAAGCGTGACATCACGCCGCCGGCCCCCACGCCCATGTGGGGCTATGGCGCGCGTCACGATGCGCTTTCGCAGGGTGTTCTGGAACCGCTGATGGCCAAGGCGATTGTTATCGAAGCCGGCGACGAGCGGCTGGCAATCGTCGGCACCGATATCGGCCGGGGGCCGACAGTGGCCATGATGGAGCAAATTCACAAGCAGGTCGCCGACAAGGCAAGCGTGGGCACGGTCATGATCTGCGGCAGCCATTCGCACCACGGGCCGGTCATCGAACTGACGGATCGCGAAGGGTTTGGCAAGGGCAAGTACGACGCAGCGGTCGCGTATAGCAAGCGGCTGCCCGAATTGCTGATCGAGGCGATCGTTGAAGCGAAAAACAACCTGCAACCGGCCAAGATGGGCGTCGCCAAAAAAGACGTCGAGCTGAATCGCAATCGGCACACGAAACAGACCGTCAAACCTGTGGACCCCATGCTGGCCGTGCTCCGCTTCGATAGTCTGGACGGAAAGCCGCTGGCCGTTTTGGCCAATTTTGCCGCTCACCCGGTGACGCTGCCGGGCGAGCTGTTGAAGTTTTCACCCGACTACCCCGGCGCGCTGCAAAATCGGGTTGAGTCGGCGCTGGGCACGAATTGCGTTTTCATGCAGGGCGCCTCGGGCGATATGAGCCCCAATCGTGGAAGCTTGGACACCAAAGCGTATGGCGAAGTGCTGGGCGATCACGTCGTGGCGCTGGCCCAGTCGATCGAAACCAAGGTGCCCGAGAATCCCTCGATCAAAGCCAGGCTCAACCGTTTCAAGTTCACTAGCCGAGTCGATTTCTCGAACCCGCTGTTGGTCGTCAGCTTTGAGCGCGCGTTCTTTCCGGAGCTGGTGGCCAACTTCGTGCGCGAATTCAAAGGCGGAATCGAGCCTGAAATGACCACCGTGCTCCTCAACGGCAACCTGGCCCTGGTGGGCGGATCGGGCGAGTTCTTTTGCAATCATTCCAACCGCCTGAAGCAGCGGGCCTACGTCGCCAACACGCTGTTTTTCGGTTATTGCAACGGCCACGATATGTACTTCCCCACGATCGAGGCGGCCTCCGAGGGTGGCTACGGCGGCGATCCGACCGTATCGCCCGTGCAGGTCGGCGCCGGCGAAACGATGATGAACCAGGCATTGATCAACATCTACACGATGCTGGCCAAGTTTCCGCCGGACACGGCCAAATGACCGCGAAGAGCTTGGCGTCGATAGCGTACGGATGCACGACAGCCTATTCTGTTTGCTGTCCCGGCACGGTCGGACGAATTTCGACGTTGGCCAGATCGATCGAGACGGCGTGTCGCGCGTCGAGGTCGAAGCCCACGCCCGTATAGTGCCCCTCGGTGATCGACTTGCACTCGGTCCGAGGTAGCGCGATCATCTTTTCGAAACGTTGCCAACGGTCGGTCACACGACAAGTCGCCTCGGGACGCGGCGCGCCTTGAGCAACGGCGACCTTGCCCCATTTGCCCGACGATTCGAACAATTCGTAGCCAGCGCCTTTGACACCGACGATGCCAGGAGTGCTGGCATCGTAGCTGTGCCACATGATCGGTGTCACATTGACCGGGCCCGCATCGACGCGGGCGTAAAAGCTGAACATCACCGTTTGGCCCGCGAAGCGCCGTACGTCGGCGATGCTGAAGTTTTCGAGAAAGCTGAAGCGGAACGCCGGCTGGTGATGGCTCTCGCCGGGCCAGTCGCCGGCTGGGGCCTTGTGCCAGGTGATACGCAGATGGCGCTGTGGACTGCCGAGCACGTCGGTCTGGCCGGCAGGGAACGCCACGACATCGTAGGTTGCCGTCGCGCCGATTCCGGGACCGCCATACCAGTGTACGGGTATGGATTTGGCTGGGACGCCGACGCTGGTCGTTGTCACGCCCTTTCCGGCGTAGCCGGGCCAGGCGGCAAAATCGCCGTTTCCCAACGCATTGGGGCCGAGCGTTTGCGTCGCCGGCCCCTTGGCGTTTGCAAGCGGCAAATCGAAGTAGCGAACGGCGCTGGAATCGGCCGCGGTGTTTTCCTCGGACTTGTCGATCAACAGGCGGTCGCCAAACAGCTCGGCGGTCACGATTTCGCCCTTGGGCCCGGTCACGAGAAACTCGACCGGATGGACGAACACGATATAGACGCCGTTTTCGCGTGACCGCGCCTGCAAAATCGGATCGTTTTTTTGAGGGCCAAACATGCCGCCGGAGGGACAGATCAAGAAGTCGGCTCCGGCGGCGCAGAACTTTCCCACAATAGTCTTTTCTGTTCGGTCGGCGCAGATCATGACGCCCAGCGTGCCGTAGGGCGTCTCGACGACGCTGGAGACATTACCCGGGGTGTTGCGCTCCAGTTCGTGTCCAAGCTTCTGCTTGCGATATTTTCCGGCGAGCTTGCCCTGCGGATCGATGACCACGGCGGTGTTGAAACGCGTGGGCCCGTCGGCCTCGAGCATGCCGGCCACGAGGTGAATATCGAGTTCATCGGCCAGCCGGGCCAGGCGCGCGAAGTGCTCGCCGCCGGGAATCGGCTCGCCCAGGGCACGGTACGTGTCGAGCGGAATCGACTTGTCGGCGATCGCGTACCCATCGAGAAAGCACTCGGTCGTGCAGACGATCCGCGCGCCACCGGCGGCCGCGGCGCGTATCTTGGGCTCGATGCGGCGAAAGTTGGCCTGCTTGTCGCCTCGAATCCACTTGAGCACGATGCCGGCCACGCGCACGCTGGCGGGCCGCGCGGCGTCGCCAGGCGGCTCTGCCGCCCCACACCAACTTAGGGCCACTCCACCAAAGATCGACACGGCCGCCAACGCTAGCAGCCGTAATACGGAAGCCTGCCGCTTGGGTTCCATCGACGTTCCTGCCACAAGGCCATCAGAAGGCTACATGGCGTGATGGTATTCGATCCGCGGCGGATTGCAAATCGAGCGGTCGCGCCCGAAATCCCCTGATCGGCCGGGGATTTAGCTTTGTCAATCGAATCGCCGCTGATTAGAATCGGCTGGGTGACGCTTGCCCTCTTTTCGCCCCCCAGGCTTCCTCCTTCAGCGATTCGAGGACCCTGCGATGCAAAGTTATTCGAAAGTCACGATCTGTTGGGCTTTGGCCGTGGTTGCGCTGCTTGCAAGCGCCAGCGCCCAGTCGCCGCCGCGGTGGAAGTTCAAGGAAGGCGATTCCTTGAACTATGTCGTAGAGCGCAGCGCGGAAGGAAAGGTCAACCTGACGGGCGCCGAATTCGCCTTCAAAATGGGAATGGCGTTCGACACCACCTGGCTCGTCAAATCCGTCGCCGCCGACGGCACGGCCAGCGTCGAGCAAACCGTCGATCGAATTCAAATCAGCATGAGTTCTCCGCTGGCCGGCAACGTGGCCTACGACTCGAAGAGCACCGACAAGCCCGCCACAGGCCCGGTGTGGACCTTGTTGGAACCGGTCGTCAGCGGAATGCTCGGCCAGACGTTCAAGGTGAAAATATCACCGTTGGGTAAGGTGACCGACATCGAGTTGCCCCAGAAACTGGTCGAAAGCTTCGCCAAACAACGGGTGGGCCAGAATCGTCAGGCCGGACTCGGTATCGGAGGAAACGCCTTCACAGAACGCGGGGTCAAGGAGCTGATTACGCGATCCGTGGTTCCGCTGCCGGAAACGACGGATAAAGCTGTAACCTGGACCCAGGCGTTCGACAACCCGATTCCATTCATCGGAGTGCAGACTGCGGAGATCAAGTATTCGCTGGCCGGCAATGAAATGGTGGACGGCAAGAAGCTGCTCAAGATTTCCGCGGTCACGGAATTGACGTTCGAGCCAGAGGAGAATCCACGAGCCGAGTTGGAGATCACGTCGCAAGAAGGATCGAGCGTGGTCTACTTCGACGCCGAAGGGGGTCGCATGATCAAATCCAACGGCTCGCAAGCCTCGTCCATGGAGATGTCGGGACCGCAAGAATTGACGCAGGAAATCAAAGAAACTTCCAGCATTCGCTTGGGCAAGAGCCCGGACAAGCCGCTTGCGGACGAAAGCAAAGCGCCCGCCAAGTAACGACGGCTGGCCGCTGGGTCGAAGGTTACCGCAAGCCGGACGGGCAAAGTGTTAACGCCCGCGGGCATGAATCGCGGGTAAAAACGTGAGTGCCCCGCGAGTCTCGCGACTCGAGGGGCACTCCACTTGCCCCCACCCCCCAGGTGGGTTTCCACGTGTTCTCTACTTTTGCGCGATCGCCGAGCCTTCGACCATCAAGCGCGCGACTTGCTCGAGCAGCTTGACGGCTTCGGGCGGAAACGCGCCGGCCTCGGCGCTCCAGAAGTTGACCGTTCCACGCAGTCCGCCGATCTCCACGGGTACGTGCATGCTGGAGCGAATATCCTTGCGGGCCATGTTCATCATGACCGAGCCCTTCGTCTGGCCCATTTCCTGGTTGACCGCGGTTTTGCCGCCCAGGGCGTAATCGGCCAGCGATTGCCCTTCAATTTTGACGACGGTGGAGCGGTTGCGCAGCGAGGTCTTCAATCCCAGACGTTCCTGCAAAATCTTCAGCCGCAGCTTGTCGTTTTCGATCGTCGTGATGCAAACGCGATCCAATTGTGGAACCAGCTCGAACAATTGCCAGACGAAACGTTCGAACGTCTTATCGTTCTTCAGCGCGCCGCGAGCCATCGCGGCCAGTTGGTCGTCGACGCGAATCGTGTCGGCCTGGGCCAGGAACTCCTTGACGCGCAGCGCCGAGGCGGTCGCGGGCTGAGTCAAATCCTGATCGGCCAATGACATCTCGAACCAGCCGAACATCATCTCTTCCCAAGTCTGCTCGCCCCAAGTCACTTCCTTGGTCGGATCGGGGTTCGCCAGGTTGTCCGCGGAATTGTCAAAATGCGCGACGCAATGCATCTTGGTTCCTCGCGGCAGCACTTTCGGCTCAGTAAGCTGATACGTCGTTTGCCAACCGAAATCGTAACGCGGAACCCACAACACTGTTTCCTGCTTTCCATCCGGGTAGATCAGGTCGTAGCGGAAATCCTTGCCGCGCACGTGCATGTGGGGAGCCACCGTCAGCAGCACGGCGTTCTGCCGGAAAACGAACTCAGACTCTACCTCATAGTTCGAGTCGCCAGGCGGGATCTTGAACGTGAAATTGCCGGCGTTTTGCACGGCTACCTCTTTCTTCACCGTCTTTGGATCGACGAACTTGAACCCGGCGTAGCTGCGGTCTTTTTGCGCAGTGCCGTTGGGCGTGTAGTGCATTTCAAACAGCAGCTTCGACCCCTTCTGGACGTAACGGCCCAAGCCGTCGGCCAGCACTTGCGGTCGCAACCCCGGAGCGAAAGCGCCGAGCCAATTGGTTCGCAAACGGCCCGCCTGGCCACTGGGCGTCACGCCCGGTGGAACGAGGTACACGATAATGTGATGCACGACCGCGGGATTGCCCGGAATGCATTCCATGGCCTTGACCCACTTGTCTTCCGTCCAGCCCGGATCGACCACAAACCGCTGGTACTCCACCGTGCCGGTGGCCGGAACGTCCCATGCGTCGTCGGCCATGTACACCACGGCATCGGGCTTGGGGATTTTCCAGCCTTCGGCGAACTGTGGCGCCGGCGGCAGGTCCTTGGGATCGCCCTGGGGCGCGCCGTTGTCGACCCACTTATAGATCAGCTCCTTGTCGCGATCGCTTAGTCGAGCGTCGTTCTTGAAATGGCCGAACTTCGGATCGGCGTGCCAGGGCGGCATGCGTTGCTCTTGGACCACTTCGCGAACCATCTCGGCCCAGCCCACCGCGTCTTCGTACGAGGTGAGCGAAAACGGCGCGATCTGACCCGGTCGATGGCAGAAAACGCAGTTCTGATTGAAGATCGCGGCAATCTGCTTGCTGTAGGTGACTTCGCTATCGGCCACGGGCGTCTTGATGCGTCCGATGCGGCAGCCCTGGCTGGCGGCGATCGGTTGGCTGACTGGCTTGCCCGCCAGCACCTCGTCCAAGGCCGCTACCAGATCGCGGCGTTGCGGCTCAGACTTTTGATAGGCAACGCCCTTGTCGAGAAAGCCGTACTGATCGTCAATTCGCCCCCAATAGCGCACGACGCGGTCATTATCGAGCACGAATACTTCCGGAGTGCGGACAGCGCCCAACTGATCGGCGATCACGTTGCCGACATCTTTGAGCACGGGAAAGTCGAACTTGTGCTCCTCGACATAGTGGGCCAACTCCGTCACCGAGTCCTGCTGATTGGAATCGACGGCGACGAAAGCCACGCCGCGCGCCTTGTAGTCAGCGGCCAGCTCGACCAACCGCGGAGCATAAAGCTTCGCCTGCGGGCATTCGGTGCCCAGGAACGCGATGACTACGGCTTTGCTGCCGGCAAAGTCGCCGAGCGAGTGCTCTTTGCCGCGAAAATCACGGGCCGAGAGTTTCTCGACCTTCTTGCCGATGGGTGAATTTTCGGCGGCAAGCGCGCCGCTGGCCAGCACCGCGAACAATGCCAGAAGTGAAAGCACGGTTCTGCCCATCGTCTTATCCTCCAGTTGCGTTGGTTGTGCGCGTTGGACAACTCGGCTAGTTGTCAGTGGGACCTTGCCACGCCGGCAACATCTCGACGCCTAAATAGCTCAAAAACGCTCGCGACAATTCCTCGGCCAATTGCTGAGGCGAATATTTGATCGTGCTCCGCTGGATATCCCAGTACAAGGTGGCCTGGTCCAGTGTGTCGAACGTCATTCGCAAGCCAAAATCGACCGCCAATGTGGGGTCGGGATGCGTGATCTCTTGCCGCCGCGCGATCAACAGCGCGATCAGCTTTTCGGAAATTGCCCGCGACAATCGACCGGCCCGCTCGGCGAACTGATGGTCGCCGCTGCCGCGCACAATAAAGGCTCGGATCAATCCTCGTCTGTGGTGATAGACCTGCACGACAAACGGGATGGCTGCCGAAAAAATCTCTGCAATGGTCGCGCCTTCCCAGCGCGATGCGTCCAAGGCCGCTTCGGTCGTGGCCAGCGCCTGTTCGCAAAACCGCTCGTGCAGGCAGACCAACAGCGAATCTTTGTCGTTGAAGCGGGCGTACATCGAACCGACCGAAGACTTGCCCCGCCGCACAATTTCAGAAACCGTGGCGTTGTCGAAGCCCCGCTCCGAGATGACTTCCTCCGCCGCATCCAAGATCCGCTCTAGCGTCTCCTGGCTGCGTGCCTGATGGGTCGGCTTGACCCATTCAACCTGGTTGAGAATGTGAGACACGACCAGCCTCCGAGAACCTCGCCCAGCGAACCAGAATCCCGATTCTGCTTGTCTATACCCAACCTGGGGCGCACAAGTTTTGAACTAGAATTCTTATTCTGTTTCTATACTGCAAGGATAGCCGCATTAATCAAGGGTGTCAAGAAAGGACTGCATTAAAAGCGATTGGCCGGGGTCGTGG
>JBGQHN010000027.1:0-23243 GCA_041497975.1 Planctomycetia bacterium | reverse complement strand
GCGGCGGCGGTGGGCACCAACTACATCGCCCACGACAGTTTCCGCCCGCCCTACATGCATCGCGGCCAGACCGACCCCTCGGACAACTGGTACGACTATTCGTACCAGCGCGACGGCAAACTGCGCGATAGTTATTGGCGCGATCCCGTGGGCATCGATCGCGGCGAACCGTCGACGGTGCAATATGCGATTCATTCCACGATCGGCCACCACGGCATTCTTTCGCTCACGCCTGTGTGGATATTGAGTATTTGGGGGCTGGCTCTGCTGTGGAAGAATGGACAGCGAGACCTCGCGATCATGATCTGCACGCTGAGCCTGGTCTGCCTGGTGTTTTACCTGTCGCGGCCACAAGCCGACCGAAACTATGGCGGAATGACGAGCGGGTTTCGCTGGATGTTCTGGTTTGCGCCATTGTGGCTTGTGGCGCTGCTGCCGGCCGCCGACCGCCTGGCGGCTTCCCGGCTCGGCCGTGGCGTGGGGCTGGTTCTCTTGGCGCTCTCGGTGATGTCGGCCAGCTATCCCACCTGGAACCCCTGGACGCATCCCTGGCTGTGGAATTTCATGTCCTACCTGGGCTGGAATTCGTGAACGGCGCATTTGCATGGTCCTCTCCCTCGACGGGAGAGGACAGCGAGCGCTAGCTCGCAGGTGAGGGTGACGCACTGCATGACTGCACGATGCCTATCAGGTTCGCGCCTCAAGCTGCATTTCCTCCCACGCCGGACCCAATTGCGCGTTTAACGTTATCTCTTCGCGCGAGGTCGGATGGAAGAAGGCCAGTGACCGAGCGTGCAACGCGATGGCTCGCAGCCGCTGGTCCTCGTGCCACGTGCCGAAAGGAATCTGCGAGCCGTAGTGCGCATCGCCTAGAACTGGAAAGCCGCGCGAGGCGGCTTGCACGCGGATCTGGTGCGTGCGGCCGGTCTGAAGTTCGATTTCCAACCACGATCCGGCGCGGTGAAATCCGAGTGTCCGATAATGCAAAATGGATTCTTGCCCGCCTGGGTGCGCATGGTCGACGACCGCCGTGCGCGGCTGGCCATAAACTTTGCACAAGTAGTCGGTCCAGGTTCCTTGCGGCGGCTCGACGATCCGCTCAACAAGCGCCCAATAAATCTTCTTGACCTGCCTGCGTTCAAACTGTCGCGAAAGTTGCCTGGCGGCTCGGCGTGTCTTGGCGAAAACGATGGCGCCGGTGGCGGCTCGATCCAGTCGATGCGGGATTCCCAAATAGAGCGAATGAGGTTCCTGGCCGCTTCCGGCCAGGTATTGCTTGATTCGCGACTCGAGACTGTCGATCCCCGCCGGCGCCTGCGTGGCGACCCCGGCCGGCTTTCCCACGGCCAAGAGCGCGTCGTCCTCGAGCAGAATCTCGAAACCACGATCACACATTTCAGTCGCGCCGGTTGTTGCTATGAGCGGTTTCAAAACCACTTGATGAGGCCGATCGTGTGCCACTGCTAGCTCGCCTAGCAGTGTTTTGCCGAACATTGCACTGCTTGACAAGCAAGCAGTGGCACACTGGTTCGGTTTTGAAACCGCGTGTAACCATCTGGAAAAAAAGCGAGGGCATCCGCCAGTTGCCAGGCGGACGCCCTCTTAAAGCGGTTCGTCGAGGTCCTCTCTTACACCTGTCCGGCCGGCGGCACCACGAATGGCGCGCGGTAATCGCGGGTCAGCATGGCGTCGGCCGCCGGATTGTCGACGAACTTTTCGTTCGCGACATCCAACTTTAGTTGCGGGCCGAAGGCCAATTTGGTGGTATTCAGGTCGAGCTTGTTGTCAGCCAGGTGCTGCGTGAACCGCTCGTAGGTTTCCTGCAGGTGTTCAGCGCTCGTTACGCTCTTCAGCCGCTCTTTGACGCCATCGACCGAAGTCTGAGTCCCCAAGCGATAGGAAATATTGCCCAGGTGGCACAGCGCGCTCGACAAATGCCCTTCCAGAATATCGGCATGCAGATCTTCGTGCCGACGGCTGCGAACGGCCTGAAGGAAATTGCCATAATGGTCGCCGCCCCCTTTGAACTCCTGAACCTTGTTGCCCGATTTGTCAAAGGCAGCGCCGTCGCTGTAGCTGGTCATGACCAGGTAGCCGTCGGGCCCTTCGAAGATGACGCCCACGTTGGCGTCCTTGTACTTTTGCGTTTCCAGGCCTCGGACCTCGAAAACCAGGGCCTGATCCCCGTAGCCATGAATGATCATCTGCGTATTGGCGGCGTCGCCGGCGTCTTCATAGCCCAAGCGGCCGCCGTAGCTGAGCACCCAATCGCTCAATCGATCGACGCCCAGGCCCCAACGGCACAAATCCATTTGATGAATTCCCTGGTTGCCCAAGTCGCCGTTGCCGTACGGAAACTGCATGTGCCAATCGTAGTGCAGATTCCGCCGCGTGAGCGGCGCAAGGGGCGCCGGTCCGAGCCACAGATCGTAGTTCACTCCCTTGGGAATCGGATAGTTGCCCAACGGTCCGATCGATCCTCGGCGTTTGTAGCACAAGCCGCGCGCGACGTTGACTTTGCCGATCTTGCCGTCATGCAAGTACTGCATCGCATCGCGCATGCCCTTGGTCGAACGGCACTGAGTGCCCGTCTGGCAGATCCTCCGGTATTTGCGGGCCGCTTCCACGATTCGCCGGCCTTCGCTGACGTTGTGGCTGACCGGCTTTTCGACATACACGTCCTTGCCGGCCTGAATGGCCCAAATGCTGACCAGCGCGTGCCAATGGTTCGGTGTGGCGGTCGTGACGATTTCGACCGACTTATCGTCGAAGGCCTCGCGCATGTCGGTCACGATCTTGGGCTCGCGACCCTGTCTCTTCGCGACGGCGCCGGCCTGGGCTCGGGCGCGGTTTTCATCCACGTCCACGACGTACAACACTTCGGTGTCAGATCGGTCGGAAAACGCGCCGAGATGGTCTTTGCCGCGTCCGCCGGTGCCAACGACGGCCACGCCCAGCTTTTCGTTGGGGCTCTTGCTGGGGGGCTTTTCGTCCGCGGCAAATATCGACGTTGTCGAACCGGCCGCCACCGCGGCGGCCGCGGCGAACATCGAATCCTCTAAAAACTGACGTCTCGTGCGCGTACTCATCGATGGCTCCCTGGATTTCAGTTGATTGGTGTTTGCCTGGGCGGGCGTAGCTTGGTCCGAACCCTAGAATAACGCAAACCACCGCTCCTGTCAGCCGCCCCAACAACGATTAATCGCGGGGTTTGGCCACCCTTTGCTCAGCCGTAGCGGGCCATGACGCTGTCCACGATACGCGGGAACAAGCGATTCATCCACAGGAGCAAACTTTCCGACAGGCCGATCACGATCTCGTGCCGCCCGGCGCGAATCGCGGCCACGATCCGTCGCGCGACCCATTCAGGAGATGCACCCCGCCGATTCGACCAGGGCGTCTGCGCCGCATCGATCGCACGGCCGAAAAACTCGGTCTGTGTCGTGCCCGGACTGACGACCAGAACATCGATGCCTATCGTGCTCAGCTCTGCTCGCAACGATTCGCTGAGCCCTTGCAGTGCGAACTTGCTCGCGCAGTATTCGGCGCACAGCGGAATTCCGCGGTGCCCTAGAATGGAACTTATATTGACCACCATCGGCCGATGGCCGGATTGCAACCGTGGGGCGGCCAGGCGAATCAGCTCGGCCGCCGCGAAGAAATTGACCTCCATGACTTGTCGCAGGCGCTCAGGCGTGGCCTCGATAAACCGTCCCATCGCGCCGATGCCCGCGTTGTTGATCAACAGGTCGAGGCCGCCGAAGGCGTCGCATGCCTGGCGGACGGCCGCTTCCCGCACTTCGGCCGAGGTAACATCGCCGCAAACGCTCAGCAGTTGGCCCGGCGCGCCGGCAACGGCGCTGGCCAGCTCCTGCAGGCGTTCGGCTCGACGGCCCAACACAAGCAACTTGGCGCCCTGACCGACGAGCTGGGTCGCCAGTGCGCGTCCGATGCCACTCGACGCGCCGGTCAGGATTCCACGGCAGCCTGCTATGGATCGCCTCGCCATGGGGGAACCGATCTAGCTCCTGAGTGCCGACATCGCGAGCCGCGCTGGCTGCTCACCGCATGGCGCAACACGAACTCTCCAAAATTCGCCAAGGTTCGTCCGTTCCGCGATGCGGTCTTTCAAATTCTTCGGGCTTCAGATCCTCCGATGGCTCGAACCATTGGAATTGGCGCCGGCCGTCGGTTTGGCCAGAGCGTTGGCGTTCTGGGTGTCGGTCGCCGGGCTCGTCAAAGCATGACCGCGGCCGTTGGCAGCTTGCCCAGCCACGCGGCCATGCGGCCGAATTTGTGTATCGAGCCCGCGCAAGTGGCTCAAGGCCCGTTCCGGGATTCGGCAGTGGACGATCACCCGGCTGTCGGTATATCGCCTCGAGAGCACTTCCCCGTGGCTGGACAGCATGGCCAATAGCCGTCCGTTATCGACGCGCGTTTCCACGTCGACGTCAAGAAAGTTATGGCTGAGTACCTGGCTAACGGCCGTCCGCAGCTCGTCAATGCCTTGACCGGTGTGGGCGCTAATAGGCAAGGCATGCGGATAGCGCGTCATCAACGTGGCCCATTGGGCGCGATCGACGGCGTCGATTTTGTTCAAGACAAGCAGCGTGTCTTTCGCCTGAATTCCCAATTCCTCCAGCACCTTGTAGACGACGGCAATCTGTTCGAGGGCCGCGGGGTTGCTTGCGTCGGCGACGTGCAGCAGCAAGTCGGCTTGTCGCGATTCCTCGAGCGTGGCCTTAAAGCTGGCAATCAAGTGATGCGGCAAGTCGCGAATAAACCCGACGGTGTCGCTCAACAAAACGGGTCCCCAGCCCGGCAGTTGCCAGCGGCGCGTGCGCGTGTCGAGCGTGGCGAACAACCGGTTTTCAGTGAGCACGTCGGAACCGGTCAGCCGGTTGAGCAGCGTGCTTTTTCCGGCGTTCGTGTAGCCGACCAGCGAGACGGTCATGCGGTCGCTGCGGGCGGCGACTTCGCGCTCCTTGCGCCGCTCGATCATTTTTAATTCGTTGCGCAGATCCGATATTCGTTTTTCCACGAGCCGGCGGTCGACTTCTAATTGCTTTTCGCCCGGCCCACGCATGCCGATGCCCATCTTGAGCCGTGACAAGTGCGTCCACATCTGTTTCAGCCGGGGCAAGGAGTATTGCAACTGCGCCAATTCCACGGCCAGCCTGGCCTGAAAGGTTTTGGCTCGACTGGCAAAAATGTCGAGAATCAGCTCGCTGCGGTCCAGCACCTTGACGCCCGTGGCTTCTTCCAGGTTGCGCGTTTGCGCTGGCGACAAATCGTTGTCAAAGATGATCACGTCGGCGTCTTGCGCCGCGGCGATTTGCTTGAGCTCTTCCACCTTGCCTTTGCCCAGGTAGGTGGTCACGTCGGGTGCCTGGCGCCGCTGCGTCAACTGTCCGACGATTCGCGAACCGGCGGTGGTGGCCAGACCTACTAATTCCTCGAGCGGATCGGGTTGGATGGGATGGTGGGGAAGGAGCACTCCCACCAGAACGGCCGCCTCGCTGGCGACGCTCTCTACGCGGTTCATTTCTGTCACGGGCTGTTGATTCCTCCCGGGGTTGTGCGAGGGTCCATGTACAATTCTAGCCCTTAGCGGACCATGCGGGCCGCGTGCAAGCGCCCTTGGCAAATTGCGACATGGAAACCCCCCGAAAAACAATGTCAAAAAACAAATCGATTACACAATGGCACGTCGCCGGCTGTCGGCAAGACACATGGCCGTCCGAGCAGGTTCGTCAATCCAAATCTCCGGCGAACAAGTGGCAATAGCTTTCGTAACGCCGCAAATCGAGCCGGCCTTCGCCCACGGCATTTTTCACGGCACAGTCGTCTTCGTGGGTGTGGGTACAGTTAGAAAAGCGGCAGTGATTGATGTAAGGTCGAAGGTCTCGATAAAAACCGGCCACCTCCGCGGGGATTACGTCCCACAACTGAAACTGGCGAATGCCCGGCGTATCGACGACATAGCCGCCGGAGGCAAGCGGCCATAGTCGAGCGGTTGACGTCGTGTGCCGGCCCTTTTGCGTTTCAGCGCTCACCGCGTTGACGCGCAATTGCAAGTTCGGATCAACGGCGTTGACCAACGAAGACTTGCCAACGCCGCTTTGGCCTGCCACCACGCTGGCCCGCCCCGCCATCGCCCCGCGCAGTCGCTCGATGCCGCAACCCGTGGCGGCCGACAGCAGGACCACTCGATAGCCCATCTGGCTGTAGACGCCGACAAGCGGCGCCAAGGACGCCGGATCAACCAAATCGATTTTGTTGATGCAGATCAGCGGCCGCAGGCCCGTTTTGTGGGCACTGATCAGAAAACGGTCGATCAAGTTCGGCTTGAGGTAGGGTTCCGCCGCGCTGGCGATAATCAGAAGCTGATCGACATTCGTGACGATGATTTGTTGTCGTCCGCGGGTGGATCGGCTGAGCACGGTCTTGCGAGGCTCGACACGCTCGATGATTCCTTCATGATTCGGCGCCGGGCGGAACAACACGAAGTCTCCCGCCGCGACCACGTGTCGCTGGTCGGTCGACAAGGTCTTGAGCAGCCGGCGCGTGGCACACATAGAGACGGCGCCGTCGCCGCCCTCAACGGTGCTCAACAAACCTCGTACGGCCAACACTCGGCCGCGCTCGACCGTGGAAAGGTCGATATCGAGCAGCACTCCCAGGCCGGCTTGTTCCCCTTCAGCCGTGGCGCCGACGATCGTGCGCTTGCGGCTCAGCTCTCCCTTGCCGCTGATGCGCTCGTCGAGAACCGGATCGCGGACGTCCTCGGACCCCTCGGCACGGAAACGACGGGTCCAGTCGTCGGAACGAGCCCGCTGGGCGCGATTCTTCCGAAATTCAGCGCGAATCTTTTTCTTTTTGGGGTCAGCCATCAACTGGGGCGTCCACCTCCGCTGGACACAGTTGAAACCGGGTGTCCGAGTCAAGCGCGGCTCACACGGGTCGATTGGGATCTTTGATCTGGCCCTCGCTATCATCCAATATGTCGTACCGGCCCGAGCCAGGCTCCTTCGTCGAGCCGGCCGTTCGTTTGCCCTTGATCTCGAGGCCCGCGCGTTCCAACAGCGATTGTTTCATCAAGTCGGCCGCCTGATCGTCGACCGGCGGCGGCCCCACGGCGCCCAGGTCGTGCGGCGAGTAGCGCACGTCATAGCGATGCTTCGCGATCGAAAGCTCATCGCCCGGGTCCAACCGCTTTTCGGTGACCCGCGATCCGTTGACCTTGATGCCGTTGCGGCTTTTCAGATCCTTGACATACCAGTAGCCGCCATTGCAGGTCAACTGACAATGGTGCGCAGAGACGTTGGAGAATCGTAAGACAATGTCGCAACTCTCACGCCGCCCAACGAGTAAATTCTTTTTCAGCAGCGGGATCGGATCGCCTCCGCCCACCGGAATCAGTTCACCGTGCATGTCTGCGCGTCTTCTCTTGTGACCGTCGTAGATAGGACTTATGATCGGCTGAAAGACCACGGCATAGAGACATCTTGCAGTTTACGTAGCGGCCATTTCCGCGTCAACCAATTTCGCGTTAAATCTGCCCGCAATAAGCGCTTGTGACTTACCACCGCAGCACGAATATGGCCGCCCGGGTGACAGCCGATGCGCATTTCGATTGGTTTGCCGCGGGGCTGCGCTATTACCGCTACAATCACTTTCTGCGTCATAAGTTCGGCGGCCGGGTCCAAAAGGTAAGCGTCGACGCCCACTTCACATGCCCCAACGTCGACGGCACCGTGGCGCTGGGCGGCTGCACGTTTTGCGATAATCGCAGCTTCAGCCCCAGCCGGCGGCTCCCGCTGCGAGGTATTCGCGAGCAAATCGACGAGGGAGTTCGTCAACTGCGCCGACGCTACCGCCGCGTCGATCGGTTTCTGGCCTATTTCCAGCCGGCCACCAATACCTACGCTCCGGTCGAAAAGCTCCGCGCGGTCTATCAAGACGCATTGTCCCACGAATTGGTCGTGGGCCTGGCAATCGGCACCCGTCCAGATTGCGTGCCAAATGACGTGCTCGATTTGTTGAGCGAGATCGCCGGCCGCAGCTATCTCTCGGTCGAGTACGGGCTGCAAACGATCCACGACCGCTCGTTAGATTGGATGAATCGCGGTCATCACTACGATGCCTTCCTGGATGCGATGTCCCGCAGCCGCAATCGGGGCTTCGAGATTTGTGCGCACGTGATGCTGGGATTGCCCGGAGAAACGCGGCCGTGCATGTTGGAGACAGCCCGCGAAATAGCCCGGCTGGAAGTCGATGCCGTGAAGATCCACAATCTGTATGCCGTGAAGAACACTCCCCTGGCCGAACAGGTGGCGCGGCGTGAAGTGTTCTTGATGGAGCGCGACGAGTACGTCTCGACCGTCGTTGATTTTTTGGAGCTGCTTCCCCCGACGACGATGGTCGAGCGAATTAGCGGCGATGCCCCGGCCGACTACTTCATCGGACCGGCGTGGTGTCTCGATAAAGCGGCCATTCGTTCCGCCCTGGATGCGGAACTGGTGCGCCGCGACACTTGGCAAGGCAAACGTTGGGCGCCCTGAAACGCCTGACTGGCGTGCGGTCGGCCGCCGCATTTTTCGACGAACGCGCGCGCGAGATTCTTATGCCCCAACCGCAAGCCTACTTGAACGGAAACTACGTCCCTGCCTCGCAAGCCGTCGTTTCGGTATTCGACGGCGGGTTCATGCAGGGCACGACCGTGGCCGAACAACTGCGCACGTTCAGCGGGAAGCTGTTTCGCTTGGAGACGCATATCGAACGGCTCTTCCGTTCGCTGGCGATCGTCGAGGTCGATCCAGGATTGACTTTCGCACAAATGGCCGCAATCGCCCAGGAGTTGACTGCACGCAATCATGCCTTGCTGGCCGACGGCGACGACCTGGGGCTGACCATGTTCGTCACCCCCGGCCCCTACGACCCGGCGGGCAAGCCTGCCCGCGCCACCGTCTGCCTGCATACGCTGCCCCTGCGATTCGGCGTCTGGGCCCACAAGTACACGAGCGGTGAATCGCTGGCCACGACGGACTTCGAGCAAGTTTCTACCCGCTGCTGGCCGCCCGACTTGAAGTGCCGCAGTCGGATGCACTACTACCTGGCCGATCAGCAGGCCCGCAAGCGGTTTGCGGGCAGTCGGGCATTGATGGTCGACCATGAGGGCTACATCACGGAAGCCACGACCGCCAACGTCGTGCTCTACGAAGAATCGCTTGGACTGGTGATGCCACCCATGCACAAGGTGCTGAGCGGAATCAGTTTGGGCGTGCTGGTGGAGTTAGCCAATCAGTTGCACGTTGGGTGCAGCCAGCGCGATCTGACCCCGGCCGACGTGGCGGCGGCCAGCGAAGTTTTCTTGACGAGCACCTCGCCCTGTATCTTGCCGGTTGCGCGCTACAACGGCCGGCCGATCGGCAAGGGCCTACCCGGACCAGTGTTCTCCCGCTTCTTATCGGCCTGGAATCGCCTGGCGGGCCTCGACATTGCCGCCCAAGCAAAGCGCTTCGCGACCCGCTAGCGCAATTAGCGGCGCATGGTCCTCTCCCCTAGCGGGAGAGGACAGCGAGCGCAGCTCGCAGGTGAGGGGGACCCGCTACACGATTACGCGACAGGCATTAGTGTGTATTCAAGGCGTCGTTAAGGACGCCCATATAGAATCCGAAGACTCGAAAGATCAGAAAAATAATCACGCCCGCGATCAGCGCCATGACGGCAAATCCCAACAGGATCGTAAGCGTGTTCATTGCCAGCCGGGCCTCGTCCTGATACTGAACCGACAGGTTTCCCATCGATTCGACGAGTTGTCCGCTCTCCTCGCCCACCTGCACGGCGTCGAGAAAACTGTTCGGGAAGACGCCCGTTTGGCGGAAGGCTTCGTGGACTTCGCAGCCGGCGCCAATGGCCGTATTGACGCGTTGGATGTGTTGCTTGTAAAGCACGTTTTGCGTGCTCGCCAACGACATTCGCAGGGCGCTGCGCAACTCCATTCCGGAATTCAGCGTCACGTGCATGGCCCAAGACAACCGGGCCAGGGCCAGGGTCTCGAGCGCTCGGCCCAGGCGCGGGATGCGCATCGCGATGCGCTGAATCGGTGCTGCCCACAACACGCCGCGAAGCATGGCCCGATAGACGACAAAACCCGCCGTGCCCAACATTGCCAGGAAGGCCAGGTAGATTGCCAGCCCACGCGTGCCGGTCAGGCCAAAACCTAGAATATCGACCTTGTTTTTTGCCAATTGCGGAATGGCGCCCATGACCCAGATCAGCAGGCCCACGACCCCCAGCGCAAGCGTCAATTCAATCACCGGCCAGGCAAGCGAGCCGACGAGCGCCCGGCGCAGTTTCAATTGATGTTCGTAATGCTCGGCCAGTTGACGGCAAACCTCGGGCAGGTGGCCGCTTTCCTCGCCGACTTTCACGACGTTGCGAAAGAATTCCGGAAAGTAGTTGCCGGTCCGCTTCAACGAATCGCTGATCGACCGACCTTCAGCGACCCCGTCCGATATTCGCGCCAGCCGCCGCCGTGCGGGTCCGCGCACCGCGTTTGTCTCGCGGAGCCACACCGTCCGCACGTCGACTCCCGCCCCCAACGAAAGCGCCAAACGGCGGCACAACGCCGCCAGCGGTTTCAGACCGATCCGAGGTTCGCCGAACATAGTGCAAGTGCGCCAAGCCGAGATGCCCGCCACCAGCTTTAGCTTAACAGCCTGTTGATTTATTCGACAGGCTGGTACATCACACGGATGTGATGACAAAATAACGACACAAGTCGTTGTTTTGCGAGCCGTGCGGGGCTTTGCTCCGCACTTGGCGAGGTTGAAAAATGCCAGGATGGCATTTTTCAACGGGCTGTTAACGGCTCGACCGACCTCGGCACATATGCCGAGCGCCCGAGGGACGCGTTTCGCCTGCCGATGGCCGCACCTTCTAGCAGAGGCGGCTTTTGGTACAATTCTGGCTTCCAAGGCAGCCGGTCCGGGTGCACCAGAGCGCTGGCGGGTCCTTTAACAGCCTGTGGCATGACCGCCCCAGACTGTCCGATCTCGGGGATGGTTTCGTTCGAAGTCCAATCTCATGAAAGCCTTCAATTGCATTGCCATTGTGGGTGTCGGCCTGATCGGGGGATCGATCGGACTGGCCGTGCGCAGGCGCAACCCGGCGACCAAGGTGGTGGGCTTTGGTTCGCGAGAGGCGACTTTGGAAACCGCCAAGCGTTTGGGGGCGATTTCGGCCATCGCCCCGGATGTCACCAGTGCGGTGGCCGACGCGGAATTGGTCGTGGTTTGCGCGCCCGTGGCGCAAATTGTCGAACGAACTCGCCAAGTCAGTCCGCTCTGCCGCCCGGGCACGCTGATCACGGACGCCGGCAGCACCAAGGCCGAGATCGTCCGTCAACTGGAACAAGCAGCAACCGAACCCGGGTGGAAACCTCAAGTTAGCTTTGTCGGCAGCCATCCGTTGGCCGGCAACGAAAAAACGGGCCCCCAACACGCGCACGCCGATTTGTTCGTCGGCCGCACGGTCATCATTACACCGACCGACAAAACGCGTCGCGAGGACGTGGAATCTCTTTCGGATTTTTGGACTGGCCTGGGGGCCAAGGTGCTCGAAATGTCGGCCGACCAGCACGATCGGGCATTGGCGGCAACCAGCCACCTGCCTCATCTGTTGGCGGCGGCCATTGCGGCTTCGACTCCGCAGGAGTACGTTCCGCTGACCGCCGGCGGATGGCAGGACACGACGCGCATCGCGGCCGGTGACCCCGTGCTGTGGCAACAGATCATGTTGGCGAATCGAGTCAACTTAACCGCATCCCTCGACCAGTTTGCCGATCGCCTGACCTCGTGGCGCCGCGCATTGGCCTCGGGCGACAGCGTGGAACTGGAACGACTTCTTACGGAGGCCAAGAGTATCCGCGATGCTGTGGGAAGTTGATATTCTTCCGGCGCCCGGCGAAGTCGATCGAGCCGGCTCGGCCGTGGCGGCGGCCGCGGCCGAATTGAAGCTGGCCGAAAATGTGCGCGTCGCGGCCGCCCACGGATACCTGATCCAGGGTGCACTCGACGCGGGCCAGGTGGAACGCATTGCGCGTGAACTGCTGACCGACAGCGTTGTAGAACGCTCAATCGTCGGGTCCGTCGGCGAACCGCGACTGATCGATCCGGCGGCGACCGGAATCAGCGGGGTCGAATCAGCGAAAAGCTGGCAAGTTATCTACGTATTGCCCAAGCCGGGCGTGATGGATCCCGTGGCGCAAAGCGCCCTGGCGGCCATTGCCGACCTGGAACTGTCGGCCGATGCGGTACGGACATTCCGCAAATACTGGCTGGCCGATTTGCCGCGCGAGCGATTGAAACATTTGTGCGATCACGTTCTGGCCAACGACGCGATTGAGCAAGTCGTCATCGGCTCGTTGCCTTTCGAGCGGCTGGAACTTGGCTCGCCCTATCAGTTCGAGCTCGTCACTGTCCCGCTGCGCTCGCTCGATGACGGCGCCTTGGCGCGGCTCAGCCGCCAGGGGCAGCTCTATCTTTCGTTGGTCGAGATGCAAACGATTCAGGCATATTTTCGCCAACTCGAGCGCGATCCGACCAACGCGGAGCTGGAGACGATTGCCCAGACGTGGAGCGAGCATTGCAGCCACAAAACCCTGGCCGGCCGGATTGCATACTCGGGCCCCGATGGCTCGCGCAACTTTCAAAACATGCTCAAGGAGACAATCTTCGCGGCCACGAACACGATTCGCCAGTCGCTGGGCGACGACGATTGGTGCGTGAGCGTGTTTGCCGACAACGCCGGGGTGATCCGCTTTGACGAGCAGCATAACCTGGTCTTCAAAGTCGAAACGCACAACCATCCTTCGGCGCTCGAGCCTTATGGCGGAGCGAACACGGGTCTGGGCGGCGTCATTCGCGATCCGCTTGGCACGGGTCTGGGCGCCAAGCCGATTTGCAACACGGACGTGTTTTGTTTTGCCCCGCCGGACACTCCCAGCCAGGCGGTGCCGCCCGGCGTGCTCGATCCGCGACGCGTCATGCACGGGGTCGTGGCCGGAGTGCGCGACTACGGCAACCGCATGGGAATTCCGACCGTCAACGGCGCGATCTGCTTCGATCCACGCTACCTGGGCAATCCGCTGGTATTCTGCGGCAACGTGGGGCTTATTCCGCGCGATAAATCGTTCAAGGAGCCCCTGGCCGGCGATTACATCGTGGCGGTCGGCGGGCGCACCGGACGCGACGGGATTCACGGCGCGACGTTCAGTTCGGCCGAATTGACGCACGAGAGCGAAAGCGTCTCGGGCGGAGCCGTGCAAATCGGAAACGCGATCACCGAGAAAATGTTGCTGGACGTGATTCTGCAAGCCCGCGATCGAGGGCTCTATCATGCGATCACCGACTGCGGGGCCGGCGGATTTTCAAGCGCCGTGGGCGAAATGGGCGAACACATCGGCGCGGAAGTGTGGCTGGACCGCGCGCCGGTCAAGTACGAAGGCTTGTCCTATACGGAAATCTGGATCTCGGAGGCCCAGGAACGGATGGTGCTGTCGGTCGGCCCCGACCAATGGGAGGAGTTTTCGGCGCTGGCCACGTCGGAAGGCGTGGACGCGACGATCATTGGCAAATTCGTGCCGACCGGCCGCCTGGAATTGAAATATGCCGGTCACAAAGTCGCCGATCTCGCGATGAAGTTTCTGCACGGAGGCCGGCCGCCGGTAGTCCGCGATGCCGTCTACGTGCCGCCGGCCGCCGCCGACATCCAGCCTGGCTCCGGCGCCACGGCTGATTTCAGCGGCACGCTGCTGGCGATTCTCGGCTCGCTGAACGTGGCCAGCAAACATTGGGTGATTCGCCAGTACGACCATGAAGTGCAGGGCGGCAGCGTCGTCAAGCCGCTCGTGGGCGCGCGCAACGATGGCCCCAGCGACGCTGCCGTTTTACGACCCGTGCTTGCGTCGCGGCGGGGCATTGTCGTTGCCTGCGGCATCAATCCTTGCTATGGGGATTTCGACACCTATCACATGGCCGCGAGCGCCATCGACGAGGCGATCCGCAATTGCGTGGCCGTCGGCGCCGATCCGCGACGAATCGCGATCCTCGACAACTTTTGCTGGGGCAACACCGAGCGGCCCCAGACCTTGGGGTCGCTCGTGCGCGCGGCATTGGCTTGCCATGACCTGGCCGTTGCTTTGGGCACGCCGTTTATCAGCGGAAAAGACAGCCTGAACAACGAATTCCGCTACCGCGACTCGAGCGGCAAGTCGCAGTCCATCAGCATTCCGCCGTCGCTGTTGATCAGCGCCTTGGGTCAAATCGACGACGTCTCCCGCGCTGTCACGATGGACCTGAAAGAATCCGGCAACTTGATTTACCTGGTCGGCAAAACCAAAAATGAAATGGGCGGCGCGCACTTTGCCAAGGTTCACGGACTTCAGGGGGGCTTTGTTCCGCAGGTCGACGCCGCGGAGGCGAAGAAGACTTTCGCCGCAATGCACGCCGCGATTTCGCGCGGGATGGTGCGCGCTTGCCATGATTTGAGCGAGGGGGGACTGGCCGCGGCAATTGCCGAAATGGCGTTCGCCGGCGAACTCGGCGCGAGTATCAACCTGACAAAGATTCCGCACGAATTGCCGGCCGATCAATCGATCGACGCCATCCTGCTGTTCGCGGAATCCAATTCGCGGTTCTTGTGCGAAGTACCGCCTGCTCGATCACGTGATTTTGAAAAACAATTGGGCGGCCTGTGTTGTGCATGCATCGGCAACGTGACGCAAGCGGGCAAATTGGAAATCGTCGCCGACGGCCGCTTACTGGTTAGCGCGGACATCGCGAGCCTGAAGGCCGCCTGGCAGGCCCCGCTCGATTGGCCGTAAGGAGAAGACACGCCTCGCGTTCTTGACGTTCATGGCTCAACCACGCATCCTCGTCCTGCGGGCTCCCGGCACGAACTGCGATGCCGAAACCGTCTATGCGTTCGAGCGCGCGGGCGGACTGGTCCAGCGGTTGCACATCAACCGCCTGTTGGAATCGCCCGGGAAACTGTCGCAATTTCAAGTTCTTTGCATTCCCGGCGGCTTCAGCTATGGCGACGACATTGCCGCGGGGCGCATCTTCGGCAATCAAATCCGGCACCATCTCGCC
Source organism: Planctomycetia bacterium (assembly GCA_041497975.1). Classification (GTDB taxonomy): domain Bacteria; phylum Planctomycetota; class Planctomycetia; order Pirellulales; family PALSA-1355; genus PALSA-1355. Next base: position 8,085 of record JBGQHN010000027.1, on the reverse strand, counting down.
GACTGTCTGCAAGAGTTCAAAGCAGCCGGCAAGCTGATCTTGGGCATCTGCAACGGCTTCCAGGTCCTGCTCAAGTCCGCAGCGCTGTTGCCCTTGGAAGCCGATTTCTCTGCCCCGGCCACGCTGGCGTGGAACCAATCCGGCAAGTTTGAAGACCGGTGGGTGCCGCTGCATACTGCCGGCTCGAAGTCGATCTTCTTTGCGGGGATCGACACGATGTATTTGCCGGTCGCGCACGCGGAGGGAAAATTCGTGACGCGCAGCGAGCAAGTTCTCCAACAGCTCGAGCGCGACGGCCAACTCGTGCTGCGCTACGGCTCACGCCCGCCGAGCCAGCGCCCCTTGACCATGGCCCCGAGTGTCGATTATCCCGACAACCCGAACGGGTCCCTGGGCGACGTGGCTGGCGTGTGCGACCCGACGGGGCGCGTTTGCGGCTTGATGCCGCATCCCGAACGACACGTCGATCCCACGCAACACCCGCGCTGGACCCGCGGGCCGCTGCCGGCGGCCGGCGACGGGTTGCGACTTTTTCAAAACGCGGTTGGCTATTTCCGCTGAACCGACGGCTATTGGCAGCACGGCGCCTGCGTCATGACTGGCGCCGGTGCCATCATCATCGCGCCGCCGCTCACGCCGCCGCCGGCGCATGGATCGCAGCACTCGCCGGCTTGTTGATATCCGCCTTGATATCCATAGCCTTGATAAGCCTGCCGACCGGCACCAAAAAGGTAATAACCGGGTCGCCACCCTTGACCACATGGATTCGTGGTGCAACCGGCGGCACCGGCGATGAGTCCTAAAATCGACAGAACCAGTAGCTTGCGCATAATTCTCTCTCCGGGCGGGAAGTCGAATCGCGCTTGGTCGCGCGAGAGGCAGGATAAGCAACCATACCCCATGGCCAGTGATGTGCAAACGCAACGCGTCGCATTTCGTAAACGGTCACGCGTTATGGCGCCCCAACGGCCGGATCAAGCGATAGAGCAAGCAGCGACGGCAGAACCGGCATATCCGGCAGCCTCAACGCCCCTCTGTGCCGGGTCAGCAGCCGGGCAGGCGAGTTTCCAGACGTGCTCAGAAAATCCGCGGCTAAAAGATCCCGGCGCCAAATCCGTCTCGCTTGGCACCTTGCTGTCCCGGACCGTGGTGAGTGGTCCGGTGGCCAGCGGCGTGACTGGGAGCCTTATGGGGGCTGCGCGGTTGAGGCTCTGGCGGTTGCACTTGCGTCTTCTCGCGCGTCGCCGACGACTCCTTGTGATGCAGGTGCGGCGTCGATGCCACGGCGTCTTCCTGATCGTAGTCGTCGTAGGTCGACTTGTAGCCCGGCAGCTTCGAGCGGGCCATTTCCACGTGAAACTCACGAATCACGCGTTCCTGGATTATCTCTCGACACGACGAATTGATGGGGTGGGCAATGTCGGCATAGAGCTTCGCGCGGCCGTCTTCGTCCTTGATAAGTCGATCGTCCGCCAGGCGCGTGCCACATTGATTGCAATGCGCGGCCCGCAAGTGATTCTTGCAACCGCACTGCGGGCAGTGCGCGGTGAGTTTGCGACTGGGCATGGCGACAAACGGACCATTGGCGCCGTCGATGATCTTCAGGTCCCGGATCACAAAGCTGTTGTCGAAGGTAATCGAGCAGAAGGCCTGCAGCCGTTCGCTGGCTTCTTCCATGAGCTTGATACGAACTTCTGTGATTTCCACGGCCATACTCCTTGCGAAACGGGCACTAGTTGCTCGAACTCACGGCATAGACGCGTCCTACGTCGCGCGCTTGCAATCGTCGGGCGACACGTCGCGCGTGCCGCGCATGACGACAAATTCCGAAATAGCCGGTCCCGCTGCCGCTCATCTGCGCGGCCACGCAGTCTTCGTGGGCAAATTCTCGCTGTAACCGTCCCACCCAAGGAGAAAGCGTCTCGGCCGCGACTTCCAAACGGTTATAGGCAAAGCGGGCCATGCCGCGCATGTCGCCGCCGCGAAGGGCGGCGATTAACGGCGCCAGCGGACGCGGTTCGTCCGGCACCCGGCAGTTGGCGTAGACCTTGGCCGTCGCCAAACCTTCGGGCGGCCGCACCAGGACGAAACTCAGTGGGCCCAACGGGGGCAGGGGTTCGACGCGCTCGCCGCGCCCACGGCAGACCGCCGCCGCGGATCCCAAAAAAAATGGCACGTCGCTGCCAATTTCCCCGCCAATTTCCCTTAAGGCGTCCACGGTCCAATTCAGATTCCAGACGACGTTAGCGGCCAATAGCGCCGCCGCGGCGTCGCTGGACCCGCCGCCCAGCCCGGCAGCCGACGGAATCCGCTTGAGCAGTTCAATCGCAATTCCCGCGCGCACCGCGGCGCGATTGCGCAACAAGGTGACCGCTCGGGTCGCCAAGTTGTCTTGCTCCGCGGGAAGCTCGCCAAGTTTGTCGCCGGCATCGGCCGCAGCCCAACGGCAGTCGACACGCACTTGGCCGCCTGGATCGCTGCTGGCAATCAGCGTGTCGTAAAGGCTGATCGGAACCATGAGAGTTTCAATCTCGTGGTAGCCGTCGCCGCGTTTGGCAAGAATCTCGAAAAAGAGATTCAACTTGGCCGGTGCCCAAACCAATGCGCCCGTGGCTAGGCGGTGCACGTTCATGCTAAGCGTTCCCTGCTTGCTTGAACTCTGTCCGCGCTTCGAATTTGCGATCGCCAATGCGCAGCCAGCGCTCTACGTCGATCCTCAAAATGAGCGGGTAAGCGCCTTCTGAACCGCATCGAATTGTAACGCCTGCGAATAAACCGTCAATCGAGATGTTCCAGTACCGCCGGCGTTTTCCTGGGACGCTTGAGCATGGACGAAACGCGAATGGGCGGTTTGCGCCGAATAAGGAAACGATCGGTTCCTGGAACTTGTGATTGCGGCAAGGGGGCAAACTAATCCGGCGTGTAGTTGCACGCTAGCTAGTTCTCGCCTTCGGCCAGACTCGCGCATACCAGTTCTTCGTCATTGCGCGCAAAGACGTGTCGATGGGCGTAGGCGGGATGCGACCAGCACACGCCGCCCCGCTGCGGCAACTGCACGCGCGTCGGTTCGATCAGCTTCGCACGGCTGATTTCCTGATAGCCCGCGGGTGAAAGCTCGGCGATGATCAGTTCGCCGCGCTCGTTAAACATCCACATCCGTCGGCCGTTTTTGACCATGTGGATCGTGCTCCAGCGCGACTTGGGGGTCGGCTGCAGGCTTTCCCAAACCCGCTCACCGGTCTTGGCGTCCAAGCAGCGAAACTCGCCGTAGCTATCCACGCCATAAATGTAATCACCTTCCAGATACGGCGTGCTGATGATCGAGTGCAGGCTGTCGGTATGCTGCTCGTCGCGGCCACTGCGCCGCCACAATGGGTCGACCCCGAGCTCGCCGGGCTTAAGCGCGAGCATTAACGAGCCGTCGTAAAAGCTCGTGAAGAACAGGCGATTCTTTGCCAGCACCGGCGTGGCAATGTTAATCACCATCTTGGCCGGCTTGAACGGGTGCTGCCAATAAACTTCGCCGGTCTTCGCGTTCAGCCCGACCACACTGTCGCCGGTCCAGCAAACGAGCACGCGGCGGCCGGCTTGTTCGATCATGATCGGCGCCGAATACGAGGCATTGTCGTCGAGCGCTCGCCATTGTTCCTCGCCGGAGCGCTTATTGAAGGCGACCAGGCAGGCGCGCTCGCCGCCGATTTGCACGACCACCTGGTCCTCTTCGACCAGCGGCGAAGCCGCAATGCCCCAGATGGGCATGCGAATCTTGTATTCGTCGTTGAGGTCCTTATTCCAAAGCACCTTGCCGGTTGCCGCATCGAAGCAAACGAAATGCCCCATCGACCCCAATGAATACGCGCGGCCGTCGTCGATCGTCACGCTGGCGCGCGGCCCGGCCGTGTAGCCGACGTCCTTGTAAACGCACTCGTAGCTGTAGGACCATTCGGGCTGGCCCGTTTTCCAATCGAAGCAATGCACACGCTCCAGTTGTTTCGGTTCCACGACCCGATCCGTCACGTACACGCGGCCCGCGGCAACGGTCGGGCCGCTGTAGCCGCTGCCGATCGGCGCGCGCCAGCGCAATTTCAGTTGCGTTTCGGCAAACTTGTCGACAAGCCCGTCTTCGCGCCACACGCCGTCGCGATTCGGACCTCGCCACTGCGGCCATTCGTCGGCCTGGACCCAGCGGGCCGCGATGGTCGAGGCAAACACCGCAATCAGGACGGCAATATGCGTTGTATTAGCGATCTTCATCGTGATCCTTTCTCTCTCAAGTCCCGAGCGTTGGCAGGCACTAGCCAGGGTCATGAATCAACCGTTCGCTTCGGCAACGCCAACGAACAAATAAAACGCGATCAGCAGGCCAAAGATTGCCAGAATGACCGCCACGACACTGGCCATCGACAGTGGACGCATCGGAATCGTTCTGCCCTGCGCCACCCGTCGAACCGTCTGCCAATGTTTGACCGCGGCACAAAGGTTGACTGCCACGCCAAAGATCACGAGCGTCGTTCCCACCCACATCGTCGAGCCCAGCCGTGGCGGCACGGGCAGATCCCGCACCGCCGCGATTTCTCGCAAAAACAGCCCGAATCTCGCCACCACGAATCCAAATCCCATCATCGCCAACCCCGTGCGTATCCACGCCAGCAGCGTCCTTTCCGCCGCCAGGTATGTGCGCGGGTCGGACACCTGCTCCGGCAAAGGCTGCTGACGATCCATGGTATCCTCCCTCTTCGTCGGGCCGCGCTCGGCAGCCACTCAACCGCCAGCACCGAGCGCTTGCAGCGCTTCGGCGTAGGCCGCTGGAAGGTCGACGGGCCCGGCATGGAAAAGAATTGCGAAGCCCAGCCGCAACGACTCTCCCCGTGGCACGGTGACCTTGCTTTTTTCGCCTTTCGTAAAGGCATTTCGCCCGAATGGGTTGGCCGCGACAAAGCCATAGTCGCGAGCATGAAACCACGAGCGGCGAAAGTTCTTTGGGTCGGGCACAAGCAGGATTCCCGCCGGCATGCCGGCCACGACTCCGCTGTAGTCGCACCAATCGGCTTGCTTGCCCCAGACTTGCTTTTCGCCAACCAAGCCATCGCTATTGGTCAAGCTGCCGCCATTCTTCACTGCCATCGGCGTTGCCACGCGAACGCCAAGACCCATCTCTTCCTGGTCGCCAAAGTAAAAATCGTCCGGGCCGCTAAACCGCGAATCCAACAAGATCAGATATCCGTGGCGCCCCAGCTGAACGGCGACACGGCAAACTTCTTCGCAAACGGTCTTGTCGTGCGCGACATAGCGGTTTCGGACGGCGAAGCGTCCGCCGCCGGCGTCCGTGCTGGGCTTGTCGATGAATTCGACGTGCCTGACGACCGCCTTGTTTCGCCAAAAGTCAGCGCCTGAAATATCGCCGAAGCCCAACCAAAGGCCCGGATGCATCGTGTCGTGGTCCGCCGCATCCGTCCCGGGAATTGGCGGATGGTGCCGCGTGACCTGGCTGCCGCCCGGTGCATGCAGATGGGCGAAGTAGGGGCGCAGGATCTTGTCATCTCGATAGACGTACGTGCCAAACGACCGTCCGCCGATCTTGATCGCGAGGCTGCCTTCGCTCTGGGCGAAGCCCACTTCATTTTCGACGGCAACCGCGGACGACAATGCCAGGAGGTAGGCCGCGATCGCCGTTAAAAATGCTTTTGGCATGCGGTGACTGCCGACGGTTCTTGTGAATCGGTTCCGTTGAGGCCCTTGCGATACGAATCAATGTACCGTTCGGGAAGCCGGGGGCAAACGATTCGCCATCGTTTACACAGACCGTCGATCCCTCGGAATCGGTCAGGCGCGCCGCTTGATCGTGCGTTCGACGAAGGCCGACATCTGGGCCCGTGCTTCCTGCGAACTCCAGAATTCGACAATCGCCGCATCGCCCCCGGCCTGGCGCTCGGCCGCCTCGATCATCGGCCGGCGGACGGCCAGTTTGGTTGCGGCGAACGTCGACGGCGAGACCGCGGCCATTTCGCCCGCCACCTCGAGGGCTCGTTCGAGCAATCGCTCCGGCTCAACAAGCTCGTCGACCAGTCCTCGGGCCAACGCCTCTGCGGGCTGCCACGTGCGACCCGTGCAGATGAGCGTCGCAAAGTGTTCGACCGGCGTCGTGAAGCGGGCAATTTCCAGTGCCCAGGAGGGAAAGGTCACGCCGACCTGGATCTCGGTCAGGCCCACGCGGGCCGTGCCCCGCGCGAGCAACCGCTGGTCGCAAGCCAACATCATGATCGCGCCGCCCGCGATTGCATGACCGTTGACGGCCGCGACCAACGGTTTTGGAAACGTCGCAAATCGCCGGAACGCTTCCAGCATTCGAGGAATGAATTTTCGGACATAGGCCTCGCCACCGGCGATCAATTCTGGCAAGTCGACCCCGGCGCCGAACACGCTCCCCTGGCCCGTGATGACCGCCGCCCGGGCCGGGCCACGCTCGACCTTGCCCAACGCTTCGTCCAGCGCCTCGACGAAATCCAAGCTAAGCGCGTTGCCCTTTCCGCGCGTCATGCGCAAAATCGTAACCGGCCCACGGTCTTCCAGCTCGATCATGACACGACTCCCAATGAACATCACAATGTACGAGGCCCGGCACATTATAGCCGCGCAAAAGATCGGGTAACCCCGGTCGGAGATCGCTTCACCATTCAAATTGGAACTGGAACCCACGTCATGCGCGCTCCGCGCTTCCATCGGCCGCCCGTGCGAAAACTGACCGATTGCGCTTTTCCGCTTGCGGCCTTAGCCTTTATCGTGGCGGTGACCGCGTCAACTGCCCCAGCCGCCGACGAAGTCATCAACTACGACGAAGCAAAAGTTCCGGCGTTTACGCTGCCCGATCCACTGACCATGCAAGACGGCCGCCCGGTTGCCAACGCGTCGATGTGGAGCAACCTTCGTCGGCCCGAGCTGCTGAAACTATTCGAAATGCACGTCTACGGACGGCGAATGAGCGATCCGGGCGGCGCGCGGTATCACGTCACCGAGACGCCTGGAACCATCGGTGGCAAGGCAACTCGCAAGAAGGTCCGCGTCGAGTTTCTTTTGGGCGACCGCGCTTATCCTGGTTTTACGATCACGCTTTTCGTGTCCGCCGCGGCCAAGCGGCCCGTGCCCGCGTTCGTGGGTCTGCATCTGTTCGACACGGCCTCCGACGAGCCCGTGCCAGGCAAACCGCTTGACGCGGACGTCGGCGAAGCGCTGCCGGGGAAGCGGTTGATGGAGGTCATTCTCGAGCGTGGCTATGCGATTGCCACGCTCGACGCGAAAGACTTTTGTCCGGATGACAAAGAGAGCTTTCGCCAGGGCGTGTTGTCCGCTTTCTTTCCCGACCGCACTGGACCGCCGGGGCCAGAGGAGCCGGGCGCGATTGCCACCTGGGCTTGGGGTCTGAGCCGGGCGCTCGATTACATGCACGCCGATCGCGATATCGACGCGCGCCGCGTGGCGGTCATCGGCCATTCGCGGATGGGCAAGACGGCTCTTTGGGCCGGTGCCCAAGATCCCCGGTTCGCGCTGGTGATCTCGAACGACTCGGGCTGCGGAGGAGCCGCGTTGAGCCGCCGCATTTTCGGCGAAACCGTGGGGCGCATCAATGGGGTTTTTCCGCATTGGTTCTGCGGCAATTTTTCGAAGTACAACGACCATGAGGATCAACTGCCCGTCGATCAGCACGAGCTGGTGGCCCTGATCGCTCCGCGCCCGGTGTACATCGCCAGCGCGCTGGACGACAACTGGGCCGATCCCAAAGGCGAGTTTCTCGCCGCCGCCGGCGCCGAAGCGGTCTATCGCCTGCTGGGCAAATCAGGCTTGGGCGTACGGGAACAGCCGAGCGTCAATCATCCCGTCGGCAATTCCATCGGCTACCACATCCGCGTCGGCAAACACGCGCTGACCGACTATGACTGGCTGCGCTATCTCGACTTTGCGGACCGCCACCTGAAATAAAGGGGACGCAAACCTTTTTTCTTGCAGCCGACCGCTGAATTCGGTATCCTTAAGGCATGCCTCGCAGCGCTCGCAACATCGTCGGCGGCTACGTGTACCATGTCCTCAATC